>RXJO01000063.1 GCA_003987795.1 Curvibacter sp.
TGCCGTTGATGGCGGATTGTGCTTCGGCGTCGCTCGCCATTTCCACAAAACCGAAACCCTTCGAGCGGCCGGTGTCACGCTCCATCATGACCTTGGCGCTGGTGACGGCACCAAATTGGCCAAAAGCCTGTTCCAGGTCGTTGTCGCGCACCGAGTAAGGCAGGTTGCCGACGTACAGTTTGTTGCCCATCAAGGGACTCCTCAAAAACACATTAACAAAGCGATGGAGTCCCGAAAACGCACACTTCGGACGCGAACCTGACCGATCACCGCAAGCTTGCATGGAATCGAAGCCATGCTTCAACATTAAAACCATGGTGTATTGAAAAATGCAAGTGTTTTTTGTTTCTTGACCGGAAATGAACCGAAAAAAAACAAACTCAAATCACCGCAGATATCGCCATGGCGGCTGAAATGTCATTCCCGCGTCAGGAGGGGGCGTCGGGTGGTTCAGCGCGGCTGGCTTCCGGACTCGCCGCCTGATTTCTCCATTGGGTGAATGCGCTGCGCAGGGTCAATACCTGCTTGGCGAACAGCGGGCAGGCGTCGCAGGCGGCCAGGTGCAGACGCAGCGTCAGTCTTTCCTCGAGGCTCAGTTTGCGGTCTTCACGGGCCAGCAGAAGGGCGGCCACTTCCTTGCAGTTGCGCTTCAGGATCATGGTGTCGCCCCTTTGGCCAGACCGAACCAATGGATTTCAAGGCATTCGCGCAACCGCAGCCGGGCCCGGTGCAACTGCACATAAAGGTGATTCGGGCTGAGCTTGAGTTCCTGACAGATTTCTTCGCAGGTCAGTTCCAGCCATTCACGCATCAGAAAAACCCGTCCCATGGCGGCGGGCAGCCGGTCGGTGCAGGTCTCCAGCACTTCGATGAACTGGCGGGATTGCAACTGTTGCTCGGGATGGCCCCAAGCCATCGGCGCCTGGGCAAAGTGGCCATCGGCCGTGAAGCACAGGGATTCCAGTTCGTCGCCTGGGTCGTCGCTGATCTCGAGCACCACTTCGCGGGCACGCTGCCGCATCTGGTCGACCACCTTGTGCTTCAGGATGCCCACCAGCCAGGTCTTCAATTGCGACTGCTGTTGAAACGCCTGAGGCCGGCTCAGGGCGGCCACCACCGTCTCGGAGACCGCGTCCTCGGCCCAGGTCTCATTGCGCAATTGCAGCCGCGCAAACTTGAGCAGGTAAGGCCGGTGTTCGGCCAGCTGGTGTTCGAAACTCATGGGGGCAGTGTATTGAAACGGCGGCCATGGCGTCACGCAGAAACGCCGGCAAAAAAATATTTTGTCGGCCTTGTAAGAACCGATGGGCTGGATCGACTCACCCTCAACCGGTGATCATTTCGGCCCATCCAGGCCCCCGGTTGAATGTCATTTTCATCAACGTCACCCCAGGAGTTTTCCATGAACCAACGTGCTTTGTTTGCTGCTGCTGCCGCCTCTTTGCTGTCTTCGGCCCTGCTGGCTTCCGGCCCCGTGCTGGCCCAGGACAGTGGCAAGGAAAAATGCTTCGGCATCGCCAAGGCGGGCCAGAACGACTGCGCCAACCTCAGCGGCAGCCACTCGTGTGCCGGCCAGGCCAAGGAGGACATGTCGAAGGCTGAGTGGAAGTACGTGGCCAAGGGCACGTGCAAGCAGATGTCGGGTCTCACGGCCGACGAGGCCAAGATGGCCGCCGGCAAGAAGGGCTGATGAGCGTGCCAGAGCAGGAGCGCCCCATGTCCGAGCCTTCGCCAGCCCTGCATCCGCTCATGCCCTGGGTGGGCGTGGGCTGGCGCCAGCCGCACTATGCCGAGCTGTTGCAAGGCGCGCCTGCTCCTGGTTTTCTCGAGGTGCACTCCGAGAACTTCTTCGGTGCCGGCGGTGCCGTCCTCGGGGTGCTCATGCAGGCCCGGGAGCATCACGCCGTCAGTCTGCACGGCGTGGGGCTGTCGCTGGGCTCGGCCGTCGGGCTCGATCCCTGGCATTTGGATCAGCTGGCCGAGCTCGTGGCCCGCGTCGATCCGGTGCGTGTCAGTGACCACGCCAGCTTCTCACGCGGGGGCTTGTTCGGTCAGACGGTGCACGCGGCTGATCTGCTGCCCATCCCCTGGACCACCGAGTCCCTGAACCTGATGAGCCGCCATGTGCAGCAAGTGCAGGATCGGCTGCGTCGGCCACTGGTGATCGAGAACCTGTCGGCCTACCTGAGCTGGGCCGACAACGATTTTTCCGAGGTGCAGTTCCTCGGCGAGCTGGCCCGGCGCACTGGCTGCGGCTTGCTGGTCGATGTGAACAACCTCCACGTCAATGCCCGCAACGCCTGGCGCCGGCGTCACGGCCCTGCGGTGGCTGAGCCGACGGAGGCCCTGCTCGACGTCTCGCGAGCCTGGCTCGACGCCGTGCCCGCCGAATGCGTGGCCGAGATCCACCTGGCCGGCCATGCCGACACCGGCGAATGGCTGATCGACGACCACGGCAGCCTCATCAGTGAGCCAGTCTGGGCGCTGTACCGGCATGCCGTCTCGCGTTGGGGGCCGCGACCCACCCTGATCGAATGGGACACCGACCTGCCGCCCTGGGCCGTCTTGATGGACCAGGCCCGGCAAGCGGCCGACACCCTGGCGCAGGTGGCCCCATGAGCGCCCCCTTGCTGGCGCAGCAGTCGGCCTTGTTGGCCGCGCTGTGGTCGTCCGACCCCGCTGTGTCCATCGGCGAGGCCGGTGTGCCCGCCTACCAGCGCAATGCCCGTGCGGTGGCCGAGCGCGCCCTGGCGGCCGTCTACCCCGTGCTGCGCCAGTGCGTGGGGGAGGCCACCCTGGCGGCCTTGGCCCGAGACCATTGGCTGGCGTGCCCGCCCATGCGCGGTGATCTGGCCCACTGGGGTGCCGATCTGCCCGACTGGCTCGGTCGCTTGGGTCCTGAGCATGAACTGCCCGCCTGGTTGCCCGAGCTGGCCCGCGCCGAATGGACCTTGCACCGACTGGCCAACGCGCCCGATCCCAGGCCCGAACCCGCCACGCTGGCCCGCCTGGTGCAGGAAGACCCCGAGCAGTTGCGCCTGGAGCTGCCAGCGAATACGCAAGTGCTGGCCTTCAAGGCGGCCGTGATTTCGGTGTGGCTGGCCCATGGCGATGCGGGTGATTCGACAGAGCCGTCGGCCGATGCCCTGGAGCAGGCTGGCCGACGTCTGCACTCAGGCGTGCCTGAGTGCGCGGTGTTCTGGCGCCGGGGCTGGCGCCCCTGCGTGCGCCTGATCGATGCGGCGGAGGCCGCCTGGCTGCAGGCCTTGCTCACCGAACCCAGCCTGGGCGCGGCCCTGCATTGGGCGCAAACGAATGAACCTGGCCTGGACCTGGGCGTCTGGCTGCAAGAGGCTGTCAAGCAGGGCCTGGTGCTGGCCGTGCGCGACGCCACACCCAACCGAACCCACTGAACAACCTTGCCACGGAGATTTGCATGACCCCGACCCCCCACCCCATCCTGAAGCCCTACTGCCTGCTGGTGCGTGGGCTCGATGCCCTGCAGCCTCTGGCGGCGCTGCTCGCCCGGCTTTACCTGGCCCAGGTGTTCTTTCTGGCTGGTCTCACCAAACTGCGCGATTGGGAGATCACGCTGGCCCTGTTCCAGGACGAGTACCACGTCCCGCTGCTGCCACCGGCCTGGGCGGCTGTCATGGGCACCGCGGGTGAGGTGGGTTTGCCGGTGTTGCTGGTGCTGGGCTTGGGCGGGCGCATCCCGGCACTCGGTTTGCTGGTGGTGAACACCGTGGCCGTGCTGTCCCTGCCCGAAATCTCGTCCGAGGCCCTGCAAGGCCATGTGTTCTGGGGCAGTCTGCTGGCGGCATTGGCCCTCTTCGGCTCCGGCCGCTGGACCCTGGACGCGCTGGTGCAGCGCTGGCTTCAACGCTGATCACTCAGTAAAAACGCGCCCCGGAGGGCGCGTCGTGGTCGGTCGGTGCCAGGCGGATCACCAGCTGACTTCACGGTCCGGGGTGGACCGGATCTTGTGGATCGACAGGTCAGCACCCTCGAACTCTTCTTCCTGCGACAGGCGCAGCCCCAGCGTGACCTTGAGCAGACCGTATACCACCAGGCCGCCCACGGCGGCCCAGGCCACGCCCATGGCGGTGCCGATCAGTTGCGCACCCAGGCTCACGCCGCCCAGGCCACCCAGGGCCTTGCTGCCGAACAGCCCGGCGGCCACGCCGCCCCAGGTGCCGCACAGGCCGTGCAGCGGCCACACACCCAGCACGTCATCGATCTTCCACTTGTTCTGGGTCAGGGTGAACATCAGCACGAAGATCGTGCCGGCCACCGCGCCCACCACCAATGCCCCAAGGGGGTGCATCAGGTCCGAGCCGGCGCACACCGCCACCAGGCCGGCCAGCGGGCCGTTGTGCACGAAGCCCGGATCGTTCTTGCCCAGCACCAGGGCCGCCAGCGTGCCGCCCACCATGGCCATCAGCGAGTTCACCGCCACCAAGCCCGAGATTTTGTCCAGGGTCTGTGCGCTCATCACATTGAAGCCGAACCAGCCCACCACCAGGATCCAGGCGCCCAGGGCCAGAAACGGGATGTTCGAGGGCGGGTGGGCCGAGATGGCGCCGTCCTTGCGGTAGCGGTTGGCGCGCGAGCCCAGCAGGATCACCGCCGGCAGGGCGATCCAGCCGCCCACCGCGTGCACCACCACCGAGCCGGCAAAGTCGTGGAACTCTTCACCCGTCAAGGCCTTGATCCAGGCCTGCACGCCAAAGTGCTGGTTCCAGGCAATGCCCTCGAAAAAGGGGTAGATGAAGCCCACGATCACCGCGGTGGCGATCAATTGGGGCCAGAAGCGGGCGCGCTCGGCGATGCCTCCCGAGATGATGGCCGGAATGGCGGCGGCAAAGGTCAGCAGAAAGAAGAACTTCACCAGTTCGTAGCCGTTCTTGGCAGCCAGTTCCTCGGCGCCCACAAAGAAGTGGGTGCCATAGGCCACACCGTAGCCCACCACGAAATACACCACGGTCGAAATCGAGAAATCCACCAGGATCTTCACCAGGGCGTTGACCTGGTTTTTCTGCCGGACCGTGCCCAGCTCAAGAAAGGCAAAGCCGGCGTGCATGGCCAGAACCATCACGGCGCCCAGCAGGATGAACAAGGCATCTGCGCCCTGTTTTAGTGCTTCCATAGTGTCCTCGTGGAGAAAATGAACTGAATTGGTGCATTCGATCCGTCATCAGTGAATGCGCACCAGGAGAAAGCAATAAATGCGCCATAACGGTGATGTTTGCCTGCTGATGGTGCGCCCCGTCCTGGTGTGTGCCGATGCGGTGCATGGCCATCCGCCGGGCGGGGCTGGGGGGTTTGGGTACACTGGCGTTCTGTTCAAGGGGGAGTAGCCTCCCTTCCGGGCCTCGGCTGGCCCGCGAGAGGGGTATGCGTCAACAGACTTGGGCACCGCCGGCCAGGCGAGTGCCCATGGCGCAGACGGTTTGCGGACCTGGCGAGACCTTTGACTGCGCAGCCCCCGTTTTGGCCGGGGGGTGCCGCGCAGTCATGGGTTGTGTCCGGCCGGAGTTCTCTTTTCCATGGAAGCCTTCCTCGTCTCCACCGGCATCGTCGCCCTCGCTGAAATGGGCGACAAGACGCAATTGTTGTCGCTGGTCCTTGCCGCCCGTTTCCGCAAGCCCTGGCCCATCGTGCTGGGCATCCTCGTCGCCACCGTGGTCAACCATGGCCTGGCGGGTGCCGTCGGCACCTGGGTCACCACCGTGCTCGGGCCCCAATGGCTGCGCTGGATCCTGGGCGCTTCATTCATTGCCATGGCGGTGTGGATGCTGATCCCTGACAAGCTCGACGATGACGACACCGGTAGCGCCTCGCCCCGTCTGGGTATCTTCGGCACCACCGTGGTGGCCTTTTTCCTGGCCGAGATGGGCGACAAGACCCAGATCGCCACGGTGATGCTGGCCGCGCAGTACCAGGCCTGGGCCGCGGTGGTGGCTGGTACCACCCTGGGCATGATGCTGGCCAACGCCCCGGTGGTCTGGCTGGGGGATCGCCTCACGCGGCGCGTGCCGATCCGGGTCGTGCACCTGGTGTCGGCGCTGATCTTTGCCGCACTGGGGCTGCTGGCCTTGTTCGCCCCGGCCTGAGGCCCGGCGGCAGGGCTTTTGCCCGGCAGGGGGGCTTGCTATACTCCGTGCACCTGTTCACAGGGCGCCGATTTGATTCCAGCTTGCGGGCGCCGAAACCGATGTGTTTCGAAATTCAGCTAAAGACAGATAGGCTCAACCCGGTCTCGTTTTTGGCGAACCGGGTTTTTTGTTGCCATGAGTTTTCTTGCCACACCTCAGTTCATGACCTTCGAGTCGCCGCTGCCCCTGCAAAGCGGCGCGTCGATTCGGAATTACACCCTCGCCTACGAGACCTACGGCACGCTCAACGCCGAGCGCTCCAACGCCGTGCTGATCTGCCACGCCCTCAATGCCTCGCACCACGTGGCCGGGGTCTACGAAGGCCAGCCCAAGTCCGAGGGCTGGTGGGACAACATGATCGGCCCGGGCAAGCCGGTGGACACCAACCGCTACTTCGTGATCGGCGTGAACAACCTGGGCTCTTGCTTCGGTAGCACCGGCCCCATGCATGTGAACCCGGATACGGGCCGCGTCTATGGTGCCGATTTCCCCGTGGTCACGGTCGAGGACTGGGTCAATGCCCAGGCCCGGCTGCTCGATGCGCTGGGCATCCAGCAGTTGGCGGCGGTCATGGGCGGCAGCCTGGGCGGCATGCAGGCCCTGAGCTGGACCCTGCAATACCCGGATCGCATGCGCCACGCCGTGGTGGTGGCCAGTGCCCCCAACCTGAACGCCGAGAACATCGCCTTCAACGAGGTGGCCCGCCGCGCCATCGTCACCGACCCGGATTTCCACGGCGGACACTTCTACGAGCACAACGTGGTGCCCAAGCGTGGTTTGCGCATCGCCCGCATGATCGGTCACATCACCTACCTCAGCGACGATGTGATGAACGAGAAGTTCGGTCGCCAGCTGCGCGAGGCCGTGGTCGACAGCGCCACCGGCTACCGCTACTCGACCCAAGATGTCGAGTTCCAGATCGAAAGCTACCTGCGCTACCAGGGCGACAAGTTCAGCGAGTACTTTGACGCCAACACCTATTTGCTGATCACCCGGGCGCTCGATTATTTCGACCCCGCCCGCTCGCATGGCGCTCACCTCAGCGCGGCCCTGGCCCAGGCGCAATGCCGTTTTCTGCTGGTCAGCTTCACCACCGACTGGCGCTTTTCACCCCAGCGCAGCCGTGAGATCGTCAAGGGCCTGCTCGACAACCGCCGCGACGTCAGCTACGCCGAAATCGATGCGCCCCATGGCCACGATGCCTTCTTGCTCGACGACCCGCGCTACCTCGAGGTGGTGCGTGCCTATTTCAACCACAAGGTGCCGGCATGAGCGACGCCCATAACCTCCAAAGCATTGCCGCCCTGGTGCCCCGCGGTGCCCGCGTGCTCGACCTGGGCTGTGGTGACGGCGCCCTGCTCGATGTGCTGCAGCGCGAGCGCGGTTGCACCGGCTATGGCATCGAGATCGATGACGCCAACGTGCTGGCCTGCGTGAAACGCGGCGTCAACGTCATCCAGCTCAACCTCGATGAGGGGTTGTCGATGTTCGACGACGCCTCGTTCGACGTGGTGCTGCAAATCGACACCCTGCAGCACCTGCGCAATGCCGAGGTGATGCTGCGCGAGACCGCGCGCGTCGGCAAGACCGGCATCGTCGCCTTCCCCAACTTTGCGCACTGGCCCAACCGCCTGAGCGTGCTGCGCGGGCGCATGCCAGTCACCAAGCGCCTGCCCTACCAGTGGTACGACACGCCCAACATCCGCGTCGGCACCTTTGCCGACTTCATCGACCTGGCGCACAAGAACAGCTTGCGCATCGTCGACGCCTTCGGTCTTGAGCAGGGGCGTGAGTTGCGCTGGTTGCCCAATGCGCGGGCCGGAACCGCCGTTTTCAAGTTCGTGCGGGCCTGATCCCTCGGTCGCAGCGGGCCGGGTAAACCGCAGCCCGCAGGAGCCTGGGCCTGGGCTAAAGTTGTACGATCAATTTTTCCCCGAGTGCCCGCACGCCTTGTCCATGACCCCTCAGTTCCAGACCATCACCCCCGGCGCGCGCCTGTCCGATCAGGTGGCGGAGGCGCTGGCGGCCGAGATCCGGGCCGGCCGCCTGCCGGTGGGGGCCAAACTGCCCACCGAGGCGGTGCTGGTGGCTCAGTTCGCCGTCAGCCGCACCGTGGTGCGTGAGGCGGTATCGCGTCTCAAATCCCTGGGCCTGGTCGATTCGCGCCAGGGCAGCGGCGTGTACGTGCGCGAGAAATCCTTCCAGCCGCTCAATTTCGATGCCCGCCATGCTGTCTCCAAGAGCGCGGTGGTGCAGATGGCCGAGGTGCGCCGGGCCCTGGAGGCCGAGGTGGCCGGTCTGGCGGCCGAGCGCCGTACGCCGGACGACGTGCTGCGCGTGCGCCAGGCCATCGAGGCCCTGGACGCCGCGGTCCGCTCGGGCGGCGATGGGGTCAATGAGGACGTGCTGTTCCACCGCGCCATCGCCGATGCGGCCCGCAACCCCTTTCTGATCGGTACGCTGGAGTACCTGAGCCAGTTCCTGCGCGGGGCCACCCAGGTCACCCGGGCCAACGAGGCCCGCCGTGCCGACTTTGCCCGCGAGGTGGCCGAAGAGCACCAGCGCATCTGGCGCGCCATCGAGGCCGGCGACCCCCTGGCCGCCCGCGCCGCCGCCGCCGGCCACATGGACAACGCCATCCGTCGCATCGAGCAGGCCGACCCTGCCTTCTGGCAACAACAGGGCGAAGCCTTGGCCGAACCCTTGATCAAGGCCCTGACTCCGCCCGCCTGAGGCGATGGCTTCACCAGGGTAAACCCTTGTCTTCGAGCTTTGTTTAAATTTGTATGATAACCATATGAATAACGCCGAGGGGGTGATCCTGCCCGCTGCAGCCCGGCGTTCCAACCACGGAAGACAACCCTCATGACCGCCCAAAC
>RXJO01000358.1:0-35401 GCA_003987795.1 Curvibacter sp.
AGATCTCGCGTGTCGAAGCCTTGACCGCCGGCGCCACCTTCGTGCTGACGCTCGCCACCGCCCCCCAGCTTTACTGGGGGGTGCTGGCCGGCCTGGTCGCGAGCCTGACTCATTTTCTTTATCAACGCCTGCATCCACGCATCATCGAGGTCGGCCTGCACGGCGATGGCAGCCTTCGCGATCGACACCTGTGGCACCTGCCTCCCCTGGCGCCGCATCTCTATGCCCTGCGCATGGACGCCGAACTCGACTTTGCGTCGGCCAGCACCCTGGAACGCAACATCGTCGATCATCTGGCCCGGCACCCTGACACCCGATGCGTGTGCCTGTACGCCCAGCCGATCAACCGCATCGACGTGACCGGGGTAGAGGCCTTTCAGCAGATCATGCTGATGCTGCACGAGCGTGACATCACGCTGGTGATCAGCGGGCTGAAGTTGCCTGTGGAGACTGTCTTGCGGCGGGCTGGATGCCTGAACGAAGGCCCGCTGCTGAGAATGTGCCGCACGGACCAGGAAACCCTCGCAACCGTGCAAAACTTGCCGTCAATCACGTAAAGCAGGCAAGAAGCGCCACATTTTGTCACTTATGGGCAAGGGGGCTACTGTTAAACTTCGCAAAACTCTAGCCCTTCCACACCTCGTGTCCCCCTCCCAGGCTCCTGCACCGATTGACCTCAGCAGTCTTCGTCTCGACACCGCCCTGGCGTTGCTGGCACAAGATGAGGAACTGCATCCCCCTGCACCCGAGGGCACCACCGGCTACCTCCAACATCTGATCGACGGACTGTGCGAGCTTTCGCTCAAGGATCCACTGACAGGACTGGCCAATCGGCGTCAATTCCGGGCCGTCCTTGAGCGCGAAGTCGACCGTGTGACCCGCACGGGTGAATCGGCCTTGTTGTTGATGCTGGACATCGATCATTTCAAGCGTGTGAACGACAGTCATGGCCACCCCGCCGGAGACATCGTTCTCCAGTCGGTGGCGGACACGCTCGCCAACTGCGTTCGTCCCATGGACACCCTGGCCCGCTACGGTGGCGAGGAGTTCGCCGTGGTCCTGCCCGGCTGCCAGGCCGCTTTTGGGCGGGCCGTCGCGGAACGCATCCGGTCCATCGTGGAATCCACGCCCATCACCATTGCCCCAGGGCTGGACATCAACGTGACCGTCAGCATCGGAGGCTCGTTCACCCTGCCCTGGGTCCGATCACCGATCTCTCTCTGGATCGAGCGTGCCGACCACCAGTTGTACCGGGCGAAATCGGAGGGTCGCAACCGTGTCTGTCTGGATTTTCCGCCGGACAGCACGGTGAGTGCAGAAGAAAAGGGTTTGCTGTTCTACGACGTCCAGGACCAGGATCAGGACGAGCGTGGAATTTCAACCGAACAAAGTGACCCGGCCGACAGCGCCAACCGAAAGTGAACAGATGAGCGAAGCGCTGAAAACCACCCCTGCGGAAGCTGTGTCAGCCAAGGTGCTGGCCATCACCAGCGGCAAAGGCGGCGTCGGGAAGACCTTTGTCGCGGCGAACCTGGCAGCCGCCCTGACACGCCGCGGCCAGCGGGTGCTGGTACTGGATGCCGACCTGGGCCTCGCCAACCTGGACGTGGTGCTGAACCTGCACCCCAAAGTCACGCTGCACGATGTGTTCACGGGCAAGGCCACGGTCGACGAGGCCATTGTGAAAGCACCGGGCGGCTTCAGCGTGCTGCTGGCCGGTTCTGGCATGGTGGAGTACTCGCGCCTCACACCCGAGGTGCGCGACGAGTTCGTGCGTGTGCTGCGCAGCCTGCTGCCGCGCTTCGACGTGGTGCTGCTGGACACCGGCGCCGGCATCTCTGACGTGGTGCTGTTCGCGGTCTCGCTGGCCGGCGAGGTCTTGCTGGTGGCCACCCCGGAACCCACCTCTCTGACCGATGCGTATGCCGCCATCAAGGTGCTGTCCATGCAGCAGAAGCGCCGCCAGGTGCGCATGATCATCAACCAGACCGTCCGCCCGGGCGACGGCCGGGCCATCACCGGTCAATTGCAACAGGTGCTGGACCGCTTCGTGAGCACCGACACGGGCCGGCCTGTGCGTCTGATCCACCTGGGCGACATCCCCGCCGACCCCTCAGTACGTGACGCCGTGATGCGCCGCCAACTGCTGTCGATCAACAACCCGAACAGCGCAGCCGCGTTGGCCATCGCCCAGTTGGCCAACAAGATCGACGAAACCGTCCTGATCAAGTCCTGACCCAGATCGCATCCAAGCCAGCGCCGGCAACAGCACTGGCTCCGATTCGAGTCTTCGGCAGGGGGCCTGCGAGCCCCCCGCCGGCGCTTTCACTCTTCCATCTGGTCGATGATGACCTGACCGAAACCCGAGCAGCTGACCTGAACCGCGCCCTCCATCAGGCGCGCAAAGTCATAGGTGACCTTCTTGCTGAGGATGGCCTTCTCCAGCGAGCGGATGATGAGATCGGCAGCCTCCGTCCAACCCATGTGGCGCAGCATCATCTCGGCAGACAGGATCTCGGAGCCCGGGTTCACATAGTCTTTGCCGGCATAGCGCGGAGCGGTGCCATGAGTGGCCTCGAACATGGCCACGGTGTCCGACAGGTTGGCCCCCGGCGCGATGCCGATGCCACCCACCTGGGCCGCCACGGCGTCCGAGATGTAGTCACCATTGAGGTTGAGCGTGGCCACCACGCTGTACTCGACCGGGCGCAGCAGGACCTGCTGCAGGAAGGCATCGGTGATGCTGTCCTTGATCACGATCTGTCCGCCCGTCTTGGGGTTGGGCACGCGCATCCAGGGGCCGCCGTCGATCAATTCGCCACCGAATTCGCGTCCGGCCAGGGCATAGGCCCATTCGCGGAAGCTGCCCTCGGTGTACTTCATGATGTTGCCCTTGTGCACGATGGTGACGTTGGGCTTGTTGTTGTCGATGGCGTACTGGATGGCTTTGCGGACCAGGCGCTCAGTGCCCTCCTGAGAAACCGGCTTGATGCCCAGACCCGAGGTTTCCGGGAAGCGGATCTTGGTGATGCCGAACTCATCGTGCAGGAACTTGATCAGACGTTTGGCCTTGTCGCTGCCGGCTTCGAACTCGATGCCGGCATAGATGTCTTCCGAGTTCTCACGGAAGATGACCATGTTGGTCTTTTCGGGCTCCTTGAGCGGCGAAGGCACGCCTTTGAAGTACTGGATGGGACGCAGGCAGACGTACAGGTCCAGCTCCTGACGCAAGGCCACATTGAGCGATCGGATGCCACCGCCGACCGGCGTGGTGAGGGGTCCCTTGATCGAAACCAGGTAGTCGCGCACCACATCCACGGTCTCTTCGGGCAACCAGACATCCGGACCGTAGACATGGGTGGCCTTCTCGCCGGCATAGACCTCCATCCAGTGGATCTTGCGCTGGCCTCCGTAGGCCTTGGCCACCGCCGCATCAACCACCTTCAGCATCACTGGCGTGATGTCGCGTCCGACGCCATCGCCTTCGATGAAGGGAATGATCGGCTGATCTGGTACCTTGAGGGTCTTGTCCGCATTGACGGTGATCTTCTCGCCCTGCTCGGGAACCTGGATATGCTGATAACGGGTCATGGACTGACGTCTCCGGTGAGGCTGAACATACTGGTGAAACCTCTTGATCTTAGCGCCTGCCAAGGCGGCCCTCATCGGCATGGGCGACACCGGACGCGGACACGCCAACGCTGGCCTCCGCCCGCCCCGTTGACGACCTGCCATGCGGGCCCAACCCATGAAACGGGCTCTGTGCAAAGTTGCCCTCACGGGACGGACCACGCCGCCTTTTTGGGCCAAAATCGGTGCCGGATGCGCGCCATTTCCGGGCCGCACCACAGGATCACCCACCATGAATCTGCCCCGCCGCCACCTGACCCAGGCACTGCTGTGTGCCCTGCTGCCCTTTCATGCCCTCGTCGCCTCGGCCCAGGAAGGACCTCAGCTCGACCTGCCGCGCGTGCAGTTGACCGCCGGGATGTACCAGATCGATGCCCAGGTCGCGTCGGCACCAGTCGAACGCCAGATCGGCCTGATGAATCGCGCCAGCATGCCGCAGCAGGAAGGCATGCTGTTCGTCTTCGAGGTGCCCGCCACCCAGTGCTTCTGGATGAAGAACACCTTGTTGCCCCTGACCGCCGCCTTTGTGGCCGATGACGGCACCGTGGTCAACCTGGTCGACATGAAGCCCCAGACCACCGACTCGCACTGCAGCAGCAAACCCGTCCGTTTCGTGCTGGAGATGAACCAGGGATGGTTCCAGAAGCGTGGCTTCAAGGCAGGCCTGAAGCTCGGCGGCGCGCCATTCGACAAACGCTGACCCCGACAGCCCGCCACCAGCTCTCCGGCCAGCCCATGAGAAATGCCACCCGAAGGTGGCATCTCAAGGGGCGATCACGTCCGGCCCCAGCGGGGCCGGATGTTTCGTGACAATAAAGTCATGAACAAACCTTATTACGAATCATAGACTTACGAGCGACAACTGTCCAATCCGCAAGCATTAAACATTTGAACAAACGCCTCAACAGTCAGATTTTCGGCAGTCACGGACAATAAAGTTTTGAACAATAAGGAGCTGACCCCGTATTTTGGGGTAGCTATCTTGGATACATCGAATATGCTGTTCAAAACTCAGCCGAGGCTCTACCGTGGCTTCACGCATAGGCAGTAGACGAAACTCTGCTCGGATCCCCAGGGCGTCTTGTGGACTTCCGACGAACTGCCCACGAGCTCGAAGGCCGGACCGAACTCGCCATGGAGCTCACCGGCTCCGTATCGCATCACTGGCAGTCCGCTGCACTTCTCGGGGCCGTCGGGCGCGAACGTCGCGACTATCACATGGCCTCCTGGACGCACCGCGCGCATCACCTGTCCGACATAGGCATCTCGATCACCTTGCTCCGTCAGAAAGTGGAAGACGGCCCTGTCGTGCCAAACATCGAAAGCGTCCTCTGGCAATGCGACTGAGCGGATGTCGCCTGCGATCCACCCAACGCGATCTGCCGACGCGCCAAGCCGCCTCTTTGCGACCTCCAGCGCGGCCTCCGATAAGTCCAGCACCGACACGTTCTTACAGCCGTCGGCGAGCAGATCGTCCACAAGCGTAGAGGCCCCGCCTCCGACATCGAGGATTCGATCGGATAGGGAGCCCCTGACCGAACGGATCATTTCAAGGGACTTGCCCGCATGCTCCTGGAACCAGCTCACCTGGTCGGCGGACTTGCTTTGGTAGACCTTTTCCCAATGCTCTTTGGTTTGCGATTCGACGCCCATGCTGTCTTCTCCATTGATCGTTGTGATTCAAGCACGGAGCCTGATTCAACGCAAAGGCTTCGGCTTCTTGGGCGGCAAACTTTCGACGAAGCTTTTTGCCAGCCCAATCCACGATGCAAGCTCCCGGTCTTCGGCGATGCCCTCCGGGTCGACGAAAACGTATCCCTTCATGGGCTTGCCGGTGAAATCCATGGGACGCGCTCCGGCTTTGGCGAGGGCCCGCGCCTCGGCGGCTTCTCCGACTCGTGCCATCAAGGACTCCTTGACGATTCCGACCATCATGTGGCCACCCAGCATGAAGCACAGGCCGCCGAACATCCTCTTCTCGCCGACGCCCTGCTCGTCGCGCAACACATCACGAATGCGCTCAGCGAGTCCTTCGTCGTATGCCATCGCGCCCACCTTTCCACGTCTAGAGGATGGCGACGCGAGCTGCCGATCAGCCCCGCTCCATCAACTTCGCATCCAAATCTACCGCGATTTCGGACAGAAGCTCCAAACCCTCGTCAGCAAGCTTGTCCGGCCCCGCGTGCGCTGCAAGGGCTTGGTCGCGCGCGACCATCAATTCGCGTAGCTCTGGGAGGCACAAGCGAACGGTCGACTCGACCACCGCATCGACTTCGGGATGCCCTGTGTCGAGAGCCATGTTCGAGAGCAGCTCCATCGTCAGCTCAGCCCCGAGCATCAGGTCGCCGGTTACCCAACTGTTGACCGTGAACAGCGATATGGGAAGGCCCTTGGCGTCAAAGCCGATGGCGAGCAAGTGGCGGGTGTTGGCGTCCGAAGCAGGATCGCCGCACAGCTTGGCGAATTCCCTCTCCGACCTAGAGCGCAGCCTGCGGCCCCAAAGCGCTCGCCTGGCGAACAGGTGGATGTGCCCGTGCTCGCGGGCGCCAGGCCGATCCTCAGGGCTATGCGAGTGGTAGAACCATTGATAGCCCCTGGCACCGTCGATCGCGTCGTCGTCGGGGTAGTGGGCCCATTGCTTCGGGGCCCTTCCACCCAACAAGCCGGCGAACAAGTGCTCGCCGCGTCCGGCCAGGGCGGCATAAGTTTCGAGTAGGCGCGAGCCGGCATCGCCCTCCCGATCAGGAGGACGAACTCGCCGGCCCTGCGCCATCGCGCTCAGTTCTTGGGCGCGCACTTGGCCCCGCACTTCGGAGCGCATTTCGCGCCGCATTTGGCTCCGCACTTCGCCGCGCACTTCTTGGCCGCGCATTTCTTCATGGGCTTGGCGCAACATTTGCCGGCGCACTTCGCGCAGCACTTCGACATCTTGGGCGCGCACTTGGCCGAGTCCTTCATGTCTTGGGCGGCGGCAGGCAAGGCCAGGGTCGCGGCGGTCAGGGCCGCCAGGGATGCCAATTTCAAGCTTGTCTTCATGTCGATTCCTTGGTTTGGTTGGGTGTCGAGGACGATCCTCAAAAGCTAAGAGGGCCTCGACTCGCGTTTGGATTCGCGACGATCGAAAAAAAGTTGAAGGGGATGCTCAACGATGGGAAATGGCGACTAGCGGCCTTCGAATCTGTAAGAAACGGGCCCTTGCACCGACCGATCAAAAATATTTTTGATTTCGCGAATCCTTTTGGCCACTTCCCGCCTCTTAACGTCAAACAACCGAAGGAACGCCATGTCCATGCTCTCCAAGACCCTCGCCTCCACGCTTCTCGCCCTGCTGGCATCCACGGGTGCCATGGCGGCCGGAGACCCCGGCGCCTCCATCACGAGGCCGGTGGGCTACAAGCCGCTGGTCGGCGACGCAGCCTTGGGCGAAAAGCTCTTCAACGACCCCAAGCTCTCGACCAACGGCATGAGCTGCGCGAGCTGCCACGCCAACCACGGCGCGTTCCAGGCCAGCTTCGCCAAGCCCTACCCCCACACCGTCGCCATGGCCAAGGACCAGCTAGGCCGCAAGACGGTCTACCTGGATGAGATGGTGCAGGGCTGCATGGTCATGCCCATGGCCGCCAAGCCGCTGCCCTGGGACTCCAAGGAGCTCGCCGCCCTGACCGCCTACACGGCCTCGCTTCAAAAAACCTTCAAACCCGCCCGCTAACCTCACCCTACGGAGACTCCTATGAACTTCATCAAATCCGCAGCCCTGCTCGCCCTCTCGGCCGTCGCCTCGATCGCCATAGCAGGAGAAATCAAGCCCTACACCCAAGCCGAGTTCGACAAGCTCGCCCAAGAAGGCAAGCCCGTCGTGGTTGACGTCAGCGCGACCTGGTGCCCGACCTGCAAGGCCCAGAAGCCCATCGTCGACGGCCTGATGAAACAGCCAGCCTACAAGGACGTAACCCTGCTGACGGTGGACTTCGACTCCGCCAAGCCCACGCTCAAGAAGTTCAAGGTCTCCATGCAGAGCACCCTAGTCGCCTTCAAGGGCGGCAAGGAAGTGGGCCGCTCCACGGGCGACACCACGCCCGAGGGCTTGGAAGGCCTGGTCAAGAAGACGGTCCAGTGATGGAGTTCGGGCTCGGCTCCTATGGCTTCGGCTTCCTGGCGGGAGTGCTCTCGACGCTCTCGCCTTGCGTGCTGCCCATCATCCCCATCCTGCTGGGGACGGCGGCCAACGCGCACCCGCGCGCGCCGTTGGCCTTGGCCGGCGGCCTCGCCATCTCCTACGCCGTCATCGGCACGGGCCTCGCTTGGGCGGGCTCCGCCTTGGACCTCGATCCGGCCATCTTCCGCGGCGTCGGCGCCGCGATCCTGGGCCTGCTCGGGTTGGTCCTGATGTCGACGAGCCTGCAGCAACGCTTCGCCTCGGCCACCTCGGGCATCGGCGACGCCGGCAACAACCTGATCTCGCGCATGAACCTCGACGGCCTGTGGGGCCAGTTCTCCATTGGACTGGTGCTGGGGGTCGTATGGAGCCCCTGCGTGGGCCCGACGCTGGGAGCCGCCGTGGTGCTGGCCAGCCAGGGCTCTCAACTGCCCCAGGTGGCATTGCTCATGGGAATCTTCGGGGTCGGAGCCGCCCTGCCCGTGGTGGGCCTGGCCTACGTCGGGCGCGGCGCCATGAACAAGATGCGCGGCAAGCTCATGCAAGCGGGCAAGGCTGGCAAGATGCTCATGGGGGCGGTCATGATCGCGTTGGCCGCGATGATCCTGTCGGGCGCCGACAAGCCGATCGAGTCATGGCTGGTCGACCATTCGCCTTCTTGGCTCACCCAATTGACCACACGCTATTGAACCCAACTTCGACGGAGCATCCATGCGCATCAAAGCGGCGACCTTCGACACCGGCGGCACCATCCTCGACTGGCACTCCGGCATTCGCGACGCGTTCGCGGAGGTCGGCAAGGCGCATGGAGTCCAACGGGACTGGGCGGTTCTCACCAACCAATATCGACGCCTGTCGATGAAGGGCATCGTCGGGCAGAGCCAGCCGGCGTTCAACATGGACGACGTCCACCGCACGGCCCTCGACGAGATTTGCGACGCCGACGGGCTGTCCATGTTCACGGCGGCCGATCGAAGCCGCATCTCGAGCGCGTGGCACAGGCTGTCTTCCTGGCCCGACTTCGCCGGCCCCTTGAAGGCCATTCGCGCGCGCGTTCCCGCCATCTCCTTCACCATGCTGCCAATGGCCCTGGTGGTCGACGTCTCCAGGCTCAACGGCGTCTCGTGGGACGCGGTCATCTCATGCGAAGCCATCGGGCACTACAAGCCCAATCCTCTCGCCTACCAGCAGGCCGCAAAGTGGCTCGCCATGGAGCCCGGCGAAATCCTGATGGTGGCCTGCCACAACTTCGACCTCAACGCCGCGCGCGCCTGCGGCTTCAAGACCGCCTTCATCCGCAGGCCGCAGGAATGGGGGAGCGAGTCGCCGCCGGACCCGACACCGCACCCGGACTGCGACTTCGTCTTCGACGGCTTCGAGGAGCTCGCGCGGAAAGTCGAGAGTCTCACCGCGTAGGGCTCAGCCCGCCTTCGATTGACTTGAAACCCATTTGCCTGTTATCTGAATCCATCAACTCCCAGGAGAAAACCATGCTCTTCCAAACCGCTCGTTCGACACCCCTTGCCGCCGCCTTCGCCCTCGCGGTGTCCATGCTTTTCGGCTCCGCCGCCATGGCCGATCCGCTCAATGTGCAGGCCACCATGGTCCCCAAGGAGCAGATCAAGCTCGACTTCAAGGACGGCTCGGGGCACTTCGTCCTGATGGTCCGCCGCGAAGGCACCGCCGCCGGCACCGGCATGCTCGACGGCGCCCAGATCGTCGAGTTCGGCCGCCACGACATCGTCCCGGGCGTCTCGGGCGACCCCAGTGGCTATCTGGTCGCCACCAAGGGCGACGGCAACGTGGCCTACATCAAGTGGACCGTCCGCGCCGTCTTCCTGCCGGGCAAGGACGGCAAGCCCGAGCTCAACGACAACGGCTTCTGGGAGGTCGTCTCCGGCACCGGCTCGTTCAAGGGCCTCAAGGGCGCCGGAACCCTCCACATCAAGTCGGCCAACCCCACCGACCGCATCTTCATCCTCGACGGCCAACTGGCTCCGCAATCGAACTGAGGCCACCAGGACTCGAGCGTCGGCGAGCTGACGCCGAGTCCTCAGTTCCGCAATGAAAATCTCGTCGGGGCATTCCGGCGAGCGGAGCCATGAAAGAGATATTGAAAGCCGCCCTCACGAAGAAAATCGCCGCGAGCTCGCTCAAGATCGCGCTGGCGGTGGGCACGGCCCTGAACCTCGTGAACCAGTGGAGCGCGATTTTCGGAATCGCGGAGTTCTCCTGGCTCCACGGGCTGCTCAACTACCTGGTCCCCTTTTGCGTCGCCAGCTACAGCGCGGCGAAAAACCAAGCGGCAAATCGACGGGAGCCACACCCATGAGCGACCCGCTCGACCGCCTCCTGTCCCAGTTCTCCTTGCGGGCCGGGGTCTTCTACACCGGCAACATCTGCGGCCTGCACGACTTCGATCGCGATGAGCAAAGGGGGCACCTGCACGTGGTCAGGAAGGGGCAGGTCTCGCTGCTCAACCAAGGGAGGCCTGACGTCCGCATCGAGCGGCCCTCCCTGATCTACCTGCCGCGCCCCGAGCGACACCGCCTCGAAGCCGACGAGCGCGAAGGCGCCGACGTCGCGTGCGCCACCGTGCTCACGGGCGTCGGCGGCCGCAACCCCATCTCCGACTCCCTGCCCGACACGGTCCTCATCGAGTTGGACGCCTCCCCTGGCTTCGCGCCGATCCTCGAGCTCATGTTCTCGGAGGGATTCGGGGGCGGTAGCGGACGACAAGGCGCGCTCGACCGCCTCTGCGAGGTCCTGACGATCCACATGCTGCGCCACTGCCTCGACCGAGGCTTGATCTCCGGCGGCGCCCTGGCCGGGCTCGCCGACCCCAAACTAGCCAAGGCGCTCGACGCCATCCACCAGGCGCCCTCCGAGCGCTGGGACTTGCCCGCCATGGCCGAGCGGGCCGGCATGTCCCGTGCGCGCTTCGCGGAGCATTTCCATTCGGTCGTCGGAGCACCCCCCGCCGAATACCTGGCGTCTTGGCGCCTCATGCTCGCTCGCAAGCTCCTTGCCAAAGGGGCCCAGGCCAAAGCCGTCGCCGAAAGGGTCGGCTATGGCAGCTCCAGCGCGCTCCACCGGGCCTTCGTCCGAAAGTTCGGCCAATCGCCTTCGGAATGGCTCAAAGAGCTCTCGCGAGAAGGTTAAGCCGCGTTTCCATTCGCCTCGGAACGGGTGGCCACTTCATTGAGACGATCGGGCAACTTCGTTGACCCCATCAATCCTAGGATGAGTCCAGCCTGTCGCGTCTCACGACCGCGACATCAGGGCTGCCCTTCAACCCAGGAGAAAACAATGGCTTATCTGAAAACCCTTTCCGCAGTCGACCACGCGCAGGCGCAAGGCGCGCAGAAGGAAATGCTCGACACCGCCCTCAAGCAGGTCGGCTTCATCCCCAACATGTATGCCAACATGGTCAACGCGCCCGCGCTGTTGGGCACCTACCTCAGCGGCTACGCGCGCTTCCGCGCCGAGTCCGGCTTCGCCCCCGCGGAGCAGGAAGTCGTCTTCCTGGCCATCAGCATGGCCAATGGATGCACGTATTGCGCTGCCGCGCACAGCATGATCGCCGACAAGATGTCCGGGGTCCCCGGCCCCGTCCTGCAAGCCATCCGCCAAGGGCAGCCCATCCCGGACGCGAAGCTGTCGGCGCTCTACGAACTGACCCAGGAATTGGTTCACACCAACGGCCGCCCCGCCCAATCCCGCTTGGACGCCTATCTCCAAGCCGGCTACTCGGAGCAAAGCATCCTCTACATCGTCCTGGCGACGGCCGTGAAGGTTCTCAGCAACTACTCGAACCACGCGTTCGGGACGCAAGTCGACGATCGCTTCTCCGCTTACAAGCTCGCATGATCCACCGGCCGACTAGGGGGGCCGGCCGCCTCGAATCGCCCCCCAATAAGCCAGAAATCGAAACCAATGGGAGAACACATGAAAAAGAACGTCCTCATCGCCAGGCCCCATCCCTTCATCGTCGCCTCAATGAAGCCCTTCCTTGAGGAGGCGGGATTCGGCGTCTCGAAATTGGAGAGCCTCGAAGAAATCTCCGCGCAGGGGCCGCACCCGGCCGGCGCGATCATCTCCCTGGCTCTTTCCTCCCCGATTTCCCAGAGCGCGCAGGAGGTCTTCGCCCGTCTGCGCGGGGCCTCCACTCGAACGCCCATCTTGTTCGCCTCGATGCTGCCGCTCGAGAAGATCGCCAGCACGCTGGACGCCATCGCCAAGCAAACCGGCTTCGCCGCCAACATCCTGGGCGCCTCGTCGCCATCTTCGACGTGGGGCGGGCTCGGCAAGCAGGAGACGTTCCTCTACCTTAGCAAAGATGACCTCGACGCCCCCGAGCGCAGGGCCATCCTGGCCCAAATGGCCCGTCGCCATTTCCAATGACAATTCATGGCAAAGCGTGTGGCGGAAGGCTTGATTTGGCGACCGAGCGCCCGAAGTCATTGCCAACGCGACCAACGGATGAAATAAATACGAAGAAGCGCGAATCGTTTTGGCGAGTCGGTTCCTCTTAGCAAGGGAGGAAGGTCCTCGAAACCACATTCAAAGGAGATCGCCATGTTCTACACAAAAAATGTTCCCGGCTGGGAGCGCGCCGTTCGCATCGTCATGGGCCTGATGGCCCTGGGCTTCGCCGCCATGAGCTGGGGCTCGCCGCTGGCCATGGGCGCCGGCATCATGGGCGCCATCCTGTCCATGACCGGCCTGGTCGGCTTCTGCCCGATGTGCGCCATGGTCGGCCGCAAACTCGACAAGGCAAGCTGAGCATGGATACCGCGGTAGAACGCTCCAACCTCGTCATGGCCGCGCAGACCGGCGACCCGGCGGCCATCACGCGGCTGCTGGCGGTCTGCCAAGCCGACGCTCGCCGATACGCCCGGCGCCACTGCCAGGCCAGCGACGTCGACGACGCGGTGCAGGAGTCCCTGCTGGTGATCTCCCGCAAGGTCAAGGGTTTGAAGGCCGCCGCTGCCTTCTCCTCCTGGCTTTTCACCGTCATCAAGCGCGAGTGCCGCAAGCTCGAGCGGATGATGTTCAGCACCGAAGAGCTCGACGAAGACAAGGTCGAACAGCAACTGATTTGCAGGGCCGACAACGACCTGCGGATCGACCTGGCCAACGCGCTCGAGTCGCTGCCAGCCCACTACCTCGAAGTCGTCCTGCTGCGGGACTTCGAGGAACTCACCATCGCCGAGATCGCCGAGCGTCTCGAGGAGAACCCCGCCGCCATCAAGAGCCGCCTGCACCGGGCCCGCGAGCTCGTGCGCGAATACCTGCTGAGCCCCGCGACGGGGCCGGGAGCCGCCGTCAGCCCGACGGCCAAAACCAACACAAGGAGAAACCAGTGAACTGGATGGGAATCGCTGTCGGGAGCGTGATCGCCCTCTTCGCAGGCATGCAGCTCCTCATGTGGATCAAGGCCAAGAGAAGCGTTGGCAGCCCGGCTCCCGACACCTCGTCGATCGACGGCCCGGCCGCCTCCGACACGCGCAGGCTCTACTACTTCTATTCCGCCAGTTGCGGCCCGTGCCGGGCCATCAAGCCCCTGGTCGAGAAGCTGCGCCAGACCCACCGCAACCTGATCCCTGTCGACGTCGCCCAGAACCTCGACCTGGCCCGGCAGTTCGGAATCGCTGGAACGCCCAGCTTCATCCTGGTCTCGGAAGGCGCCGTCAGGGAAGTGCTGCTGGGAGGTCAGAGCGAACGCAAACTCCTCGACCTGCTTGCCGGAGGCTGAGGGGGCGCGATGATAAAAATTGCCGCAGCAGCCCTGTTCGCATGCGCGTCCGCATCGGCCCTCGCCGACGACAGGGGGATGAATGTCGTCGCCAGTCCGTTCGATATGGACCATACGGTCCTCCGAGTCGAGTCCGCGTTGAGGGAGAAAGGCGTGAAGATATTCGCGATCGTCGACCACGCCGAGGAGGCCCGTGCTGCGGGCATGGATCTCCCGCCTACCAAACTCCTGATCGTCGGCAATCCCAAGGCCGGCACCCCGTTGATGCAGCGGGACCAGGCGGTCGGCATCGACTTGCCCCTCAAGCTCCTAATTTGGCGAACGCCCTCCGGGGAAGTCGATGTGGGGTGGAACAGCCCGGAATATCTGGCCAAGCGACACGCGCTGCCCGACGGATTCGAGAGGCCCTTGGGAGCCCTCGGCGGCATCGTCTCACAAGCCCTCAGGCCTTGACCAGCAATTCTCTGGCCTCCATCATCCGTGGCGAGCATCAACGAATAAACATCTGGCGAGCCGAAGTCGAATGCGCCCGCAGACCTGATTGAAAGGGCATTCGACCATGAGCCAAAAATCGTTTCTATCCGCATTGATCGCCAAGGTCGGCTTGGGCTCCCAAGGATCGAAGGCATCCTCCGCGGGAGGCTCGGAGGCGTTGATCGCGAGCCTGTTGAACATGGCCTGGTTCGTCGAAGCACGCGACCCTTATACCGGCGGGCATCTCTGGCGCGTCTCACGCTACTCCCGCATGGTCGCCGAGCAGGCGGGGCTCGGCAGGCAAGAGGCAGCTCGCATCGGACTGGGAGGCTTCCTGCACGACCTCGGGAAGATCGCCGTGCCCGACGCGATTCTGCGCAAGGCCGGCAAGCTCACCGACGACGAATACGCCGTCATCAAGACCCACCCCAGCGTCGGATCGCGCATGCTCGCGGGGCATCCTCTGGGCCACCTCGTCGAGGACGCGGTGCTGCACCACCACGAGCGCCCCGACGGGCTCGGCTACCCCTTTGGACGCTCGGCCGCGGGGCTCACCGACATGGCCCTAGTCGTCGGCGTGTGCGACGCCTTTGACGCCATGACCAGCCACCGCCCCTACCGCGCGGGCATGCCGATCGAGAAGGCCATTGCGATCATCTCCGGCGAGGCCGGCAAGCAATTCGACGCCCGCTTCAGCTCGTCGCTGGCATCCTTGGCCAAGGCTGGCGAGCTCGAGCACGTCGCAGGACACAGCGACGAAGGAATCCCCCTGCAAAGCTGCCCCAACTGCGGCCCGACGCTGGCCCTGGCCCGCGACAGCCAGCCAGGCAAGCTCATCTATTGCCGCAACTGCTCGGGCCAGTTCAAGCTAGCCTCCGACGGCGGCAAGCTCGTCGCCGAGCCCACGGGAAAGATGGGCGGCCCAGCCGACTTGATGCCAGAGCTCGACCACGAGCTGATCAAGCACACCATCCGAGAGGCCGTAGCGGAGCTTCCGCTGAGCCTAGAGCTCGAAGGGCATAGGACTTGATGCCGAGGTCGCATTCCCCGAGCATGCAACCGTCCACATAAACCGACCCCGACCATGGCCGAAGAAATCCAGCCCCGATCCGTCCTGACATGCCCTTCATGCGGCCACAAAGCCGAGCTGGAAATGCCGACCGACTCGTGCCAGTTCTTCCATGAGTGCGAAGGATGCAAGACGGTCCTCCGACCGCTGCCAGGAGATTGCTGCGTTTTCTGCAGCCACGGCTCGGTCAAGTGCCCACCCATCCAACTGGCCGCGAGGAGCGGCGGCTCATCCTCCTGCGGCAATTGTTGCGGATAGGACGCAGTTGCCGCCATCTCCGTCGAAGCCGGATTGGGTGGATCTGATTGCCGCAACTTGGCTTCAGTGGACGTGGCCTTCCATGGCGTCTTTGCCATGGTCCGACACCTGAGCGTCGAACCACTTGTGGATAGCGGCGACCAGCACGGGATCGGCCGTCTTGAACGAGAGCTCAGCCCCGCCCTTCACATCCTTGTAGCCTATGGCGATCGAGCCAGGCTTGGCAGCCGAGAGCTCTGCCAGACCCGGCATCTGGGCTCCGTGGATATGGGTCGGCCCGGAAAAATCGCCCTTGAGGAACTGCTCCCTGATCTCCTTGAGATGCCGCCTCGCGAGCTCAGTCTGCTTCACATCGGACTTGTCCCGAGCGGCCACCTGCTGGACTCCGCCTTCTGCATCCTTGGTGAAGACGTGCAGGGTCGCGGACAGGTCGAACGGCATGACGTCCTTGCCTAACTCAGACACTTTGGCCTGCCGCTGTGCCTTGGCCATGGCAGCCATGTGGGCGGCATGGTCCATGTTCATGTGGTCCATGCCTTGCATCGGCATCGGTTGACCCGACTGCTGCTGCGCTGGGGCGGACATCGAAATTGCGATCGCAGCCGCAGCGATCAGGGACGCTTGAATGCGCATGGGTCAACTCTCCTTTTACATTTGCTTGCATCTATCCTAGCGTGGCAGTCATTCGCAGCATATGATTTGGATCATATGGAAGAAAACGCCACCGCGCTCGCCAGAACCACCGTCCCAGACATCGCCAAAGCGATGCCCGCCGGATTGCTCGACGTGGCAAGCATCGTCCGCCTGAAGGCCGGAGAGCCGCTCTTCCGAACGGGCGGCAAGGTGCGCAATGCCTACCTCGCCATTTCCGGCGAAGTCAGATTGAACCGGACAGGCCGAAGCGGTGTCGAAATCACGCTCCAGCGGTCACGCATGGGATTCGTTGCGGAGGCGAGCCTCGACTCCAAGGCCTACCATTGCGACGCCATCGCGTCGGTCGATTCGACCTTGCTGGCCTTCCCCGCAGAGTTGTTTAAAGCCGCCCTCACGAACGACCCCGCGTTCAGCAGGCATTGGCAACGCCTGCTCGCCCGTGAGGTTCGGAAGCTCAGGGCCCAGTGCGAGAGGCTCGGGTTGAAAACCGCGGAGGAGCGCATCGTCCACTACCTCGAATCCGAAGGGGTGGACGGAGCCGTCGAGCTGTCGATGACAAAGAAGGAATGGGCCACCGACCTAGGCCTGACTCACGAGGCCCTTTACAGAGCGCTCAAAAGATTGAAAGTAGCTGGCTCACTGCGGACAGAAGGGGCTCTAATTTTCGTTTCGGCCAGCCGGGCGCCCGCCATCACCGACATTGATCAAGTTACGCCCTAATTGGCCGAGCCGCGGAAAGTTCGGTCATGGGATATCTTTAACTAGGCGTTCCTGCAAGTTCTCCATCATCACTTTGGCTCGTCAGGATTAATCAACGGGCAACCGATGTAACGTAACGTTTCAATCAGTAATCAGGCAACCATTTGTTTTGCCGTCGACGGTGGGCAAACTTTCTCCCAACTGCCGAACAGGAAATGAACAAGCACCATCATGTGCTTCAGCGAGGGGAGATTCAAGAATCCGCGCTCATAACCCACCCAAGTTTTACGCACTCGAAACGCATGGTCGATCCAGTCCCCTGAGAATGTGTAAAACGAATGAGGCAAGACGTCTTCCAAATAGGCCTCTCCGAAGATCCCCAATATCTCATCGCACACTCTTTGGGTGTCTGTCCCAACCAGACGGGTGACCTGATCTCCCAGCCAGCGTCTATCGCAATATGGGATCACCCCAGTCAAGGCCTGGTGGCCAAGACGAGCGATTTCCGCAACTGCTTTGTTGGAGCTGAATACTGCAAGTAGTGGTTTTTTACATGCCGAGCAATGCGTGCTCGGAAGCTTCATGCTGCCTGGTGGGCTAATCGGTTCATCGCAATAGGGGCAGCTGGAAATCAGGTTGCAACCGTGCGCATGACAGACCGCTACGCCATCTAATTGATGGCTCCGATGCCAGTAAGCGACGCCCAACCGTTCAGTCTCCTCGCGCACGCACATTGGACAGCAATGCAATGCGGCATGCATTACCCGAGTTGCACTACGGTATTGGACGTTCTGACCCAAGCGGCCGCCGTGGAGCGATGCGCTGTGCGCGGTCTGCATCTGCCGCTGATCTAAAACGGTGCCAAAGGCTGGGACCATGGTCAGTTCGGCAATCATGACCTCCGGCGACGCGAAAAGCTTCCTGGGCAACCTGGAGTGCAACGTGGTCATCCGATTGATCAGGAGTTTTGGCGCTGTGTTTACGGCCGCTCCGTAAAGTGTTTGCACCGTGTCCCGGGAATGCTGGTTCCCGGACAGAAAGTGATAGCGGTAAACGATGCTGTCGAGCAGTTCGTCAGGCAAAGGCGCAGGGAAAAAACTCACCTCAGGCCGAATTTTCGATCCCTGCATCATGAGACCTCCTTGAATTTGCGCAAACTGAGCAACACCGAGGCAATGGCCTCCGCATGAGCCGAACTGCCATCCCAGACCGCGCGCAGCGCTCCAATGAGCACCTCGTTCTGACTGGGATCGCGACGAACACCTCCGTCGTATGAATTTGCAAATTTGCATAATTCCAGGACGTTCGCCGAGACCCGCCGAATCTGCCCAGCCAGGATTCTCGAAACCTGCGACTGATCCACATTGGTGGCCAGAGCAATATCCGCTTGGGTGAGAACTCGCGACTTCACCAGAAGCCGCAACTTCTGAAGCGATTCGATGATTTCAGACTGGCTGATATCTTGCATATTTGCATATCTTAATATGCAATTTAGAAAATGTCACGGCATTTCATGTCCGCATGGAAAATCGCCGAATGACAAACGCATCCGAGGACCTGTTCACTGCGGGACCTTTTTTCCTGCAGCGACTTTTCCCGGACGAGACGCTCTACAGTTGGTGCGCCCGCTACCACCGCCTCAGTGGCAATCGGCTGGCGAGAGACACAAGCCTTCAACTCTTCGCCAGCCCGACAGCCGGCTTTTGGCATGACCTGCCCTCTCACCTGGGTGCTTTTCAGAAGCGCACGCGCCAACAGTTAGGTGATGCAGAGGCAATTTGTCGGCAGCACACATTGCTGCGCTACTACATACCTTTTCGATCCGCTTCGCTGATCCGGGAATCCATCGAAACGATGACTGGAGCCAGCGTGCGGGATCTCAAGTTCCGGCTGGGGCTTCCTGCAAGTCGCATCGGCGCCAATCACCCGCTCAAAGCGTGTCCCACATGCATGGCCGAAGACCAGGCAGCCACCGGAATTGCCTATTGGCACCTTGAGCATCAATACCCGTCTGTGTGGGTGTGCCCGAAACACAGCAGCAAGCTCATGCAGTGCACGAGCCGAACAAAAACCACACAGCGCCTGCAATGGGTCTTGCCCGACATGGTCGACTCGGACTCATGGCTTCACTACCCTGATTTGAGGGGGCCGGGGGCTCAGTTTGCGCAAAAGCTTGCGCAAATCAGTTGTGATGCAGTCCAACCAGGCAACCAGAATCTGGATCCGACCATTTTGAGAGACTGCGGCCTGAAGGCGGCTCATGAGCGAGGGTGGCTGCAGGATTCAGGGCGTGCGAACCTGATGGCCATTCGCGAGGAATTTCTCGACCAAGCATCCGGCATCGCCGATGTGCCCGGACTCGACTTTGTGCGCGGCGCTGCGGGGCGAGATGGCGGATTCCTGGGTAGCATTCTGCGCAGCGATCGTGCGCACAAACACCCGGTCAAATATCTGGTCCTGATTGCGTTCCTTTTTGACTCCTGGAAAAAGCTGGTGACGTTTGCCCATGAGTGCGGTCCAAATTCAGATCACCACAGCCTTACGGAATCGGACCATCGACGCACGCTCCTGGCCCAAAAAATTCGCGACAACGGCTTGACCGTTAGCGAGGCGGCGCGGCGCCTGTCCCTTCCCCTTTCGAAGGCAATGTATTGGGCCAAGAAAGATCAACTGCCGTTCGAGCGCCGCCCCAGAAAAGTTGATGGGGATCTCGCGCGCGAGATCGCTTATGGATTGGCCCAAGGACTGAGCTGCGAGGAAGTTGCCCAAAAAACGACCGCCTCAATTGATGCCGTCCGCCGATATCGCGACACGCACGGCGATGTTCGCGCAGCGTGGAATGCGGCCCGAGGTTTGCGTCAAAGAGACGCATTCCGTCGGGATTTCCTTGAGGTCATGCAAGCCAACCCCGATGCGCACCAGACGCGTCTGAGGAAAACACCGGGCAGCCATTTTGATTGGCTACGCAAGCATGACCATGAGTGGCTGGCAAATCAGCTTCCCGGCCTATGGCGGCTCGCCTGAATGCCGGAAATCTGAACGACCGACTGAGCCAGCATTAAGCCGACCTGTCATCGCATCGTCGAATCTTTGACCAGCTTTTCCATCTGCCGATACAGATCGGTTCTTTGGCCATCCATTTCTGAATCCGCCAATTTTTCAGATTTGTCCATCCGACGCTTCGCCGTTGCCAGTTTACGTGCATGGACTATTTGCGGCGAAGCGACGTCTGACGGACCTTCGTCAGCATCGCTGATGACCACCGACTTGGCAACCTGATGTCGAATGGCTGATCGCCCCCATTTTTTCTTGAAGTAGTCCACGCCACTGTCCTTATAGGCAATCAAACCAAGTGGATCCTGGTTTACAAAGGCCTGGATAAAGGACCTCATCTTCATCAACATGGGATCATGCTGCGCCGTGTGATCAATGCGCTCTGGACTGAGAGATTTCTCGCCGGCCCTCAGCGCGCATTGCTGGCTGGCGGCATGCAGGTGGGCAACAAACTTCGGAATGAAGGCTGTGTTGGAGAAGTAGGCTTCCAAATGCGCGGTCGTCAGGTCACCCACATTGGGCATGATCTGACAGCGCCACAGGCCGCGCACAATGGTGCGCCCATCCTCGTCGTCCAATGAATCGGCCGGATCTATGCGAAACAGTCCGCCTGAAAACATCCGCCTCTCCAACTGAGAGGAAACGCCCTCCTTCTCCAGGAACTGCAAACTGTCAGGAGGTCCCATCAGGAGCGTGGGAGTTCCGTTGTTTGCCAACCGGATAAGCAAGTTGCGCATGCGCTCTCCGGTATCACCTCGGGTGAACGAAAGATTTTGCACTTCATCGAGCACCAGCAGACCGAGGAACTGCATCTTGAATGCCTGCACAACCCGATCCGCCAACTCGTCGACATTACCCTTCCCGGAAGCATACTGACGGCTGTATTCATTGGTCCCGAGCACCTTGTCTACCTGCCTAAGCATTTGTATAAGCAGTGCGGCCAAGCCATTGACCTGTGCGATTTCAAACTGAAACCATACGATCTGGGTTACGCCTGAGAGTTGTCCGTCAATGTCTTCATGGTGAATGGTCTGAGGAATCTTACGCAAGACGTGACCCACTATGCAACTTTTTCCCATACCAGTGACCCCCGATATTGACAGGCCCTCGGAATAGGTCGACCCTGTGGTTTCCACAAGATTGGTCGAATTGATATAGCGCCCAATGTCGATGCGCCGCGGATCTCGTCGGTAGTAGCCATTGTGGATGGCATCAAATATCTTCTGCGAGATTTCAACGCATCGCTGGGTGGGTATGAACACCTCCTCCATAAGCATGGGCAACCTACGGGGATCGGCTTCGCGCAGAACCCATTGCTTGTCACGAAATGGGTTGTGCGCCAACAAATGAACCTGATCCTCTTCGGTGCGCGGATCTGGCAGGCCCGCCAAGAACGGATTGCCGTCGGTTTTTGAAGGAGTCGTGGCCCCGCCAATGAGATTGAGTCGGCGGTTCATGACTGCTCTCCCTCAGCCAACCATTTCTCGAGTGCGGAGTTGGTCGTCTTGCGAACTGGCAGGCTCAGGACGTTCGTGAGTTGCAGTTTTGTTTCTGACACATCAGGGGGATTGAAAACCTGCCTCGCTAAAGGTGGCGCACTGATTTTTCCGGCACCAGAGATTTCCATCGTCCTGTTCTCACGTCGATCACGTAGCTGTTTGACCTTGCTGGGAACACCCCCCTCGAGTGCGTAGGCCGCGGCTGTTTTTTCCTGGGCTGCCTTGACCTCCGCGTCACGGAGAGCCCCCATTTCGACACGGGACTGAAGGGCGATTTTTTCCTGAACAGTTGCCTGCACTTGCAAATGACTTTGGGATTCAATCGCATCGCGTAGCGTTGACACACAGCCAAGCAGCGGATCACTGGTCAGCAGTTCCAATGGCTGCAGCCCTTCCTGGTGGTCGAGAAACCAGACTCGACGCAGGTCATATGGGTTATGGAATACCTCAATGCGGCGCACACCGCTGCGACGCGCCGTCTCCAGCCAGCTCCGCTTCTTCGCAAGATCCCCGAGATATCTGTAATTTTTGAGCCTGACTTCGTCAGCAGCCGGCGGCGGACGCCTAACAACAAGGTAGACACCATCAATGTCAATCACCGCATCAATCCTTGTGCACAACGCCGTGATCAGCCGATCGTGGTCCCACGCCGTATAGGCAACATATCCACGCCGTTGGGCCCATTTCCATATCGCGATGCGGGTGGGCTCCACATCGTCTTCCAACATTTCAGTGGTCAACAAATGCGCAACAGGTTCCTTGGTGTTGTGGTGAATGATGGCCCGGATCAAGTGCCGGTTGAAATCCTCCATGGTCACGCATGAGGCTAGCGCCGGATCAGACTCCCCACGTGTCCTGTGCTTTCCCCGGGTGGTGCCAGGCAATTGATGGCCAGACAGGATGTGCAGTGTCTTGTGTGCCACTTCAATGACGCCCTTCAAATCGGCTCGTCCGGTTTGAACCATCTCCAATGAGGTATTGATTGCCTCGCATGAGGCATACGCTGCCTTGCAGTTGAACTCACCCCGATCGCTTCTGATCCTTCCATAGACAGCACTGGGCCAATCTTCATCACAGATTTCAATGCCATATCGTGCGCACAGATCGACCTTGGAAGAGGCCGACACCAAAAGGGCAAATCTGACGGCGTCTGAATCAATGCTCCAGGCAACAACAAAGCCTGTAATCAAGCCAGTGAACTCGTCGGCGATGATCAACACGTTGCACGCACCCACAATCCGTGTGCGACTGAAGGCTGACCTCAAATGAAGGTCGTTCGCAGACGCGTCAGCTTGTGCAATTGCACCAATACGCCGCAGCCCCCGATTCGCCAGCCCATCCAGTGGCCGCTTGTTGAGCTGAAAATCACGCTCACCAGCTTGCGCCCTGCTTCCCTGCATGCCACCAGGCTGCATAGGGCCGTGGTAGCAGAATTGGCGCATCGAAGGGTGCTTCAATTTGTCAATGACCGGTCTGGCTGCCGGGCCCTCCAGTTCCCATCGTTCTACATAGAACAGTTTGATGGTTTCCCGATACGCATCTCTGACAGAGACGCCTTTGGTGAGGTGAATTTTCCAGCCATGCTGGATTCGGGCTATGTCTTCTTTGCTCAGCGCAAAGTTTTCTGATGGCGCGCCGTGCAGTGATGCCGACAAATTGCGCCGACCCAATTTACTGACACCATTGGTCCTCGGTTTGCCGGGGGCGCCGCAACGGTGGCTGTCCGGCAATAGCGCGTTTTTGATGGACCCACTGGCCCAATACCGATAAACCAGTTGGTAGATGCGCTGCCGACTTAAGCTTTTTTCCTTGGCATGGCGGTCAACCAGCCGATTCAGGCTGGTCAGCCCGCAAAAAACGCGCTCGCTCTCTGCCGCAATAGCTTCGATGACCGGCCACCAGAAGTCTCGAAACTCCAAAGCGTAAGCACGACCATTCTTGATTCGCGAAGGATAGAGCCTGGTCAACTGCTCGTCCGTCATCAATGAACGGGGATCGGCAGTCATTTGTGAAAGCTTTGTCTGGCCCATTTCCTTCGCCTGCACCAGCAGCGCTAATTTCATCCTCACCGGCTTGCTTCGCCTTGTTTGGTCGACTGGAATGACTGTGACGGTTGATGATCGATGATCAATCCACAGAACACGAACCAGTCCAGAAAGTGGAAGCACTCCAGGAAAGAGTTCAAGCAGTTGGTTGATGCATATGTCACTCACGGTCGTGCTCCCCGAAAATGGCCACTGCGTCACGTTTCGCCCATGAGAAATCTGTCAACTTCGCTGGCCTGCTAAACACCAAGGGCTCTCGGAGATCAATTGGAATTTTTCGACTCCAGAGACCGTGATGGAACAGACCATTGGCCATACCGGTGTCAAGCATCAGCCGCTCCTGCACTCGTTCGTTGGCAACTACGATGGATTCACCATCGCGAAGCAACTCACTGATACCCTCACAGAAATCTACAACCATGTTTTGGGGAATTTTTTCGGGAAGCTTTGATGCGCTCACCGCCACATCAAGGTTTTCCCTGACCGCCGGCGGGACCGACCGATCTGACATGAGGTGCCACGAAATTCCCAGCTCGTTGGCATATGCAACCTCGAGAGCAAGTCGTTCCCGCGCTCGACTTCGGAGCCTGCTTTCGCCGCCCACCTCACTGCCTGGCTTGGCGGCCACTGCGACCAACCGCGGCCTACCGCCATACATGACTGTCAACATGAGATCGGTGGTGGCGATATACGGGATGTTTGTTCCAACGAATCTCCCATGTTCAATACCAAGGTCATGCGCGATCGCGAGAGTTCCGCGACTCCACGGTAGCCCGCCGTGATCGGCGAGCGAGTGGCCATAGATCGGATGCACGTGGGGCAGTGGCCACAGTGGAAACTGTTCCCGCAAATCACTTGCACCCAGCCATAGCAGCCAAACTGCGAGGCTTGCTTCGTTGGCCGAAAGGAAGTTGGCAGTTCTCCCGAGAGCCGGGATAGGCCTCAGGGACAAGTTTCCTTTGGAAGGCAGTCCACGTCGGGAGATGCGCAGCCAGGGTTGGTAGCTTTCGCCGTGGCCTTGGCCACGCCCGTCTTTGATCCATGCCAGAAGCTGGCGTCCGTCTTTGTCCATCTCGATCCCCTTCGAAGTCCGAGTTCATTCGCTGAGGCGCGCCAACTGGCAGCACCACAGTTCTAAAAATGGCTCTGACTACCTTTGTTCGATCCGATTAAGGGCAAGGCGACCCCAGCGTCACTTCGGGGCGGAGTGATCGGTTTGCAAAAATCGGGAAAGAAAGGGCTTGACTTGGGAAAAAGACAGACGGATACTTAAATTGTTGGAGAGGCCGTATCCCTACTGCCACTTACCAAAGCCGGTCAGGCCCTCGTGGTTTGGTCGGTTTTTTGGTTTCTGGGCGATACCTCCTGTGATCCTCTTGGTGCTGCTACGAATGCTGATCAGCGTGCTGACAGCTCTCTCGCCAAGGTCTTCCAGCTTCCAAGGCTGGAAACCTCACGTCCTTTGAAGTATTGGCACAGCGCGTGCCGCACAGTTAGCGGCATTTCTGGCGGGAATTCGAGAGCTCCACGGCTGATCAAGACCGCATCTTTGAGCTCTTCAACTTCAGCGGGTGACAGGGATAGGGCTTCAATGATTGCCGCCAAGATCTTCGGACTTGGTAGCTTTTGACCCAATTCCATCAGGCTGACAAAACCCCGCGTGCACGCTATGGACTTGGCAAGGTCACCCTGGCGCAAGCTACGGCGATTACGAAGAGTCGCCAGAAAGGTTCCAAATGGTGAGGGACTTACACGGTCGCGAGTTGTCATTGGGCTACCTCATTAGGTAGCGGCAATATATTTCACCTACGTAGAAAGTGTCAAATTATCCTTTAAAATCAACAACTTGTGATATTTTTATATCACTCGATGCAAGCCCGTATTAGTAAGTGAACTATCAACCGACTTCGCAAAATATTCATGACACTTGTTTAGCTTAGTTCGGCGATTGAGGTTCTCAATTTGACTGCTGGTTCCTGAACCCTACTTTTGATCCCTCAAGAACTGAGACCAAATTCGCCACGTTGCTTGGAGTATTACTAAATGCGGGTGCCAACCCCAGCCGACTTCGCCTTGAGGCCCTCGTAGACCATGGAAAGCAGCAGGTCGCTGAGCCCCTCCTTGACCGAGTCATTTTTTCAGAACCTGCTCCGACATCGTCTTGTGGCTCTTGAAGGCGTCCACGACGGCCTTCATCATCACCTTCTCGAAGTCGGGGCTTGCGCCAAACTGGTCGATCTCGTTGGCCGCCGCCTGGCTCGCGAGGACCGGGCTCTCCATCATCTTGTCGCGGATGTGGTTGGCGTAGTTGAGCAAGTCCGCCTGCTTTCCCTGAATCTGTGTTCGTGCTCGTTATCGTTTCTTGGCCTTGGGCGCCTTCGCGGCGACCTTGGCAGTCTTGGATTGCGTGTGGGCGGCAGGCGCGGCGCCAGCAGGTGGCCACCCAAGGCCTTCGCGCTCGCAATGCTGCTTGATAAGCCACTCGATCATGTTGGCCATGCTCCGACCGTCCTTGTCGGCTATGACGGCCAAGGCCTTCTTCACCGTGGGATCGAACCTGAACGCGGTCGGGCTGCTTCTGACACTCTTCATGACAATGGACTCCGTTGGCCACACGCAATACAATTGCAATACCATTATCAGGGAAAAGAGCAGAAGTCAACAGCCTTTCCCGCCGCACCAGCAAGGGGGAAAACATGAAAGTTGTCCGGCTGAGCATCTCGAACTTTCGGGGCATCAAGTCCGCCGAGCTTTTGTTCGACGGGCACACCCTGATGGTGGGCTCGAACAATGTCGGCAAGAGCACACTTTGCGAGGCACTCGACCTGGTCTTGGGGCCTGACCGACTCAACCGCTTCCCGCCCGTCGATGAGTTCGACTTCTACAACGCCGAATACCTGGCCCCCGCTGCCGAAGAGGGTGTCGAGCGCGCGCCGATCCCGCTTCGGATCGAGGCTGTCCTCATCGAGCCCGGCGCCGAAATTGACGCCAAGTGCGGCGGCAACATGGAGTTTTGGCATGTGGTCGAGCAAAGGCTGCTCGGGCCGGGAGAGGCCGACGCCGCCAATCCGCCTCATGCCGTCCCCTGCCTTCGGATCGAGACCATCGGCCAATACAACCCCGAGGAAGACGAGTTCGAGGCTCGCACCTACTTCTCCCATAGTCCTGACGCTCCCCCCGGGGAGCTGACCAAGCTTCCCAAGCCGATCAAGCGGCTGTTTGGTTTCCTCTACCTGCGGGCGCTTCGGACCGGCTCTCGGGCACTGAGCTTGGAGCGCGGTTCACTTCTCGACATCATCCTGCGGACCAAGGGCGTGCGCACCAGCCTGTGGGAGAAGACCATCGAGCGCCTGCGCGGCCTCGACATCGAAGCCGACGCGGCCGAGATCGCGCCGGTTCTGCGATCCGTGGAGAGGCGGCTGGCCCGCTACATCGCATTGGAGTCGCCCGGCAACGCCACCAAACTGCATGTCTCGGAGCTCACGCGTGAGCATCTGCGCAAGACGATGACGTTCTTCTTGGCGCTGTCGGCGGACCAAGGACACGTCCCATTCCCCCACGCCGGCACGGGCACCATCAACACGCTGGTGCTCGCGCTGCTGTCCTTCATCGCCGACCTCAAGCCCGAAACGGTCATCTTCGCGATGGAGGAGCCCGAGATCGCTGTGCCGCCGCACACCCAGCGACGCATCGCCCAATATCTGCTGACCAAGACGACGCAGGCCTTCGTGACCTCCCACTCCCCATTCGTGATCGAGAAGTTCGAGCCATCCAAGACGCTGCTGCTGGCTCGCAATGCCGGTGTTGTCACGGCGCGAAAGGTCTCCGACGCCACCGGCCTCAAGGACAACGACTACAAGCGCTTCTCCCGCTCCGGCCTGTCGGAATGCATGTTGGGTCGCGCCGCCATCGTCGTAGAAGGGGTAACAGAGCTCCACGCCATGCCCATTGTCTCGCGGCGCATGGAAGAGAACGACCCGAGCCTGCAGCCGCTGGACATCGCGGGCGTCGCCTTCTTCGACGCTGATGGCGAATCGAACATGCCTAAGTTCGGGAAGTTCTTCAAGACGCTGGGCCTGCGCACCTTCGCCTTCTATGACCTTGACTACAAGAAGAAGCGCAAGGCCGAGCAAGCACAGGCGTTGGCGGACAACTTCGAGATCAATGTCGAGCACGCTTACAAGGGCTTCGAAGACCTCGTTGTGGCCGAGGTCCCGGTGGACAGGCTGTGGTCCTTCCTGTCGAGCCTCAAAGCCAACGACGAAAACGGCAACATCGCCATTCCAGATGCGCGCCCGAACGATGACACGGTCAAAGCCATCGCAAAGGAGGCCCTTGGCGGCAACAAGGGCGCGGGATGGTCGGCGCGGCTGTTTGAGGAGTGCGAGTTTCACGAGCTGCCGGCCACGGTGACGAACTTTCTGGCATCGGTGTTCGCTCTATTCCCACCGCCGCCTGCGATTGATGTTGACGAAGCGCCTCCCGAGGCTGCTGCTGCCGCTGCGCCATGAGCGAACCCTGCGAGCTGCGCGAAAGCGTCATGGCTTGCGAAGGCCATGCCCTGGTCATCGGCGGACCCGGCAGTGGCAAGACGACACTCGCGTTGCGCAAAGCAGTCAAGCGGATTCGAGAAGGCATGCTTCCGGGGCAATCGGCCCTTTTCCTGAGCTTCTCTCGGGCAGCTGTGGCGCGCATCCTCGACGCTGCGAAGCTCGAATCCACCAGGGCCGAACAAGCGCAGCTTTCAATCCAGACGTTCCACTCGTTCTTTTGGGACATCCTCAAGGCCCACGCCTACTTGCTCGGAGCGCCCCACAAGCTGTCGATACTGTTACCGCAGGATGAGAAGGCCCTATCGGGCGGTCTCGGCGAGGAAGACGATGGCTGGGATGATTGGGTCGTGGAGCGCGAGCGGCTGTTTCGCGAAGAGGGTCGAATCGCATTCGACCTGTTCGCCTCCAATGCAACGACGCTGCTGTCTCGCAGCTCGCATCTGTTGGCGTCAATCGCGCGTCGGCATCCCATCATCGTCGTGGACGAGGCCCAAGACACCGGGCAATACGCCTGGCAGTGCATTCAGATGCTCGCGCCCCATGCCCAGGTGCTGTGCCTCGCGGACCTCGAACAGCAAATCTTCGACTACCTGCCAGGCGTCGGCCCGGAGCGCGTGATCGCCATCCGAGAGGCGTTGAAACCGCACGAGATCGACCTCGGAACGCAGAACCACCGCAGCCCCGACTCGGAGATTTTGGCCTTCGGCAATGACATCTTGACCGGCAAGCCACGCGGCGCGCCATACAAAGGCGTATCCGCCCTTTCCTATCGCCCCGAGAAGCCGCCGCCGAACTGGAACCATGTGCTGCGCCGCGCGCTCTTTGAGCTTTGCAAAGCCATTCGGACGCAAAGCGACAACAAGATTGAGACGCTTGCGGTTCTCGTCACCAACAACCGCAGCGCATTGAAGATGTCCAATGCCCTCAATGCGCTGGGGTCAAACGTTGGCAAGCCCGTGAGGCACAAGCTGCTGTTCGACGAGGCCGAGGCGCTGCTGTCGGCGCGCTTCGCGGCCTTCCTTCTCGAACCCAGGGACCTTGCTCTGCTTGAGGCAGATGTAGCCACCAGCATGGAAATGCTCGCCGCCGCCAGGCGCGCGACGGGACAAGGCCGCAAAGAAGTCGCCAAGCTCATGGAGCAGGCCAACAAGATCAGGGCCGGCAAGGCCCTCAACATCAACATCGCAAACGCATTGCGTGGCCTGATTTCAGAACTCGCTCTCTCCAATTTCAGCGGAGACCCCGCCGAGGATTGGCTGGCCGTCAAGCACGCGCTGCGTGCAGCCAATCAAGACGAGCTTACGCGGGCTGCCGCCCAGCTCGACTTCCTGGTGGCTTTCCGCCGGGGCCATCGCATCTCGGCAGCTCTTTCCACCGAATGGCTCCGCAATGGCGCCTACACGAACGCCCGCGCAGCCCTCGACCTAGCTCTGGCCCAAGAGCAAATCCTCGACGGCGTGGAGCCACCAACGGGCTTGCAGGTCATGAACTTCCACAGGGCCAAGGGCAAGCAGTTTGACGGTGTCATCATCGTTCGAGAAGCCAGGCGAAATGGCTCCAGTGTCGAATCATCCTTTGTCTGGCGAGGTGACGCCGCCCCACATCCCAAAAGTCGTAGAGTGCTTCGCGTAGGAATCACGAGAGCGAAAGTTCACGTGCTGATCCTGGATCCGCAATGGCCGTCCTGCCCGATCCTTCTCGGACACAAGCTTCATACCTAAATTGAGCCAAGTTAGACGTGCCCTCTAGTCATCGCAAGTTGCGTAGAGATTGCAACTTTTGACTCAACTGACGTCGTGTAACGAAAAACCCACAAAAAAGGGCTTCAACGATGAGTTGAAGCCCTTTTTAGCTTTAATTTGTTCAAAACTATATTGTTCTGAGCTTCAGTGAAAGTTCAAAACTTTATTGTTTTGTTCAAGACTTTATTGTCAAAGAACACCGGAGGGACTCAGGCGAAGTTGGCTTCGGCAAAACCCCAGTTGGCCAGCTTGTCGAGGAAGGTTTCGACGAACTTCGGACGCAGGTTGCGGTAGTCGATGTAGTAGGCGTGTTCCCAGACGTCGACGGTCAGCAGGGCCTTGTCAGCGGTGGTCAGCGGGGTGCCAGCAGCACCGGTGTTCACGATGTCGACGCTGCCATCAGGCTTCTTGACCAGCCAGGTCCAGCCCGAGCCGAAGTTACCGACAGCCGACTTCACGAAAGCTTCCTTGAAGGCGGCGTAGCTGCCCCACTTGGCGTTGATGGCAGCAGCCAGAGCGCCGGTGGGTTCGCCACCGCCGTTGGGCTTCATGCTGTTCCAGAAGAACGTGTGGTTCCAGATCTGGGCGGCGTTGTTGTAGATGCCACCGGTCGAGGTCTTGATGATCTCTTCGAGGGACTTGCTTTCGAACTCGGTGCCCTTTTGCAGGTTGTTCAGGTTCACGACGTAAGCGTTGTGGTGCTTGCCGTGGTGAAACTCCAGGGTTTCCTGGGAATAGTGCGGCGCCAGTGCATCGATGGCATAGGGCAGTGCGGGCAGGGTATGTTCCATGGTTTCCTCGTGTGGTTTATCGTGAAAAAACAACTTTGCTGGCGCATTGTAGAAACTAATTCGCCAGGGCATGAGACAGCCCTCGATCAACCCGCCCATTGACCCAGGATCCCCTCTGACGGGTTGGCGCGGATTCAGGCCGATCGGGGGCAAAGCCAGCGCCAAGGCCGGCTAAAAGCCGCTCGATCCATCCTGCCCCAGCACCGAAGCGGGCCTGCGCCGAAAAAGGCCCTTGGAAGCCTTGAAACGCTTGGCTTTCTGGCCCGGAATGCCCAGCGGCTGGGCTTGACAACGCCCCGCACCGTGAAGAGTACTCCACAAGCCATGGCGACCGTCGATCGACTGGCACCAACGCCCCCAAATGCCCACAAACCCAACAAATACGTAGCAAGTACATGATTTCATTGAATTTTTTTATGCCTATTTTTTAATCAAAGTGTGCAAATGACCGTTTGGCGCTGCCTGGCACACCCCGTCCACCGAGTTCCCCACAAAGTTATCCACAGATCTTGTGGGTGACCGGACAGGTCATGGGTGGCGAAGCCATGGGTCGCGGCGCGAGGCCAAAGCTCCGCCATAATCCGGTGCGGAACCACACCTCCGGGAGAGCGCCTTTGTTTTCGATCATTCAAGCTGCCGGCTGGCCCATTTGGCCCTTGCTGGTCTGCTCCGTGCTGGCCTTGGCGCTCATCCTGGAGCGGCTGATCAGCCTGCGACCCTCCCGGATTGCTCCGCCCAGCCTGCTGGACGAGGCCCTCGCCGTGTCGGCCCAGGGCCTGCCATCGAGCGAGGTGGTGCAACAGCTCGCACAGAACTCCGCCCTGGGAGAAGTGCTGGCCAGCGGCTTCAAAGCGCTGCTGCAGCAACCCCATTGCAGCGAGGCCGATCTGCGTGCCGAGCTGGAAGGCACAGGCCGACGCGTGGCGGCCCAACTGGACAAGTACCTCAGCGCCCTGGCCACCATCGCGTCGGCGGCCCCGTTGCTGGGCCTGCTGGGCACCGTGATCGGCATGATCGACATCTTCGGATCACAGTCTGCCGGCCCGGGCGCCTTGAGCGGCGGCAGCAACCCAGCGCAGTTGGCCCATGGCATCTCGGTGGCCCTCTACAACACGGCCTTCGGTCTGATCGTGGCCATTCCAAGCCTGATCTTCTGGCGCTATTTCCGCAGCCGAGCTGACGCCTATCTGCTGACCATGGAACTGGCCTCAGAGCGCCTGCTGCGCCACCTCAACACCCTGCGCAAGTAAGCTCCCATGAACTTCCGCCCGCGCCGACAGGATGAGCCCGAAATCAACCTGATCCCCTTCATCGACGTGCTGCTGGTCGTGCTGATCTTTCTGATGCTGTCCACCACCTACAGCAAGTTCACTGAATTGCAGTTGCGCCTACCCCAGGCCGAGGCCGATGCGCAGCGTGACTACCCCCGCGAGCTGATCGTCAGTGTCAGCGCTGACGGTCGTTTCGCCGTCAACAAGGTGCCGGTTCAGGGCAGCCCCGACAACCTGGCCATGGCGATGGCCGAGGCCGCCAAAGGGGGTCGCGACACCGTGGTGGTGATCAGCGCCGATGCCAGCGCCACCCACCAATCGGTGATCAATGTGATGGAAGCCGCGCGCCGCAGCGGGCTGTCCCAGGTCACCTTCGCCACCCAGTCGCCACGGACCGGCAATCGCTGAGCCCCCTGTCATGACCCGATCCGGCATGGGGCTGTCGACACGCCTGCTGCAGGCCTGGCAGCGGCGTGGCCCACTGGCCTGGGCTTTGTGGCCCGTGTCACTCGTTCTGGGGGCCCTGGTCGCCCTGCGTCGCATCGGCTACCGACAGGGCTGGTTCGCCAGCCACCGGGTCCCGGCCGTGGTGATCGTGGTGGGCAATGTGGTCGCTGGCGGTGCCGGCAAGACACCCACCGTGCTGGCCCTGGTGCAGTGGCTGCAGCAACGCGGTCTGTCGGTCGGCGTGATTTCACGCGGCCATGGCCGCCAGACCCACGATTGCCGCGAAGTCACGGCCGACAGCCAGGCCCATGAGGTCGGCGACGAGCCCCTGCTCATCCAGCGACGCAGCGGTGTGGCCGTCTTCGTGGCACGCCAGCGCGTGCTGGCAGCACAAGCCCTGCTCAGCCGTCACCCGGACACCGAGGTGATCGTGTGTGACGACGGCCTGCAGCATCTGGCGCTGCAACGGGACATCGAGCTGTGCGTGTTTGATGATCGAGGTGTCGGCAACGGGTTCCTGCAGCCAGCCGGACCGCTGCGAGAGCCCTGGCCCAGGCCGGTGGATCTGGTTCTGCACACCGGCGACCACCCAGCCTTCGCCGGTTACCGGGCACACCGGCAACTGGCCCTGGTGGCGCACAACGGGCACGGTGAAACCTGTGCACTGGATGCGTTGCGGGCTCGGTCGTGGCACGCCCTCGCGGGCATCGCCCATCCAGAGCGCTTTTTTGAGATGCTTCGGGGGCTGGGCCTGGACGTGCAGCAGACCACCGCCCTGCCCGATCACCACGACTTCCGCGTCGGATTGCCCCATCGCCCGGCAGGCCTTGGCCTCATCTGCACCGAAAAAGATGCCCACAAGCTCTGGGCGCTGCACCCTGAGGCCTGGGCCCTGCCGCTGCTGTTCGAGCCCGAGCCAGCCTTCTGGGCCGATCTCCGACAGAGACTGGATGCGGCGCTATCATCCAGGCCTTCCCTCCGCACCTCCTGACCCAACACCTTCTCCGCATGGACAGCAAACTTCTTGAACTGCTGGTCTGCCCCGTGACCAAGGGCCCGCTGACCTACGACAAACAACGCGAGGAACTTCAGTCCCACAGCGCCCGCCTGGCCTATCCGGTGCGCGACGGGATCCCGATCCTGCTGGAAAACGAAGCCCGCCCCCTCACTGACGAGGAACTGGGCCTGTGAGCTACACGGTCCTGATTCCGGCCCGGATGGCTTCGTCGCGCCTGCCGGACAAGCCCTTGGCCGACATCGCAGGTCTGCCGATGGTGGTGCGGGTGGCACGGCAGGCCCAAGCGAGCCAAGCTGCCCAGGTGGTGGTGGCCGCCGACGACGCACGCATCGTCGAGGCCTGCCAACGCCACGACGTGCCAGCAATCCTGACCCGTGCAGATCACCCGTCGGGCAGCGACCGTCTGGCTGAGGCCTGCAGCATCCTGAAGCTGGCCGATGACGATCTGGTGGTGAACGTTCAGGGTGATGAGCCTTTGATCGACCCAGGCCTGATCGACGCCGTGGCCGCCCTGCTGAGCCGCCACCCCGGCGCCAGCATGAGCACCGCCGCCCATGCCATCGACTCGCTGGAAGAGTTCAACAACCCGAACGTCGTCAAGGTGGTGCTCGAGTCCTCAGGGCTGGCACTGACCTTCAGCCGCGCGCCCATTCCCTGGTCGCGGGACATGGCCGGACAGGCCTGGTGGCAGAACCCGGCTGCAGCGGGGCTGAGGCCCCTTCGTCACATCGGCATCTACGGTTATCGGGTGGGTTTTCTGCGCGCCTTTCCGAAGCTGCCGCAAGCACCGCTCGAAGTGGTGGAGTCGCTCGAACAGATGCGAGCCGTCTGGCATGGCCACCGCATCGCCGTCCACCTGAGCGAGCAGGCCCCTGGCCCCGGCGTCGACACCCCCGAAGACCTGACACGCGTGCGTGCCCTGTTCAACGGATCGGACAGCTGAAACCGGAAGCCTGCAAGCCGCCGGAGACCGGCGCTTTGTCACGGACGTAAGGCAGACGCAGGCCTGCCCATGCTATCCTCTTGCGCAAATGAGCACTGCATCTGCCTTGGCCCTGCGGGGTCGACTTGCGCGCAGCCAGTGGTGCCGGCCGATTTGACACTATCCGAGGACTTCCATGAGACTGATTCTGCTGGGCGCGCCAGGCGCGGGTAAAGGCACGCAAGCCACCTTCATTTGCCAGAAGTACGGCATCCCCCAGATTTCAACGGGCGACATGCTGCGCGCAGCAGTCAAGGCCGGCACGCCCCTGGGCCTGCAGGCCAAAAGCGTGATGGAGTCTGGTGGTCTGGTGAGTGATGAACTGATCATCAACCTGGTCAAGGAACGCATCGCCCAGGCCGACTGCGCCAACGGCTTCCTGTTCGATGGCTTTCCCCGCACCATCCCGCAGGCGGATGCCATGAAGGCAGCAGGCGTCAAGCTCGACTACGTGCTCGAGATCGATGTCCCCTTCGACGCCATCATCGAACGCATGAGCGGTCGTCGCTCGCATCCGGCCTCGGGTCGTACCTACCATGTCAAGTTCAACCCGCCCAAGACCGAAGGCCTGGACGACCTGACCGGCGAACCGCTGATCCAGCGCGACGACGACAAGGAAGAAACCGTCAAGAAGCGCCTCGAGGTTTACAGCGCCCAGACCCGTCCGCTGGTCGACTACTACGGCAACTGGGCCAAGAGTGATGCAGCCGCCGCCCCCAAATACCGCGCCATCAGCGGCATGGGTTCGGTCGATGAGATCACGGCCCGCGCCCTGCAGGCCCTGGCCAGCTGAGCCCATAGCCGCAGGTCGTCGCAGGCCGTCCGACACAAGCCACCTTCGGGTGGCTTTTTTGCGCCCTCCTGTTTTCAAGGGGCGCCGCGACTCAACCCAACAAGTGCAGCATCAATGCGATCCGCGTCTTGACAGCATTCAGCCCGGGGACGACAGGCCACCCCCCCGCCTCGGTCACCAGCACCGGCCCGAAGGCGCAACGGGAACTGCGACGCACGGCCACCCCCGCAGCGACCGCGCGCTGCAGGGCGTGGTCGAGCCCCTGATGCAAGGTGCCATTGCCCGTCGCAGCAAGCACCAGACCCTGCACCCCCTGGGCCACCAGAGCCTCCACTTCGCGGCCTTGTGCACCGGCATGGCTGTACAACACGGACACCCAGGGCCAGTCCGCCGCCGGCGTGGCCAGACAGACGGAAGCCAGCGCCTCAGCAGCCGCTGGATCCGTGGCCGCGACAGGGCTGCGCAACCAGGCCACCTGCCCCTCATAAAGCCGTGCGCAAGGCCCCAC
>RXJO01000358.1:35451-44270 GCA_003987795.1 Curvibacter sp.
CCGGCTGGTAGGGGTGGACCTTCTGCACGGCACCGGCCTCATGCACCAGGCCTGCGCAGACCACAAGAACCCCAGCCGCCCTTGGGTCAGCAGCCACAGCCACGGCGTCCACCAGGTTCTGCGGACCATCCGGCGCCAAGGCGGTCGCAGGTCGCATGGAGCAAGTCAGCACCACGGGCTTGGCACTGTGCCCCAGGGTGGCGCTGAGAAAATAGGCGGTCTCTTCGAGCGTGTCGGTGCCATGCGTGATGACCACGCCGCGGACACCCGGGTCAGCCAGCCAATGCCGGACCCTCTCGAGAAGAACACGCCAGGTGGCATGGTCCATGTCTTTGCTGTCAAGCTGGGCCACCTGCTCACAACTGATGCTGACGCCCGGCGTCAAGGGCAATCCCGCGAGCAGATCAGCCACACCTCGCTGCGCCGCACGGTAGCCGATGTTGTCATCGGGCCGGCCGGCCTCGCCCGCGATGGTGCCGCCGGTGCCCAATACCACCAGGTGCGAAGAAGTCGAGATGTTGGCTTGCATTTCAGAAAAAACTGGTGAAAAATACAGTTACTGGATATTAAAACAGCCCTCAGGAGCCGCCACCATGGACATGCCCAAGCTCACCGCACGACAGCAACAGATTCTGGAACTGATCCAGAGCGCCATCGGCCGCACCGGTGCACCACCGACCCGGGCCGAGATCGCATCCGAGCTGGGCTTCAAATCGGCCAACGCCGCCGAAGAGCACCTGCAGGCGCTGGCCCGAAAAGGCGTCATCGAACTGGTCAGCGGCACCTCTCGCGGCATTCGACTGCGTGGCGAGACCTTGCGTCAGTTGAACCAAAGTCGCGACCCTCAATTCTCGCTGCCGCTGCCCGGGCTCAGCCAATTGGCCTTGCCCCTGATCGGTCGTGTGGCTGCAGGCTCCCCAATTCTCGCCCAAGAGCACGTGGATCAAACCTATTACGTCGAAAACAGCCTGTTCCAACACAAGCCAGACTACTTGCTGAAGGTGCGCGGCATGTCGATGCGTGATGCCGGCATCATGGACGGTGATCTGCTCGCGGTGCAGTCGACCCGCGAAGCCAAGAATGGCCAGATCATCGTGGCGCGACTGGGCGACGAGGTCACGGTCAAGCGATTGCGCAAGACGCCCCAGCACATCGAGCTGATCGCCGAGAACCCGGACTACGCGCCGATCATCGTTCAGCCCGGAGATCCCTTCGAGATCGAAGGCCTGGCTGTCGGCCTGATTCGCAACACCATGCTGATGTAAGGCCCCGGGCCTGCGCAGGTGGCGGGCGTTTGAGGCAAGACCAGCTTGCCGAACAACCCTGCGCTGGCTCCTTCACCCAATCCTGCCTGTGTTCAACCCCTGAATCGAACTGGAGTTTCACATGGGAAAGGCATTCACCACTGCCGTGCGTTGGCTCGCCCCTCTGGGCGCCATTCTGAACCCGAAACGCCCTCACCCAGGCCGCTGGAACGACACCGAATTGGCTGTCGTCCCGACCCCAAAAGTGTCGCAACAAGCTGAGATGCGCCGTGACATGCCGCAGGCGGGCCCCGGGGTCGTCGGTATTGCACTGCGGCAACCGACGCCCGCCACCCTCAAGGCGCACGAAGACACAGGACTGCCCCCATCAACGCCGCACGCGCACGCCATGCCCCCAAGCAGCCTCAGGCCGCTTCGAGTGCTGCGGATCCGCGAAAGCGGCCCTCACCCCCGGCGAGCCGGCCGCCTGGTGATCTCAGGGCGCATGGCCGATGTCTGCGCCGAACTGGAACGCCTGGCCGCCGCTGATCCGGGCCTGATGCACTGATCCTTTTAGTGCGGATCTGCCATTCCCCGAAGCTCATGAAGTGCCAAGCCTTGCCAGGCCACCTAATGCCTGATGGGCCTGATGCACCCGATGCTGCCCCATAGGGCTCGGGCATGCGGCGCCCCATCGCCCCCCAACTCGGCTTGACCAGCCTGATCAGGCCGTCACTTTCGTAGCTTGAACAGCCTCAGGGGCAGGCTCATGCCCCTATTCACCCTCGATAGACCGCTGCTGCTGCCGCTTCAACCCCGATGCCGGCCACAGGCAAGGCACAATCAGGGGATGAACATCGTGATTCTTGACGACTACCAAGACGCTGTGCGCAAACTCAATTGCGCCTCGCGGCTCGACCCCTACTCTGCCAAGGTCTACACCAACACGGTGAAAGGGCTGGGACAGCTGTCGGTACGGCTCAAGGATGCCGAAGTCATCGTGCTGATTCGGGAGCGGACACACATCACTCGGCAACTGATCGAGAAGCTTCCCAAGCTGAGGCTGATCTCTCAGACCGGGCGTGTCGGCAGCCACATCGACGTCGGCGCCTGCACCGAAAAAGGCATCGCGGTGGCCGAGGGAGTTGGCTCGCCGGTGGCACCTGCCGAGCTGACCTGGGCCTTGATCATGGCCAGCATGAGGCGACTACCCCAATACATTTCCAACCTGAAGCACGGCGCCTGGCAGCAGTCGGGCCTCAAATCAGCATCGATGCCGCCCAACTTCGGCCTGGGCAATGTCTTGCGGGGCAAGACCCTGGGCATCTGGGGTTACGGAAAGATCGGGCAGTTGGTGGCCAGCTATGGCGCTGCATTCGGCATGAACGTGCGGGTCTGGGGTCGCGAAGCGTCTCGTGCCCAGGCGCTGACGGACGGCTACCAGGCAGCCAACAGCCGTGAGGAATTCTTCGAACAATGCGATGTGCTGAGCCTGCATCTGCGCCTCAACGACGAAACACGCGGCATCGTGACCCTGGAAGATCTCTCGCGCATGAAGCCGAGCTCACTGATCGTCAACACCTCTCGCGCCGAACTTCTTGAGCCTGACGCACTGATCGCCGCTCTCAACCGCGGGCGCCCAGGCATGGCAGCAGTGGACGTGTTCGAAAGCGAGCCCATCCTGCAGGGCCATGCCTTGCTCAGACTCGAAAACTGCGTCTGTACGCCTCACATCGGCTATGTGGAGCTCGACAGCTACGAGCTTTACTTCGGTGCAGCCTTCGACAATCTGGTGAACTACATCCGAGGCACCCCCACCAACATCGTCAACCCTGGCGCGCTGCAGGTTCGACGCTGACGCCACTCAGCCGGGCTGTGCCCCCTCGAGGCCAGTCCGGCCAAAGCCAGCGATGAGCTCCGCCATCAAGAAGGCGCAGGAGCAATGCCCCCGCCACACGACCTCAGCTCTTGCCGGGCTTTGAGAGAGACTTGGCGAGATCGGCCTCGAAGAGGTCGAAATCGATCAAATTGCTGTCCTCGATGCCGGACGACTCCACCGGCATGGTGACGGCCGGCCGATCCAGCTCCGCCAAACCCGTGCCCTCCAGGGAGAAATCCAGAGGCGAGTCGAGTGGCGAATCCAGGGGTGAATCGAATGGCGAATCGAGTGGTGATGCCACTCCAACCCCCTTGGAAGAACCCGAAAGCTCAGCCTTGACGGATTCGTCGGCCAGCACCTCGGTCGGTGCCCTGGGTGCCACGAGGGCAGCCTCCATCTCGCTCAAGTCCAAGTCCAGGTTCATCACGCTGTCGGAGTCCGGCATCTGTGTCGATGGACCAAAGCCCGAAATAGGACCGACAGGCATGAATTCCACTGGAACCTGCCCCGCATGGGGTGAGAACTGAGAGTCGCGCACGGCCTGGAAAGCAGAGGACAGATCACCGGCTTGCAGACGCGAGCTGCTGACACCCGAGGCACCATCACTGCGGGCCTCCTGATCAAGCTGACGTGCCACGGCCTGCAACACCAAAAGATCCTTGAATGCCTCCAGGTCGAAGAATTCACCGATCGAGATGGCGTGAGGGCGGAACACCGCATCCTCGACAGCCTTCAGTGCGCCGGGACTGCCCCAGATCTTCTCCAGATAGGTCAGCGTGCGGGGATAAGCCTCCAGGCCCTTGCCAGCTTTGGAGAAAGCACTGAATGCAGGCACTTCCGCACTGAAGATCTGGTTGAAGCGCTCGCGCAGTCGCGCGTACTCACCCGTGTGGCTGAGGGTATGGTGAATCTTGAGCAGATCGAGGTAAGCCAGCGGCGTGCTTTCCGGATGCTGGTCAATGTAGCTCTGCAGCACACCGATGGCCTCGTCATACTGGCCCAGCGAAACGAAAAACTCCGCGTGCTGCTGAACATCGAACAAATCGAGCGACGACTTGCCACCGGCACCAGGCACGGGCACACCCGCCACATCTGCGGGTGCTGGCGGACGCAACTCGGATTTGAGGAAGTCTGTCGGTGAAGCCGGAGGCGCAGACGGCGCAGGCGGTACCTTGCCCATGCTCTCGAGGTGCTGGAAGGCGGACTCGCTCAAGTCCAGATCCACATGGACCCCCGACATCGAAGGGAGGAAGGCCGGCTTGGCCATGTCGGCCACAAACGGTTTCGAATCCCCTGCAGCCGTGGCTTTGCCCCCCTCCGCTGGCCCCTGCTCGGGCAGGATCGAGGCACCCGCCTCAGCCGCTGAGCCCGACTTGAGTCCGGCCTGCCACCAAGGGGTTTTGCCCTTGCGAGAAGCCTTGGTGGCCTTGGTGGCCTTGGGCGTCATGATCGTGTTCGGGGCCTCGGCGCCCGCCTTGGCGGCGCTGCGCTTTTGACGCACGGCGAAATAGGCGCCCCCCCCCAAAAGCAGGAGCACGAGCCCGCCCAGCCCGTAGACCAGGGGATTCGCATAACGCTCGTCTTCGACCTCTGCAATCCGGGCTTTCAGCTCGTTCAGTTGCGTCTGTGCCTGCCGGTCCAGAGACTTCAGTCGTTTGTTCTCAGCCTCCAGTCGCGCACGATCATCGCCATCCGCGAGGATCTGCTCAAGAGATCGGTTGAGAGAGGCCCAGGCCGCCAGGGCTTGAGCCCGCTGCGGCGAAGCACCCTCTTGCGGAACCACGCTGAGCATGGTTGACGGCTTCAAGCCGACAGCACGCTCAACGGTGTCTGCTGGTGCATCCAGTTTGAGCCGCGCCTTGCCAGCTTGCTGGGGGGCAGCCATCTTGCTGGCCACAGCCGACACCGGAGGCTTGGAGGCTTCCTGGCGGGTGTTCTTCGGGGCACGTGCAGGAGCCTTGACAGGAGCAAGAGCCCCCGCACTACCGGCTCCGCCAGAGACGACTGGCGCAGCGATCGCCTCCGATTCAATGGCTTTGGGCGCCTGCATCAGCGGCAGTGGCACCGCCGTCGCCGCACCAGCCGCCGTTGCCGCGGTGCGCGAATCCTGGGGCAAATCGGTCAACAGCAGGTAGCGGCGGCTGACTTGCTGACCGCAAGTCGATGAAAGCGTGACGGAAACCATGGGCTCGTCGACCACCACACTGGATCGCAAGCGCACGACACGGTCGGCGGCTGTGCCGGAAATCGACAAAGCGACACGGGAACCGTCGATACGGGTTTCGCCTTGAGTCAATTGAGCGCGCAAGCATCCCGGATCCACATCTTCGTTTGAATCCAGCTTCAACTCGAAGGCCAAAGAGAGCGTCTGCCCGAGCACAGCATTGCCGCGCACGCTCCCAAGGCTGAGAGCCATACTGCTGCCAGCCAGCGCCAACAGTGGCACTCCAACGAAAATATTACGTATTTTCACAATTTCGTGTTTGCTTTATCGCAGATTCTGTCACAAGGCTTCGCATCACCAAGCAAGGGATAATCCAATCATGAAAATAATTTACCAAAGCGTTGCAATCGTGGGCAGTGGCGCCATGGGACGAGGCATTGCACAGATCGCTGCCCAGGCCGGCAGCCAAGTGTATTTGTTTGACGCCAAGCCTGGAGCCGCCATTTCGGCCCGCCAGGACATCATCGGCCAGTGGGAAAAATTGTCCGCCAAGGGCCGCATCAGTCCCGAGCAATTACAGAGCTACCAGCAGCAGTTGAATGTAGCGGAGAACCTGTCGGATTTGGCCAACTGCCAATTGGTGATCGAAGCGATTGTCGAAAACCTGGAAGCCAAGCGGACGCTGTTCCGCGATCTGGAGTCGGTGGTGAGCCCAGAATGCGTTCTGGCCAGCAACACCTCTTCGCTCTCGGTCACTGCGATTGCGGCTGCCTGCGCCCGTCCCGAGCGCGTGGCTGGCTACCACTTCTTCAACCCCGTCCCCTTGATGAAGGTGGTTGAAGTGATTGCCGGGCTGGCAACATCGCCCCAGACCTGTTCCGCCCTCAGCGACTACGCTCGTCAGATGGGGCACACCCCGGTCGCCGCCCAGGACACCCCGGGCTTCATCGTCAACCACGCCGGTCGCGGCTATGGCACCGAGGCCTTGAAGATCGTGTCGGAAGGGGTGGCTGATTTCGCCACCATCGACCGCATCCTCAAGGATCAGGTGGGCTTCAAGCTCGGCCCCTTCGAGTTGCTTGACCTCACGGCCCTGGACGTCTCGCATCCTGTGATGGAATCGATCTACCGCCAGTACTATGAAGAAGCCCGGTACCGCCCCAGTATCATCACCGCCCAACGCCTGGCGGGCGGCATGCTGGGCCGCAAGAGCGGTCAAGGCTTTTACCGCTACGAAGGGCAGCAAGCCCAGTTGCCGCCCGAGCCGCCCGTGCCCCAGGTGCACGAAATGCCACCGGTGTGGGTGTCGAGCCGTGCGGCACGCCGGGCTGAGCTGTACCAGTTGCTGAAGGACCTGGGCGCCAACATCGAAACCGGGCAGTCCCCCTCCCCCCACGCACTGACGCTGGTCGCTCCACTGGGTTTCGACGTGACCACCGTGGCCGTGGTCGAGCGCCTCGACCCCAGCCGCACGGTCGGCATCGACATGCTGATCGACGACGCCAGCACCAAACGCCGCGTCCTGGCCACCAACCCCGCCACGAGGGCTGACATGCGCGACGCAGCGCATGCACTGTTTGCGCGGGACGGCAAGGCGGTGAGCGTGATTCGCGACAGCGGCGGCTTCGTCACCCAGCGGGTGGTGGCCACCATCATCAACATCGCCACAGACATCTGCCAGCAAGGCATCTGCAGCCCACGCGATCTGGAGCTCGCGGTCACCCTGGGTCTGGGCTACCCGATGGGTCCCCTGGCGATGGGCGACCGTTACGGACCGACCAACGTGCTGGAAGTGTTGTTCAACATGCAAACCGTCTATGGCGACCAACGGTACCGCCCCAGCCCCTGGCTGCGGCGTCGTGGTGCCATCGGTCTGAGCCTGAGCCACGTCGAGCCCTGATTCAACTCGAACTGCCCCCTGCGAACCATGCCCGCCGAACTGCAAAGCACCAGCCAAGGCCAGACCCTGATCCTGACCTTGCACAACCCCGAGTTCCGCAATGCGCTCGGGCCCGAGATGTATGCGGCCGGGGTCGAAGCCCTCAACGTGGCCGAACGGAGCCCGGATGTGCGTTCAGTGGTCATCACCGGCGCAGGCCCCTGGTTCTGCGCCGGGGGCAATCTGCAGCGCCTGCAAGCCAATCGCCAACAGCCACCGGCCGTGCAGGCCGAAAGCATCGAGGGGCTGCACACCTGGATCGAAGCCATCAGGCTGTTCCCCAAACCGGTTCTGGCTGCCGTCGAGGGCGCGGCCGCAGGGGCGGGCTTTTCGCTGGCGCTGGCCTGCGATTTCGTTCTGGCTGCGCGCGATGCCCAGTTCGTCATGGCCTACAGCAACATCGCCCTGACGCCCGACGGCGGTGGCAGCTGGAGCCTGGCGCGGGCCCTGCCTCGGCAACTGGTGTCCGAACTGCTGATGTTCGGCAACCGCATCTCGGCCGCATCGCTCCATCAACACGGCCTGGTGAACCATGTCAGTGAGCCGGGTCAGGCGCTCCAGGACGCCCTGCTGTGGGCCGAGCGTCTGAACGCGCGCGCGCCCAATGCACTGGCCGGCATCAAGGATCTGATCAACGAGGCGGGTGAGCAATCCTTGAATCGGCACCTCGAGCTCGAACGTGAACACTTCGTGCGCAACCTGCACCACGTCAACGCAGGCCTGGGCATCGAGGCATTCCTGAACAAGACCACGCCGCGCTACTGACGCGACGGGCCGCTTGCCCCCTCCTGCCTCGATCGTCGAGGTAGCGGGAGGCGGCGCTGGCTCGCCCGTTTCAAGCGGCCCACCAAAGGCCCTCACGGCGTGATGACGCGAGCGCCGTGACATGCCTCACCCCTACCCTGCGCCCCCCGCCACCGCTCAGACACGCAGGTGACAACCCTGTGCGATCGCGGGGGTCCCAGACGCGACAATGGACCTGTTTTCAGTCACGCAAAAGACAGGCCATGGACGACCCGATTCTTAATATCGAAGAACGTGAAGCGATCAATTCCGGTCGCTGGTTCTCATCCCTTTCACCCTCACTCCGGCACGACATACTCCGATGCGCATACGTGAAGCGATACCGCGACGGCGAGCTGATTGCCGCACGCGGCGACCCACCGGAAGAGTGGATCGCCTGCGCCAAGGGAGCCGTGCGAGTGAGCTCCACTTCGATCTCGGGCAAGCAGATCACGCTGACCTATGTCGAGCCCGGGATCTGGTTCGGCGATGTGGCGATCTTCGACGGCGACCGACGGACCCACGATGCCTATGCGCACGGGGACACCACCATCTTGTGTGTGGCCAAGGCCGACTTCAAGAAGATCCTGGCCATGCACGTCGAACTGTACGAGGCCATGCTGCGTTTGCACGCACGGCGCATCCGACAGTTGTTCGGTCTCGTGGAAGACCTCAACACGCTGCCCTTGCGGGCGCGTCTGGCCAAGCAACTGGTGCACCTGGTGCGCAGCTATGGCGTGCCCAGTCTGTCGGACGGCCGCGAAATGCGCATCAGCCTGCATCTGGCCCAAGAAGAACTGGCCCAGTTGC
>RXJO01000012.1 GCA_003987795.1 Curvibacter sp.
TGAACATCTCACCCGCGATGCGGCTGGACGAGCTGCACGCGCCGAACGACAGCTTGCCCGGTTGCGATTTGGCCAGCTTGATGAAGTCGGCCACGGTGCGTGCCGGGTAGTCGGGACGCACCACCATCAATTGTCCGCCACGGCCCAGGGCGGTGATGGGCTCGAAATCCTTCACCGGGTCGTAGGGCAGCTTCTTGTACAGGTGCTCGTTGGCCGCGTGGGTGGTGTTGGTGGCGATCAGCACGGTGTAGCCGTCGGGCTTGGCCTTGGCCACCAGTTGGGCGCCGATGAAGGCATTGGCGCCGGGGCGGTTGTCGACCACGACCGGGGTCTTGGTGTCGGCGGTGATGGCATTGGCCAGGGCGCGGGCCAACTGGTCGGTGGCGCTGCCGGCGGTGAAGGGCACCACGAAGGTGATGGCCTTGTCGGGAAAGCCGTCGGCCAGTGCGGGGCCGGCCAGGGTGACGATGGCGGCGGCCAGTGCGGTGTGCAGCATCGTGCGGCGGGAAGTTGTCATGGGCGAAGTCTCCTTGTTAGTGGGTGCAGGGGCATAAAGCGACACAAAGGGCGCGACCGTGGGGCCTCAGGCCGGCGTCGGGCCGCCCCAAGCCGGCCTGCGGCCCCCTTGGGGGGCAGGAAGCGACACGGAGTGCGCGACCGTGGGGGTCAGTATCTTCAGGGTCAGCAGCAGGCCCGACAGGCTTTTGCCGTGGGCGTCGAGGTTCAGGGCGTCGTTCACACCGCCCTCCAGAATGTCATGCAGCACGAAGTTCATGGCCTGCAGTTTGGGCAGCAGATACCTCGTCACCCGCGTGGGCCGGCGGCTGGCGAACAGGTCCGCCACCCGGGCCTCGGTCACCTGCTCGACCAGCAGCGGCCAGTGCTGCGCCTGGTAGGCGATCACGCTGATGCTGGAGGTATTGCCCTTGTCGCCGGTGCGGCCGTGGGCCAGTTGGGCCAGGGGCACGGTGGCGGTGTCGGGCGTCATGGTGTGGCGGGCAGGGTCGGTCGCAATGGGGGCGGATTGTGTCACAGCAGGCTCCAGGTTTCTTTGATCCAGGCTCGGGGCACGAACCAAGACTCGCTGGCCAGGCGGGGCGTGATGGCGCTGCGCACACCACCGCCACCGGCCGGGCCGCAGGTGTACAGGGCCAGCACCTCGCGGGTCAGCTGTTCGGCCTCGTGGCGCTGGCTGGCGCGGGCGGCCACGCGCAGCCGCACGTCCTGCATCAGGCGGTCGGGATCCAGCCCGTCCTGGCCGGCGGCCCAGGTGCCGGCGTCATCGGCAAACAGGCTGGCCACGCCGATCAGGTCACAGCGCACCGGCTGCAGGCCGGGCGCCAGCTCGGCCAGGCGGGTGCGCACCACCTGGGCGGCCAGCCGGGCGCGGGCCACGGCATTCGGGCCTGCATAGGAGATCTCGCCCTCGGCCAGCCAGCCGCCCTCGAAGCAGGCGGTGGTCTTGAGCGTGTCCGGCCTCGGGTGGCCGCGCACGCCGCTCACCTGCACCCGGTCCGGCCCCAGCGCTTGCAGCGTGACCTCGCTGAGATCCGCCACCACGTCGGGCGTCAGGTAGGCGGCGGGGTCGTGGATCTCGTACAGCAATTGTTCTTTCACCGTGCGCTCGTCCACGCAGCCCCCGGTGGCCTCGGCCTTGCCCACCACGAAGCCGCCGTCGGCCCGTACCTCTAGGATCGGAAAGCCCACATGGGCCAGGTCGGGCACGTCTTTCAGGCCCGGGTCGGCAAAGTAGCCGCCGCACACCTGGGCGCCGCATTCGAGCAGGTGGCCGGCGATGGTGCCGGCGGCCAGTCGGTCCCAGTCGTCCTCGGCCCAGCCGAAATGGGCCAGCAGGGGGCCCAGGGCCAGGGCCGGGTCGGCCACGCGGCCAGTCACCACCACCTGGGCGCCGGCGCGCAGGCAGGCCGCAATGCCCTGGGCGCCGAGGTAGGCGTTGGCACTCACGGGGGCGTCGGTGCGCGGTCCGCGCACCTGGGCCAGTTGATCGGGGCTCAGTTGGGCCAGCACGTCATCACCTTCGACCACCCCCACGCGCAGTGGGCCCAGACCCAGATCGGCGGCCAGCGCCTGCAGGCTGGCCGCCGCCCCACGCGGGTTGGCCGCACCGAAGTTGCCCACGATCGGAATGCCGTGCCGCACGCAGTCGGCCAGCACAGGGCGGATGAAGCGCTCCAGTGTGGGCTCGAAACCTGCAGCCGGGTTTTGACGCCGTTGTAACTGCGCCAGGGCCAGGGTGCGTTCGGCCAGGGTCTCGAACATCAGCACGGCAGGCCCGCCACGGGCGATCAGGGTGCGCACCACGGGCACGGCGGCGTCCCAGCGGTCGCCCGAGAAGCCGGCACCGCAACCGATCAGCAGAGGGGGAGGGGTAGAAGACATGGCCCGCAGTTTCGGGTGCAGAAGGGCATTTGTAAAATGGATTGATTGAATGGATTGATCGATGAATCCACTGAATCCCATCCGCTGGTCTTCGGCCGACCTGGAGGCCTTCGGGGCCCTGGTGCAGACCCGCCATTTCACAAGGGCGGCCGAGCGTTGCCACCTGTCACAAAGCGCCTTCAGCCAGAAGATCCGCCGCCTGGAGACGGCGGTGGGCGCACGCCTGTTCGAGCGCTCCACCCGGCAGGTGAGCCTGACGCCCGAGGGCGAGTTGCTGGCCCAAGAGGTGTTGCGCCTCGAGCAGGAGCTGCAGCAGGCCCTGGGGCGCCTGCAGGCGCTGGCCGGCCTGCAGGCCGGGCGGGTGGCGGTGGCGGCCCTGCCCTCGATGGCCGCCGTGTGGTTGCCCGCCCTGGTGGCCGAGTGGCGCCGACGGCACCCGCAGGTGCAGCTCACGGTGCACGACACGCTGGCCCAGGGGGCCACCACCCTGCTGCGCGAAGGGCGGGTGGATTTCGCCTTGACGGCGGGTGGCGATCTGCGCGAGTTCGACACCGAGGTCTTGTGCACCGAGCCCTACTGGCTGGTCTGTCCGGCCGATCACCGCCTGGCCGGGCGCGGCGCCGATGGCGCGGGCTGGAGCGATCTGGCGGGCGAGGAGCTGATCCACCTGGCGCGCAGCAGCAGTGTGCGGCGGCAGATCGAGCAGTTGAATGTGCGCCCGCTCTGGCGCACCAGCGTGCTCGAGGTGGAACACCTGGCCACCCTGGCGGCCCTGGTGCGCGCCGGCCTGGGGCTGAGCCTGGTGCCCGCGTTGACGCTGTTCCACTTCCGCGATCCAGGGCTGGTGGCGCTGCCCTTCAACGAGCCGGCGCTGGCGCGACCGCTGGTGCTGGCGCGGCGCAAGGGGCAGGCCTTGTCGGTGGCGGCCCAGGCGCTGCGGGGCTTGTTGCTGGCACGTCTGGCTGTGGACGACCCGGGTCTGGCCTGATTCGGCCGGTGCGCGGGCTCTGCTATCGTCACCCGCCATGAAGCATCTGGCCTTTCGCTGGCTCACCGTGAGGGCGGGGCTGCAGCGTTTCTTTCGAATTGCCGAGTGGCAATGGATGTTGGGTTGGGCTGTGGTGGCGGGCGTGCTCGGGGCCCTGGCCACCGAATCTTTTCGCTGGTCACTGCAGCGCCTGGACCACCTGCTGCTGGGCCAAGGCGGCAGCCTGGTTGCCCTGGCGCGCAGCCTTCCAGCCTGGGAGCGGGTGCTGGTGCCCACCCTGGGGGGCGTGCTGGCCGGGGTTTTGCTGATGCTGGCACGGCGCGCCGCCAACCCGCAGGCCCACAGCGACTACATGGAGGCCACAGTGCTGGGCGACGGGCGCATCCCGCTGAAGTCCAGCCTGCTGCGCAGCGCCTCTTCGCTGCTGAGCATTGCCAGCGGGGGCTCGATCGGGCGCGAGGGGTCGATGGTGCAATTGGCGGCGCTGAGTGCCTCGCTGCTGGGCCAGGGGCTGCGGTTTCCGGTGGCGCGTCTGCGCCTGTTGGTGGCCTGCGGTGCCGCCGCGGGCATCACAGCCGCCTACAGTGCGCCGATCGCCGGCACGTTCTTCGTGGCCGAGATCGTGCTGGGTTCCATGGCCATGGAAAGCCTGGGGCCGATCATGGTGGCGGCGGTGGTGGCCAACATCGTGATGCGTCAGATGCCGGGCTACCAGCCGCCTTACGCCATGCCGCCCTTCCCGGCGGTGGCCGGGATCGAGGTGTTGCTGTTCGCTCTGATGGGCCTGGTGCTGGGGGCGGGTGCGGCGCTGTTCCTGCGTCTGCTGGGACAGGCTCGCTCGCTGTTCGGCCGCCTGCCAGTGGCCCTGCCTTGGCGCCTGGCCCTGGGCGGGCTGCTGGTGGGGCTGATCTCGGTCCCGCTGCCCGAGGTGTGGGGCAATGGCTACAGCGTGGTCAATTCGGTGCTGCATGCCGACTGGCCTTGGGCCTTGTTGATGCTGCTGCTGGTGGCCAAGGTGGTGGCCACCCTGTGCACGGTGGGGTCGGGCGCCGTGGGCGGGGTGTTCACGCCGGCCATCTTTTTCGGCTGCCTCGTCGGGGCCTTGTTCGGGCAGGGGGCCCAGGCTCTGTGGCCCCAGGCCACCTCGGCGCCGCTGGCCTACGCGATGGTGGGCATGGGCGCGTTCCTGGCCGGGGCCACCCAGGCCCCCTTGATGGCCATCCTGATGATCTTCGAGATGACGCTGAGCTACCAGGTGATGCTGCCTTTGATGGTGGCCAGCGTGATCGCCTACTTCGTGGCCCGGTCGGTCCATGCCGGGGCCATGTACGACATCACCAGCCGGCGACAGTCCTGGCAGGCTGAGCAGCAGCGTCTGCGGGCGCTGGGCGTGCGCGAGCTGATCGAGCCAGCGCTGACCGTGGTGGGCTTGCAGGCCGGCCTTGACGAGATGAGCCGCCTGTTTCTGCATCACCCGGTGAAGTACCTCTACGTGGTGAATGATGCCCAGCATTTCCAGGGCGTGGTGCCCTTGAAGCGACTCAGTCCGGCCGAGCGGCTGCCCGACCTGGAGCGCTTGCGCGCCGCCGATCTGCTCAGTGCGGAGTTGCTCCCCCTGACGGCCGACATGGGGCTGACGGCGGCCCTGCAGCGATTCATGGAGCACCGCGGAGAGCGTTTGCCGGTGATCGCCTCCCAGGACGATCCGCGCCTGCTCGGGGTCGTCAACAAGAGCGCGTTGCTGGCAACCTACGCCCGCCTCAGCGGATGAGCCCCGGTGGCCGGCCTGCGGGCCTCGCGCCTTATCATGCACTCACCGTTATTTGCTTATTTTTGTAAGGATGGTTGCCATGCACAAGTTCTCGCGCAAAGTTCTCCTGGCCGCCCTCGCGACCGCCTTCTGCGGCCTCGCGCAGGCCGGCGGTGTCGATGATGTGGTGAAGGCTGGTGTGCTCAAGGCCTGCACCCCGGGGGACTACAAGCCTTTCAGTTTTGCGCTGCCCGACGGCAGCTTCGAAGGTCTTGATGTGGATCTGGCCACCTCCTTGGCCACCTCGCTGGGCGTCAAGGTGCAGTTCGTGAAGACCACCTGGGCCAAGATGATGGACGATTTCACGGGCGGCGCCTGTGACATCGCGGTGGGCGGCATCTCGGTGACGCTGGAACGCCAGAAACGGGCCTGGTTCAGCGCTCCTTACATGGTCAACGGCAAGACACCGCTGGTGCGCTGTGCCGATGTGTCGCGCTTCCAGACCGTGGCGGCCATCGACCAACCCGGCGTCAAGGTGGTGGCCAACCCCGGCGGCAGCAACGAGCGCTTTGCCCGCGCCAACTTCAAGACCGCCCAGCTGACCATCCACCCCGAGAACCTGACCATCTTCAATGAGGTGCTCAGCGGCCGTGCCGATGTGTTCGTGACCGAGTCGGCCGAAACCCTGGTGCAGCAGAAGCTGCACCCTGGCGCCCTGTGTGCCGTGAACCCCGACAAGCCCCTGCAGTACGGCGAGATGGCATACCTGTTGCCCAAGGGCGATGTCCTGACCAAGGCCTATGTCGATCAGTGGCTGCATCTGATCAAGGCGCAGGGCGACTATCAGCGCATGGCCGCCAAGTGGCTGAACTGAAGCCTCTCTCCGCGCGCATCGGGCGCCTCGGCCTGCCGGTCGCCTGGCTGTGTCTGGTGCTGGGCGGCGGGTTTCCGGCCCAGGCGGCTGACGAGCTGGTGGTGGGGGTGCAGGGGCAGGCGCCACCGATGTCGTTCCGTGATGCGCGTGGGGATTACGCGGGCTACAGCGTCGACATGGCGCGTGCTGCCTGCAAGGAGATGGGGCGCAACTGCCGTTTCGTGCCCTTGACGATCGCCGGCGCGGTGGATGATCTGCGCCAGGGCCGCATCGACATTGCGGCCATCAGTCTGCTGCCCACGCCAGAGCGTCGGGCCCAGATCCTGTTGGCCCGGCCCTATGTCACCTCGATCTCTGTCTGGGTGGCCCGTCCGGGCCTGTTGCCTGAGCAGACCGGGGTGCGGGTGGCGGTGGTGCAGGGCTCGGCACAGGCCCGGTTCGCGGCCCAGCAGCAGTGGCAGCGGGTTGAGGTGTCGACGCACAGCGAGCTGCCCGGCCTGCTGCAGCAAGGGCGGGCCGATGGCCTGTTGGCGCCGATGATGACGGTGATCGGTCTGATGAAGGACCCGAGCCTGCAGGCCTTGAACCTCAGCGTGCAACCCCGGCGCGAGCCGGAGTTGTCCGGGCCGGCCTCATTCGGCGTCACGCCCTTGAAGCCCGAGCTCAAGACCCAGCTCGATGCAGCCCTGGAGCGGCTCGAGCGCAACGGTGTCTACGACCGGATCAACTCGCAGTACCTGTCGATCCGGGTCAACTGAAGGCCTCACCATGCCGGCCGCACCGCGCGATTTCCGATCCATCTGGGCCTTTTCGCTGCTGGCCGGGGTGTTCGTGCTCTTCCTGCTGGTGGCGGCCTGGTGGGTGGATGCGCAGCAGCAGCAGGTGCTGGCTGCGGCGGTGCGGGCCCAGCAGCACATGGTGCCGGAGATCGTGCGTTTGCAGCGTCTGGGGCGCAATCTGCTCCAGATCGGGCATGAAGGCGATCGCCTGGTGGCGGCGGAAGCCCAGGCTGAACGCCAGAACGCGCTGGTGCTGGTGACCTTGGTGAGCCAGCATCCCAGCATTCAGCAGGACCCCGAGGCCGCCCGCCGAGCCGAGCGGGCGGCCGCTCTGCTGGCCGAGGCCGCGCTCGATCTGGCGCGCTCGACCCAGGGGCGGGCCGCCTGGCGGGCGCGCTGGGAGCCGCTCTCGCGGGAGTTGTCGCAGTCGGCCGATGCGCTGCTGACCCGGGCCGCCCAACTGCCGGCCCAGGATCTTGAATCGCTGGCCCAGGTGGCTCTTCGGGCCCGTTACCAGTGGCTGGCCACCATGGCGGTGGTCGGCCTCTTCATCATGCTCTTCCTGTGGTTGTTGCACCGCCGCGTGCTGCAGCCTCTGAGCGGCGTTCACCAAGGCCTGCTGCGTTTACAGGCGGGGCAGGCCCTGCCGCCCATGCCGATGGCGGCGGCCAGCGAGGTGGTGATGCTGGGCCAGGCGCTCAACACCCTGGCCGCGACCATGACCGAAAACGAGTTGGTGCGGCATCAGCTTGAGTTCCAGGCCCACCACGACAGCCTGACCGGCCTGGCCAACCGACGTCACTTCATGGCCCAGGCCTACGAGGTCCTGCACCGCTCGCGGCGCGAGCATCGGCCGGCGGTGGTGGGCATGGCCGACCTGGATTTCTTCAAACGGGTGAACGATGGCCACAGCCATGCGGCCGGCGATGAGGTGCTGCGCCAATGCGCCCGTGTCCTGCGTGAATCGCTGCGCAGCGACGATCTGATCTGCCGCTTCGGGGGGGAGGAGTTCGCCTTCGTGCTGGTCGATTGCGATGTGTCGTCGGCGCTGGCCCTGGCCGAACGCCTGCGTCAGAACCTGGCGCGACACGTGTTCAGTCTGCCCAAAGAGGGCCGTCTGCCGGGCATGACGGTGAGCATCGGCCTGGCCCCCATGGGGGTGGCCGGCCTGGAGAAATCGCTGGCGGTGGCCGACAAGGCACTCTACCGGGCCAAAGAAGAAGGCCGCAACCGCGTCGTGCTTGGCGAAGACGCGGCGGCGGCCTGAGGGCTGGTGAGCCCTGCTTGACCAGGGGCTGGCCCCCTGGGACGCGGTGGGATCAGACCGCGACGGTCAGGGTGACCACGATGTTGCCGCGGGTGGCGTTGGAGTACGGGCACACGCCGTGGGCCTTGGCCACCAGGTCTTCGGCCACTGCGCGGTCCATGCCGGGCAGGGTGATGGTCAGGTGGGCTTCAATGCCGAAACCAGCCGGGATCGGGCCGATGCCGACCTTGGCCTGGATGGTGGCGCTGGCCGGGACGGCGATCTTGGCGGCCCCTGCCACGTGCTTGAGCGCACCCATGAAGCAGGCCGAGTAACCGGCGGCGAACAGCTGCTCAGGGTTGGTGGCGCCGCCGGCACCGCCGAGTTCCTTGGGCGGGCTGAGCTTCACATCCAGCAGACCGTCCGAGCTGACGGCGCGGCCGTCACGGCCACCGGTGGAAGTGACATCGGCGGTGTAGAGAACTTTGTCGAGTTGGGTAGGCATGGTGCTGCTCCTGTGAAATGTCTGACTGTCAGACGGGTGGGTGATTGAAAAAGAAAGCGAAGTTGATCGGGGCTCAGCCGCCGCTCAGGTGGCCGCGCAGGGTCTTGAGCTGCTCGGTCAGGGCCAGCAGTTCGGGCAGGCTGCACTGGCTTTGCTGCAGCACACAAGCCGGAATGCGTTCGGCGGTGTCGCGCAGTGCACGGCCGGCTGGTGTCAAGGTGATGCGCACCCGGCGCTCGTCCTGCACATCGCGCAAGCGGCTCAGCAGCCCGGCGCCTTCGAGGCGTTTGAGCAGCGGGGTCAGCGTGCCCGAATCAAGAAACAGGCGCTCGCCCAAGGCCGACACGGTCAGCCCGTCCTGCTCCCACAGCACCAGCATCACCAGGTATTGCGGGTAGGTGAGGCCGATCT
>RXJO01000101.1 GCA_003987795.1 Curvibacter sp.
ATGCGCTCCACCACCAGCACCTCGCAGCGATAGTCGTGACCACGCTGGCGGATCTCGCTGGCCAGGTTGGCGATCTGCAGCAAGGTGGACTGGGGCTTTTCCTCGGCGACAAAGCTGCCCACCCCAGCCACACGCACCACCCTGCCCTGCTCGGTCAGCTCGCGCAGCGCCCGGTTGACGGTCATGCGAGAGATGCCGAACTGCGCCACCAACTCATGCTCGGAGGGCAGGCGGTGACCCGCCGGCCAGGAGCCATCCTGGATCTTGCGCGAGATGTGGTCTTTGACCTGCTGGTACAAGGCCAGTGAGGGCGTGGCCGCGGTCATGGGCACGGCAGCGGCAGAAGCCGCCGTCGTGGAGGGCAAATGGGATGAGGCCTTGCGGCGGCTGGCGGGCGTGGGTGACATGGGGTGCGATCGTAGAGCGTCGGCGCGCTCAATGCTCGGCCGCAGCCATCGACTCGGCCCGGATCTCTTCGGTGAGGCGGGCCTTGAGGTCCATGAACTCGGGGCTGGTCTTGATCGTGTAATGGCGCGGGTGCGGGAAGTCCACTGCCAGCTCGGTCTTGATGCGTCCGGGCCGCGCACTGAACACGGCCACGCGGTTGGCCATGAAGATGGCCTCGTCGATGTCATGGGTCACGAACAACACCGTCTTGCGCGAGGCCTCCCAGATGCCCAGCAGCAGCTCCTGCATCAGCACCCGGGTCTGGTTGTCGAGCGCGCCGAAGGGCTCGTCGAGCAAGAGGATCTTGGGGTCGTTGGCGAGGGCACGGGCAATCGCGGTGCGCTGCTGCATGCCGCCCGAGAGCTGCTTTGGAAAGTGCTGCTCGAAGCCGCGCAGCCCCACCCGTGCGATGAAGAAATCGGCCCGCTCCTTCTGCGCCGTCTCGCTCATGCCGCGCTCACGCAGGCCGAAGCGCACGTTCTGCTCGATCGTCAGCCAGGGGAACAGCGTGTAGCTCTGGAACACCATGCCGCGATCGGCACCCGGTCCCTGCACGGGCTGCCCATCGAGCAGCACCCGGCCGGTGCTGGGGTGATCCAGCCCGGCCACGATGCGCAGCAAGGTGCTCTTGCCACAGCCCGAGGGGCCCAGAATGGTGACGAAGTCGTTGTCGCGCACCTCGAAATCGACCGGCATCAAGGCCTGGGTGCGCTGGCCACGGCCAGACTCGAAGACCCGCGACACGCCCTGGATGGACAACTGGCTCATTTGAAGAAGCTCCACACGAACAGGCGCCGGTTCAGGGCCTTGAAAGCGAAATCGGACACCAGGCCGATCAGGCCGATGACGATGATGCCGAAGATGATCTGGCCGGTGTTCAGCAGGGCCTGGCTGTCGGTGATCATGTGGCCGATGCCCGAAGAGGAGCCGATCAACTCGGCCACGATCACATAGGTCCAGGCCCAGCCCAGCACCAGACGCAAAGTCTCGGCGATCTCGGGGGCCGCCCCCGGGATCAGCACGCGGCGCACGATGCCCTGCCCGCTGGCGCCCAGGGTGTAAGCCGCCTCAACCAGGTCCTTGCGAGCCCCGCCCACGATCACAGCCACCATCAGCACGATCTGGAAGAACGAGCCGATGAAGATCACCAGCACCTTCTGCAACTCGCCGATGCCGGCCCACAGGATCAGCAAGGGGATGAAGGCCGAGGCCGGCAGATAGCGGCAGAACGAGACAAAGGGCTCGAAGAAGGCCTCGACCCCTTTGTAGGCCCCCATGGCGATGCCCAGCGGCACAGCGATCGCCGCGGCCAGCACAAAGCCACCCAGCACCCGCCACACGGTCATGCCGATGTCCTTGTGGAAGCCGTACTCGGTGAACAGCAACCAGGCCTCCTGGGCCATCGTGACCGGGCTGGCCAGGAAGGTGGGCGAGACCAGGCCGCCCAGCGTGAAGCCGGCCCACACCAGCACGAACACCACAAAGAAACCCAGGCCCAGCAGCCAGCGCGCACGCAGGCTGACGGGTTCGAGCGGCGCCCAGGAACTGCGCCGGCGGGGCGCCGTGGCCGCGGGGCTGGCCAGGGCGGAAGGCATGGCTTGCGAACGGCTCATGGCTTACTTGATGAAGCTCGCGTCGAAGGTGACGGCCAGGTTCTCGGGCGCCTTGCGGATGATGCCGGCCTCCAGCAGGATGGTGGTGGCATCCTTCATGAAGCTGGTCAGCTCACCGGCGAAGAACTTCTGGTTGGCAGCCTTGTCCTGCCAGCGCAGGTAGGCCGACGATTTGGCGAACTGCTCGCCAGTCTGCTTGACGGCCGAGCCCATGATCTCGTTGGACTTGGCCGGATCGTTCTTGATCATCTCCAGCGCGGCAAAGTACGAATCCGTCAGCGCCTGGGCAGCCTTGGGATTGGCCTTGAGCCAGACCGGGTCGCAGCCCACGGTGTCCATCACCATCGGGTAATCGAGCGTGGTGGCCAGGATCTTGCCGGCCGTGGGGTTGGAGCGCACGGTCGAGAGGTAGGGCTCGTAGGTCATGGCCGCATCGTTCTGCCCGGCCACGAAGGCCTGGGCGGCCGCCTGAGGGGCCAGGGTGGTGACCTTCACATCTTTCAGGCTCATGCCGTTCTTGCTCAGCATCCAGGCCAGGCCGAAGTACGGGGCCGTGCCCGGGGCATCGACACCGATGGTCTTGCCCTTGAGATCGGCAAAGCCCTTGATGTCGTTGCGCACAGCCAGACCGTCAGCACCATACGACTTGTCCATCTGGAAGATCTGCACGATGGGCACGCCGTTGGCATTCCAGGCCACGTGGGTCTCAACCGTCGTGGCGGCGCATTGGATGGCCTTGGAGGCCAGGGCGAGGTGGCGGTCCTTCTGCGGAATCATCTTGAGCTCGACCTCCAGGCCGTGCTGCTTGAAGATGCCGGCCTTGTCGGCCAGCGTCAGGGGTGCGAAGCCCGTCCAGCCCGACATGCCCAGGGCGATCTTGGTTTCCTGCGCCTGCACCGGAGCAGCCATGCCTGCCACCAGCCCTGCGGCGGCCATCAACGATGCCACCTTGAACATTGAACGACCCATTTTTGATGCTCCTGTAAGGGTTGAAACCCCGCTTGCACAAGGCGCCCCTGGCGCCGCGCCAGGCACTCAGACCATCCGAGCACCCATCCTGTCTATACAACAAGGCGCGTCACATGAACGCAAACGCCACCCAGACGTTGCCGAGCGCGTTTGCTGCAGTGTCCATCACCAACTCGGTGCCCTTCATCAGGATTTGCACCAATATGCTGTCTATACAGGTTTTGATAACCGAGGCAACAGACTATTTGCAAGCAGCATGCCAGCCATGCGAGCTGGATTCAGCGCTCGGGCAGCGCCCCGATCTGGGGCCCGGCGATGCACCGATCAAGACCCGACAAGGCGCCAGCCCAATGCCAGCGCGGCAGTGGCCTTCGTCACCCCATCGCACCCCGATGCCCCACGCTGGTGCTGCTTGCATCGAAAGCCCGCCGGGTGAAGAATGCCGGGTTTGAAACCGATTTCTTCCGACCGTGCCGCAGTGGCGGCACGGCTTTTCAGGCAGGGCCACCCCGTGTGGCCAGCGCCCCTTCATGACCTTGCCAGCCTCCCCCGCACACCTTGAAGGCCAGATCCGTCAGGCCCGCCCCACCCTGTGGTTCAACCCCGACCTGTCCCGCCAGGCCCCCACCAGCAGCACGGCGCACGACCCCACAAGGCTGGACCTGTCCGACACCCTGGCCGCCGCCGCGCGGCTTGGCCGCTTTGCCGGCCTGCTGGCCGATCTATTTCCTGAACTTCGCGCGAGCACCGGCGCCATCGAATCGGATCTGGTGGCTACGCCGCGCCTGCAGGCCGCGTTGGGTCTGTCGCGCGAACATGGCGAACTCTGGGTGAAGACCGACCACAGCCTGCCCGTGGCGGGTTCGATCAAGGCCCGCGGAGGCTTTCATGAGGTCCTGCAACATGCCGAAGCCCTGGCTCTGCAGGCCGGTCTGGTCGACATCGGCAGTGATTACCGGGTGCTGGGCCACGGCGCCGCGCGCGCCCTGTTTGCGCAACACCAGGTGGCGGTGGGCAGCACCGGCAACCTTGGGATGAGCATCGGCGTGATGGCGTCAGCCCTGGGTTTCAAGGCAGTGGTTCACATGTCGGCCGATGCCAAGGCCTGGAAGAGGGACCGCCTGCGCCAGCGGGGTGTCGAGGTGGTGGAGCATCTGGGCGACTATGAAAAAGCCGTTGCCGCAGGCCGCGCCCAGGCCGCAGGCAACCCACTGTGCCATTTCGTGGACGACGAGCGTTCAGAGTCGCTGCTGCTGGGCTACAGCGCTGCCGCCCTGCCCTTGCAAGCCCAGCTGCGCGAGCAAGGGCGAGTCGTCGACGCGGAGCATCCCCTGTTCGTCTACCTGCCCTGCGGCGTCGGCGGCGCGCCGGCAGGCATCGCCTTCGGCTTGCGCGAACGGCTGGGCCCGCATGTTCACTGCTTCTTTGCCGAGCCGGTGCAATCGCCCTGTTTTCTGTTGCAGATGGTGGCGCCGTCCGGCAAGCACCCCTCGGTGTACGAGCTTGGCCTGAGCAACCAGACCGAGGCCGACGGTCTGGCCGTGCCCCGCGCCTCGCTGCTGGCGGCAGCGCTCATGCGCCAGCGACTTTCAGGCGTGTTCACCGTGACCGACGACACCCTGTTCGAGCACCTGGTGCTGGCACTGGACCATGCCGATCTGCGCATCGAACCCTCGGCTGCCGCGGGCTTCAGCGGGCCAGGGCGCTTGCTGGGCTCGACCGCCGGTCAAGCCTGGCTGGCCCAACAGGGTCTGCTCGAGCACCTGCCCAACAGCACCCACATCGTCTGGACCACCGGCGGGCTGCTGCTGCCCGAAATGGACTACAGCCGCTGCGTGCAGCGAGGACGCCTGGGCCTAGGCCAGGGGCAGTTGCAAGCCGGACGCAGCGTCCGGGCGACTCAGCCCGCCTGAGGCTGTTGAAGCCCCCTCGGACTCATCCACGCACAGCTCATCCGCAGCGCAGGCCTGGATCCAGACGGCCGCCTCGGCCACCGGGGCTTGCAACCAGGTCTGCAAGGCCTGCGGCGGCAGCACCACGACCATGCGCTTTTCCTCCTCAGGCTTGTGGAACTGCCGCATGAACGGGTGTTGATCGGCGTTCACCGTCAACAGGCTGAAGCTGCGCAACACCTCGCCCGTGGGGCTGCGCCAGCCCGTCCAGACGCCCGCCAGGGCCAGGGGCTGTCCATCACGGCGACGGATGCGGGTGGGCACCGATCGACCGCTGCGCCAGTCGGGCTCGTAAATGGCCTCGGCGGGCACGATGCAACGCCGCCCCAATCGCCAGGCATCGCGGAAACTGGGCTTGCTGGCCACCGTTTCGCTGCGTGCGTTGTAGGTGTGGCGCCCCACGGATTCGTCTTTGGCCCAATGAGGCACCAGGCCGAAACGTCCGATCAGCGCCTCAGCCGCAGCCGGGACTGGCGAACCGCTGGTCTGCAAGGGCTGAGGGTGCCGGATGAAAGCCGCCGGGTAGCTGGGCCAGACATCGTCACGTCCCCCCTCGGGCGGAGACACGTCGAAGTTCCTGCGCCAGGCACCGGGGTCTCGCAAAGCTTGGTAGTGGGCACACATGGACCGATGCTAACGGACGACCCACCCACAAAAAAGCCAGCGCTCAGGCTGGCTTCTCGAAAGGTGACGCAGCAGCTCAATGAGCGCCGAAGGTCTCCTGCTTCTGGTCGAGCAGCACCTCGGGGGCGTCGGCCTCCTGCCAGGTCTCGTTGTCGAGGCCGGCCTGCAGGCGTTGCAGATCGAGGTCACCGGTCCAGCGGGCGACCACCAGCGTGGCCACGCCATTGCCCACCAGGTTGGTGAGGGCCCGGGCTTCAGACATGAAACGATCGATGCCGAGGATCAGCGCCAGACCAGCCACCGGAACGTGGCCCACTGCCGACAAGGTCGCCGCCAACACGATGAAACCGCTGCCGGTCACGCCTGCGGCACCCTTGGAGGTCAGCAGCAGCACGGCCAGCAGGGTCAACTGCTGCACCAGGGTCATGGGGGTGTCTGTGGCTTGCGCAATGAAGACGGCCGCCATGGTGAGGTAGATCGAGGTACCGTCGAGATTGAACGAGTAGCCGGTGGGGATCACCAGGCCCACCACCGACTTGCGGGCACCGAGGTTTTCCATCTTCTCCATCATGCGCGGCAACACCGACTCGGAGGACGAGGTGCCCAACACGATCAGCAGCTCTTCCTTGATGTACTTGATGAACTTCCAGACGCTGAAGCCATGCACGCGAGCAATGGTGCCCAGCACCACGAAGATGAAGATCAGGCAGGTCAGGTAGAACGACCCCATCAGCTTGCCCAGGCTGAACAAGGAGCCGATGCCGTACTTGCCGATGGTGAAGGCCATGGCACCGAAGGCGCCGATCGGGGCCACCTTCATGATGATGGCCACGATGTCAAAGAGCACGTGTGAGGTTTTTTCGATGAAATCGAACACCAGGGTGCCGCGGCCACCGAATTTGTGCAGGGCAAAGCCGAAGAGCACCGCGAACAGCAGCACCTGAAGGATTTCGCCCTTGGCGAACGCGTCCACCACCGAGCTGGGGATCACGTTCAGCAGGAAATCGACCGTGCCCTGCATCTTGCCGGGGCCGGTGTAGGCGGCAATGCCCTTGGTGTCGAGCGTGCTGGGGTCGACATGCATGCCGTCGCCCGGGGCCAGCAGGTTCACGATGACCAGGCCCACCACGAGCGCCAGCGAGCTGACGATCTCGAAATACAGCAGGGCCAGCCCGCCGGTCTTGCCGACCTTCTTCATGTCCTCCATGCCGGCAATGCCCACCACCACGGTGCAGAAGATGATGGGGGCGATGATCATCTTGATGAGCTTGATGAAACCGTCACCCAGCGGCTTCATGTCGGCGCCCAGCCCGGGATTGAAATGCCCCAGTAGGACCCCGATGGTCACAGCCACCAGCACCTGCACATAAAGAGACTTGTACAGAGGCCGCTTGGCGGTGCTGGCAGCAGTGCCGGTTTGTGGATTGTTTGCTTGTGCGTTCATGTGGATGGGGCCCGGGACAGCCCCGGACCGGCTCAAAAGTGGGCGCGATTGTATAGCCCATGAAACACGCCGGCATTGTGGGATTCCACAACAGCCTTGGCCCTGTCACCAAGGTGCAAAGCCATGATTCAAAACGTTTCACGGGTCAGCATCCACTCACATATCAGCAAAGAGGAAGCGCTGGAATCAACGGCGCCGGCACCCGAAGTGCGGCGCTCCGAACCCGCACCTTGATGGCGCCATCGGCCCGGCTCGGCCAGTGTCTCGCACACGGCTGCGCGCAAAATCAGGCGTGCAGCGGCGCGTCACACCGCTGAGGGTGGCTCATCCAGCCGACTCGAGCCGCCGTGCCAGCGCCGAGTGCCGGCACAGCCAGGCGCACAACGGCCCGGTGGCCCCGAACAACAGCGGATTCAGCGCGATCGAGATCAGCGCGCCCGCCACCACCAGGCTCTGCCCCTCCGGCGGCAGCAGCCCCAGCGTGCGCCCCAGCCCCACCAGGATGAACGAGAACTCGCCGATCTGGGCCAGGCTGGCCGCGATGCGCAAGGCCGTGCTCAAGGATTGCCCGAGCACCACCACCAACAGGGCCGCGGCCAAAGTCTTGCCCACCATGATCACCAGGACCACGCCCAGCACTTGAAGCGGACGGTCCAGCAGCACCTGGGGATCGAACAACATGCCGACCGACACGAAGAACAACACGGCAAAGGCGTCGCGCAAAGGCAGAGATTCTTCCGCAGCCTGATGGCTGAACTCGGACTCGCGCATGACCATGCCGGCGAAAAAAGCACCCAGTGCAAAGGACACGCCGAACAGGGCCGCCGAGGCGTAAGCGATGCTGACCGCCCCCGCAACCACGCAGAGCGTGAAGAGCTCGCGAGAGCCCGTGCGATGCACCTGCTTCAGCAACCAGGGGAACAGTCGGCGTCCCAGCACCAGCATCACAGCCACAAAGGCGCCTACCCGCAGCAGCGTGAGGCCCAGGGTGCCCAACAACGAACTCCCGCCCCCGGTGGCATGCGCCGGATCAGGAGCCCCCAATACGCCGGCCAGCGGAGGCAGCAACACCAGCACGAGCACCATGGCCAAGTCTTCCACGACCAGCCAACCGATGGCCACCCGGCCGGTGAAGGAGTCGGTCAGACCGAAGGACTCGAGCGCCCGCAACAAGACCACGGTACTGGCCACCGACAAGGCCAGACCCAGCATCAGCGCCGGCCCCAGGGACCATCCCCAGGCCCAGGCCAGTCCCATGCCCATCAGGGTCGCCACCGTCATCTGGACGACCGCGCCCGGCAAGGCCAGACGACGTACCGCCATCAGGTCGGCAAACGAGAAATGCAGGCCGACGCCGAACATCAGCAACATGATCCCGATCTCGGCCAATTGCGAAGCGATTTCGGCATCGGCCACGAACCCAGGGGTGAAAGGCCCCACGATCATGCCCGTGACCAGATAACCCACCAGGGCAGGCAGGCGCAGGCGCACGGCGACGAAACCCAGGATCAGGGACAGGCCCAGTCCTACGGCAATCGTGCTGATCAGGGAAACGCTGTGGGGCATGGGCAGAAGGTCCTCATTGGAAGGGGTGGAAGGTGAAGACGCCGCAGAGATGCGGGCTCATGCGACGGTGTAACAGGACGTCAATCCTCCTCATCGGAATCGCTCAACTCCCCTTGGTTCCCGCTTGTCGGCCTCACACGGAAAAAAAGACGAAAAAAAACCCCGCCATGAAGGCGGGGTCGATGGACAGCGAGGCTGTCTTCAGCCCATGTGCAGACCGCCATTGACCGAGAAGTCGGCGCCGGTGGAGTAACCACCCTCGTCCGAAGCCAGCCAGGCGATGATGGAGGCGATTTCGCTGGGTTCACCCAGGCGCTTGACGGGGATGGTCCCCACGATCTTGTCGAGCACGTCAGGACGGATCG
>RXJO01000490.1:0-8494 GCA_003987795.1 Curvibacter sp.
GGAGATCAAGAGCCTGATCGGTGCCAGCGTCGAGAAGGTGGAGGTGGGCACCACCCTGGTGGACGAGGCCGGCCAGAGCATGGAAGGCATCGTGAATCAGGTCAGGCGCGTGAGTTCATTGATCAGTGAGATCTCCAGCGCGTCGATGGAGCAGAGCAGCGGCATCAGCCAGGTCGGCGATGCGGTGAACCAGCTCGACCAGGTGACGCAGCAGAACGCGGCCTTGGTGGAGCAGAGCGCGGCTGCGGCCGACAGCCTCAAGAATCAGTCGCAGCGCCTGGCTGAACTGATGTCGGTATTCAAGATCGACGGTCGATCAGACCCACTGAACCATGTTGGGGCGGCGTCGACCCCGACACGATTGGCGGTCAAGGCATCAGCGCTTGCGCCCAAGAGACCAGCGATGGGCTCAAAACCACCTGCCTTGTCCGTCGCTTCGTCCAAGGCTGAGCAAGGCGATTGGGCGTCTTTCTGAGTTCGGCGATTGGGCCGCCATGTTGAATCAAGACAGATCCTGCGCTTTCGCGAGATCACCTCAGCGTTTGCGGGGCGTTAAAAACCGGTGGATGAGCCTCGCAACAGCCAAGCCCCCGAGGCCCAGGAGCGTCGCCATCAACAACACCCCCAGCACCCCAATCTTTCTGGGCTTCCGTGATGGCGCCTGAGCCTTGGATTGAGAGCCATCCCCCTCAGGGAACAGTTGAGACGGAATCGTATCTTCATGCACTTGGCACCTCTGCCAACAGTCGTGTCCGATGCCGAGTGTTCTTGTGGGAAGGAATCCCAGCCTCTGCTGGCGTGTGCGGCAATGAACAAAGCTCCCGAGAAACACTTTGACACAGAAACCTGAGCGGAACCTGAGTGACGGCTGTAGAAGACCTTTCCCTGCGCGATAGGGGTAAGGATTGGCTTTTGTTCAGGATCTTGCGCCACCAGCACGTGATGGCCCAATGGAAAAAGGCCGCCGACTGTTTCCAGTTGGCGGCCTTTGTACAAGCCAGTGGTCAGCGGCGGGATCGGAAAATCAGTCTGCAAGCCTTTCTGGTATTGACTTTGACCTGGCTTTGATTGGATTATTTCCCCCGTTTGTTCCCCCGCTTCCTATTTGCTACCCCTGTTCTAGGCTCCTGCCGGTGGCATGCCCAGAGGGCAGGGCGGACGCTCAGGAATGTTTTGCTCGTCGTTGCATCCTTGCATCATCCTGGCGGCTCAAAAGAATCGGCACATGTCTGGTGAAGCGCGCTAAGGCATCCCCTGCACCCACCGCTCCACCGCTTGCATGTCGATCCAGATACTGCCGTCTTCCGCGCGGCGCCATTGTCGGCCCTCAATCCAGTGACCCTCACCCATCCGTTTGTTGATGGCGCTGCGGGTCAGGCCTGTGATGGATGAGCACAGATTGACGGTTACGAATCTGGCTGGGTTGATCACCACCGGATGCGCCCTCTCAACCAATGAGTCTTGGCGCGCCAACCGTTCCCGTTCAGCTTTTCCCGCACCATTCGACTCAATTTGAGCGGTCGCCTTGGCTGGATCTCCAGCCTCGCTAAGCGCTATGACCGACTGACGAAGCAGGTGCTTTCGGCCCTGCGCACCATCCCAAGCCTCAATAGATCCCGAGGACACCAATGCCTCGACCTCCTGGAGCTCAATGCCGAGCATGTCCGCGGCTTCCTGGACAGAGCAGAACGTCTTTTCTTTTTGATCGGTTGCCATGGGTTGCTGTCGGTTTGAACCACAATTTCCGTCAAGCATCACCGATGATCATAAAAATGTAAATGTGATTGAAAACAGGAGCACTCGGCCATGACATCAGACGACCTCCGAGATTGGCAGCAGTACATGCAGTTGACCGACCGGGCGGCAGCAAGAGTCTTGGGCATCAGGCCGGACCAATACACCGCTCTACTCGATGCTCGAGGCTCCATCGACCGCCCAATGGCTCTGGCCTGCGCGGCCCTGGCGGCTGGCCTACGCCCCTGGGGCTCCCATGATGGATCGGACCGACCACAGCTGAGGCCACGCCCAAAGCCTCAGCGTCTGCTGCCAGTGCACGACTGAGGCGCCCAAAAGAAAACCCGGCACTCGGCCGGGTGAACCCTTGCGGACCGAGCAAAGGAAGGGGAAATGGCCGCTTTTGCTCAGTCCACAATGAACAAGACCCGCATAAGAGCGGGTCCATGATCACCAAAGGTGACTTAGAAATTTCACGCGGGCACGGCACCCGCTGGAGTCTGTTCCGCTTCTTTGCTGCGTTGCAGCCCAAAATTTATGCCTGCGCTCTTGGAGCGCAGCATGTCTTTCGCGTCACTCGACAATTCCAACCGAGTTACTTTGATGACCGCCCCATTTTTGGAAACGACCGTCCTTGCCACATAGGTATGGCGCGGCTCAACAGTTTTCGATGCATTAGACATAACGCTCTCCCGTGTACTTTGCAATTCCAGCGCAAGACTTGATCACAACATCTCTGATACCGGGCGACGCGAAAAAGTTCTTTTCGCTACTGTCCAAGTAAACCACGCCGAGGACATTGTGTCCATCCCGCGATTTGATGGGAACAGCCATTGCAGCGTACCGGTCACTGGTGATGCCTTTCACGTCACTATCCGTATAACCCCACTCAGAGATAAGTTCCTTCTTGTAGTCTTCAAAGGAACCACTTTTCCGATCCATGATGAACGCTGCACCTTCTCTAACAGCTCTTCCCGTGATGCCCGATCGCACAGGAAACTTGCGACCAGCTCCGTCACGATTCCCGCCCACGTATGGAACTATTTGTTCGATGTGATCGCATGTGTGGAGCGGTGGGACGACTCGATGAAAGGTAACCCTCAACTTGTCCGACTGTTGACCGGCGTCGTCTATGCCACCAGCCGCAGCTACGATCGAGTGAACGACGTGCAACGAAGCAACCAATCCATCATGGCTACGCGCCGCTGAATCCTTTGCATCAGCAATGGCCGCATGCTTTATTTTCAAACCGGAGGTGCCAAGCAACCAGACGGCCCCACCGATCAGCCAATACGCCATTGTTGGATAGTTCGCATCAGACCATGTGCGAACTGCCCCAGTAGCGGCAACGATCAAAGGAGGAACGCTCCCAAGTAGCTCCAAGGGCCACTTTTTTTCAAGCCATCCTTTTGCCTTGACACCATGTATTGGATTGCCGCCAGACGTATCAGCCATGTATTCATAAATCTCCCTGAAAGAATTTTAAGCTGAGCTTGTTCCGTCCATCGGCCACGGACTATCCCTTGGCTTTGGCGTCTCGGCTTTCCTGCCGGGCGCGCTCCATCAGCTCCGCGGCTTGTTTCCGCAGGCCCTCGGTGAACTCAGCGCAGTGCCTCAGATGGACCTCGCAAGGGGGCTACCAGGCAGCCGAAAGCGTCCAGCACATCGTCCTTGGCGTGGCCTATCTCCAGAGCTCGAGCCCGGCCTTCGGCGCGACCACGCCAGGCGCAGCCGCACGCCTGAAAACGAACGGCACCGACATGGCCTCAAAGCGGTCTCCGATGGCCCTGGTGACCTGCACGGCGAAATGCAGGTGTGGGGCCGATGAATACCCGGTGTTGCCAGAAAGCCCCAGCATCTGCCCTTCAACGACCCGGGCACCAGGTCGGACCAGCACGCCGTTCTGTTTCAGATGCCAGTACAGGGCCTGGGTGCCATCGTCGTGCAACACTCGAACATAGTTGGCCTCGCCCGCATAGGTTGGCTCCATACCGCCATGGTCGCTACCCTGCCGCGTGTCGATGACTGTACCGGCCCGGGCAGCCAGGACGGGCGTACCGATGGGTACGGGGATGTCCACGGCGTACCTTGAGTAGCCTTTGTCGTGACTGGTGAGCGGGGCACCAGGGCCCTGGCTGATGCGTGTGCCCTGAACCGGGTCAACAGGTATTCGGTAGGGCCAATCCCCGGCGGGCTGGGCTTTGAAGTCGCCGACGAAGTGGTGATAAATGTACCGAAAGCCCCAAGGCGCTTGAGGACTGGCCGCAGTCAGCGTGGTGATGACCTCCGTTGACCGCGGGGGAATGACCACCGCCATGGGCAGCGGCCGAGATGCCGTGACGTTTCGGCTTTCCGTGAGCCGCACCATGATCGAGACGGGTGCAAAGCCCTCGTTCTCCGCCACCAGGCGCTTCCCGTCGATGACGTCGACCTCTCGCACGAAGAACGGGTACGGGATGTCAGCCCGGGCCGTCGGTGAGCAGCACAGGCAGATCCAGACCGCCAGCGCAGCAAGGGCCGAACGCGCGGCCGACACCCGCCCTTGAGGCCATGGTCGAGCTCCAGCGAAGCACGCCACCAAACTCACCCTCGCAGAACGTTGCTCAGCGCTTGGCTAACCGTTGTCTCCGGCTCATCTGCCGCCGGCTCTGTGCTTGCCAGGTTATGCAGTTCATAGCCGATCCACAGCAGGGCCAGCACCTGGGCAATTCGAATGATTCGGTCGATCAAGGAGACTCCGACTAGGGCAAGTTGTGTGGTTGGATTTGCCAGTGATTTTCGCTCAAGGAACAATTGGCACGATCGCGATCAAGACGCATGACGATCGAGCTCAACATGACTCGAACGTCGATACATCGAAAAGCAAAAAGGGAGAGGTATGGGAGATTCACCAGGCTTCGTCGGTCCGACATTCGGACTTCAGTCCAGCGCGGACATGTACGAAAAGCTCCAGTTCGAGGCCCAGCGTTTACGCAAAGGCTGGGGAAAGTTTGATGCTGCCAACTTCATCTGGACAGCTTGGCATTTGTTCAACGACTGGCCAAAAAGTGAACCAACCGAATCACCATCAAGAAATAAGCGCGACAGAACTTCTTTGCCGGAAGAGATGAGGTTAGTAATCGGCATTACAAACGACCTCGCCAACGGCACCAAACATTTCATCCTCACAGGAAAGTCAGCAGAGCGATGCAAAGTTTCCGAAGTACATGAAGAGCTTGAGGCAGATTGGTATTCCTACTTTTTCCATGAAAATATTTTGGCAGTAACGGCCCACGGGGATTGGTACTTCAGCATCCGAGTCCTCCAAAACTTGTGGATGGCCTACTTCGAGTGGGTCTTTGATGATCAACAGCCAATCGACAAATTCCCAATAGAAATTCTGGACGCGATACGCTACTGCCATATACCCACTCGTCCGGCGACACCTACACCGCGTATATGGCTGGAACACATCGAATACACACCCGAGTGACATGCACATGAATCGCCACCTGTTCGCCAACAATCGCGGGAACCTTTAACGGCGGCCATGGGCGCGGTTCAGGGCGTTCGACAGATCGGCTCTGAAGCGGCGTGCCAGCCCCCCCCGGCCCTGGCGTTGCAGCGGCTCGGGTAACAACTGCAGCGCCAGGGCATTCAGAGTGGTCGACAGACGGGCAGCGTGACAGCGGCGCAAGCGCCTTTGCTGGGGGCAGAGAACGCGCCAGGGCCGTGGGGGACACACTGATACGCTGCACGTCCAGGGCCGCGGCCTCTGCCATGAGGCGGCGCAGCAAGGCGGGCGCTCGCCGAACAAGCGCAGGCTGGCCTGCACCACCTGTACCACGGCGCCCTGCAGCATGGCCACCCACGGTGAGTAGCACAGGGCAACCTGCATGGATAAACTGAACAGACAAAACCAGAAAAGGGAGTGGTCATGGCCACATGCGCCTACTGCAACACGACGATCCTCTTTGGCGGGAAAAGGCAAGATGGCATGCGTTTTTGCAATGCCAAATGCGCAGAGAGGGGCAGGCTTTCGAGCATTGGCAGCCAGTTGCCTTCTGCCGATGTCCTTCACTTTGTGCGCCAAGTGCATCAAGGCAACTGCCCTCGATGCAGCGGTGAGGGACCTGTGGACGTCTACAAGTCATACCGGGTCTGGTCCGCGCTCTTTCTCACGTCATGGTCGAGCCACCAAATCGTGTGCTGCAGGTCGTGTGGCACCAAGAAAACTCTTCTGGACACCCTGTATTCCACAGCGTTGGGATGGTGGGGTGTGCCATGGGGCGTGGTGATGACGCCGGTTCAGATCGTTCGGAACATCAAAGCGCTGATTCAGCGTCCGAACCCCAAGGTGCCTACAGCCGAACTTGAGCGCATGGTCCGCTTGCACATGGCGTCGTCGATCGCAAAGGCCCACAAAAACTCGAGCTAGGCTGCGGCTTCCGAGGCTCTTGACGCTGTGTTGCCCCTTTTTGACCGCTCGTTCCGGTTGCCAATGGTGTGATCGGTTCTTCATGGCTACCCCAAAAATCACATGCCCACCCCCCATCTGACTGACGCAGAGATCGACGACATCTGCGCCGGCCTCAAGCAGAACGCGGCCAAGATTCGATTCCTGCAAGGCCTGGGCCTACAGGTGGACAGAAAGCCCAATGGCCGCCCTCTGGTGGCCCGCGGCGAATGGGACCGCTGCTTTAATCCGCCCCCGTCGGCAGCTGTAGCCGCCCCCGTCCGCACCAATGGGCCGCGCTGGAAAAACATCCCCACCTGAAAGCGCCCATGGGACGAAATCGCGAACTACCCAGCGGCATGGGGCTTCTGCCCCGGATGGAGGCGCGCCCCTGGTCCAACGGAAAGACCATCACCTACCGCTACCACCCGGTGGGCAAGAAGCCCATCAACCTGGGCACCGACAAGGTGGAAGCCATCCGCAAGGTGAAGATCCTCAACGCCGAGGGCGAATTCACCGCGCACGCGAAAGGCACCCTGCTGTGGGTCTGGGAGCGCTTCAAGGAATCCACCAGGTGGAAGAAGCTGGCCGATGGCACCAGAGCCGACTACGAGCTGGCCTGGAAGCAGATCAACGAGCGCCTTGGGGAAATGCACATCTCCACCATCACGCCTGTCGACGTGGCCACCTACGTGCACCAGGAGCGCGCCGGCAGCCCACGGCGGGCCGACATCGAGAAATCGCTGCTGTCGCGCCTTTTCGGGCATGGCATCAAGCTGGGCGTGTGCACCATGAATTCGACCATCGGGGTGGAGCCGCATGGCAGCGAAGCACGGACGCATGCGGTACCGCCCCAGGTCCTGGCCAAGTTCCTGGACTGGATCAACCAGCAGACGCCCCAACGCCGAATCATCGGCATGGCAGCCGAATACGCCAGCTTGGCCGGCAGCCGCAAAGTGGAGTTCCTGGACTTGGCCTGGTCGCAGATTGATGAGGATGAGGGTGTGTTGCGCACGAGGCGAGCGAAGCAGCGTGGCGCCAAACGCGGCGAGGTCATTGAGGCCATTGAGATATCACCTGCTTTGCAGAATTTGATCGACCGCCTGAAGGACTTGAGAACCGAGCGCGGCTTGGACTGCCACTACGTGTTCCCCACCCGTGACAACAACGCCTACACAGCCCGCGGATTCATGACTCTTTGGCAGCGGTGCGTTGCCCTGGCGCTGGAAGAGAAGGTGATCTCAGAGAGCGACCGCTTCACCTTCCACGATCTGCGCGCGTACTACGTCACGGCCCACAAGCAACGCCTTGGCATGCTGCCAGACCTGCACACCAACCCTGATGTGACTGCCCGCGTCTACGACCGAAGCAAGGAGGTCAGGCGCAGCTCCCTCTGAAAGGGTCAACATGGGGTTTTCTTGGGGTTCTGTGCCCCCCAGTTGCCCGGGTCAACCCTTGTTTGCACCGCCTGAATGGCGAGGCATCATCTGTACCAAAAGGTTACAAAAGGGAGGATTCATGAAAAGCGCACTTATCGTGATCGCGGCAGCACTGGGCATCTGCAGCAGCACAGCCGTCCTGGCCAAGGGCAACAGCCACAGCCACAGCAGTGGCGGCAGCCACTCGGTGAGCGGGCACGCCACCAAAAGCGGCACCTACGTGGCGCCGCACCATGCCACCAACCCCAACAGCACAAAGTCGGACAACTGGTCCCACAAGGGCAACGTGAACCCCTACACGGGCAAGGAAGGGACCAAGCAATGAAGCGCAGGCAACTTGGTGGGGGCCTTCTGGCCGTTCTGCTTGCTGCCATGGCAGCACAGGCCCACGCCCGTGGCGGCCGCCGGGGTTGCGGCTCTCGTGGCGGGCCGGGGTACCGCAAAGCGAATGGGAAGTGCGCCAGTCACAAGGACTGAGGTGTCCACCGCCGGCCTGGTACTCATGGCCATCAGGCAGGCCTCGCGCTTGGGCAAGTTGTAGCAGGGTCGAGTGGTCCCGTCCTTACCGAGATAGCTGCCCTTCAAATTTAGGGCAGCTTCATCGCCAAGAACTTTTTGCACCTTTGCCATGAAGTGGTCATGGCGCAGCTCGGGCTCGCCTGGCTTGCGCTGGCTGTTGATGAACTCCACCAATTCCAAGCTGGCCATGGTGGGCGCTGACTGCCAACGAAATTCGCCGGCGCAAATCTGCGCTGGCCAGGGGCACTGCCGCGCACCTCTGATCGTCGGCTCACTTTTGGGCCGACGATGGGCAACCACCTCGAAGCTGAGGTGGTCGGGGGTGTCGGAAATTTTTCGCACACCCCGGCTATCTATCGTCACCTCA
>RXJO01000490.1:8544-8925 GCA_003987795.1 Curvibacter sp.
GGGGGTCGGTCCAGATTTGGGCACACCCCGTGGGAGTAGCCGACCAGCTGAAAACTCAGCCGGTTGGGTGTGCTCAGTTTTGAGCAGACGTGGTGCACGGGCCGGCCGGCGGCGCCGGCTGAGACCTCAGCCCACGATGGTCCAAATCTGGACCACCTGCCCAACATGGATCAAATTTGAGCTATCCCCTGTCCGGGTTGAGCTGCCGGGAAAATTTCCGGCAGATCGTCGGTACAGCGCCCTGATTTCATCAGGTGGCCCCGGCTGACCTGCGAGCGGCACCGCTCCTAAAAACGAAGGACTGGTCCCGGGTCGCCCGGGTTCTTTCCGAAATCGGAAAAAGATTCCCGCCTGACGCTGCCGGTCTTAGGCTCCAATTGC
>RXJO01000469.1 GCA_003987795.1 Curvibacter sp.
ACCTGGGCCAGCGGGTGCAGGTCGTCGCCGACGATCTGGATGTCGGGGCGCTTGCGGCTCAGGTTGGCCTTGGCGAACTTCGAGACCTGCTGGCCGTGGGAGTAGTTCTGGTTGATCAGGTAGACCTTCTTGATGTCGGCCTGGTCTTTCATCCAGGTGGTCAGAGCCTCCATCTTCATCGAGGTGTCTGCGTCGAAGCGGTACTGCCAGTAGCTGCACTTGCTGTTGGTCAGGTCAGGGTCGACCGCTGCGTAGTTGAGGTACAGAACCTCTTTGCCCGGGTTGCGGGCGTTGTGCTTTTCCAGGGCGTCGATGATGGCGAGGGCCGGGCCTGAGCCATTGCCCTGGGTCACGTAGCGGGCGCCCTGGTCGATGGCCGAGCGCAGCGCGCTGGTGGTCTCCTGCGGGCTGAGCTTGTTGTCGATACCGATGATCTCGAACTTCACACCGGCCGCATTCTTCTTGTTGAACTCTTCAGCCAGGAACTGAAAGCTCTTGAGCTGGTTGGTACCCACGGCCGCCATCAGACCCGACAGCGGATCAAGCCAGGCGATCTTGACGGTTTCACCCTGCTGGGCGAAAGCGCCGCCAGCCAGGGCCAGCAAGGTCGAGGCCACCACGGTCTTCATCACGAATTTCATTGCTTTGTCTCCGTTCTGTTTGGAATGTTTTCAGCGTAATGTCTTTGTGCAGTGCAACGCTCAGGGAATGCCCCTAGCATCTATCGCGCAGGCGACTGAGCCTCTCGGCAAGCCCCCTGCGCCGCCCGGATACCCCTGATCAGAGGCCGGGCAATTTGTACCCGGTGAGCTGCTCACGCAGGCGGGTTTTCAGCATCTTGCCGGTGGCACCGATCGGGATGGCGTCGACAAAGATGATGTCGTCGGGGATCTGCCATTTGGCGGTCTTGCCCTCGTAGAAGGCCAGCAGTTCCTCACGCGTCACCTCGGCGCCGGGCTTCTTGACCACGGCCACCACAGGGCGCTCATCCCACTTGGGATGGGGCATGCCGATGCAGGCCGCCATCGCGATGGACGGGTGGCCCATGGCGATGTTTTCGATGTCGATGGAGCTGATCCATTCGCCCCCGGACTTGATCACATCCTTGCTGCGGTCTGTGATCTGCATGAAGCCATCGGCATCGATCGTGGCCACGTCGCCCGTGGGGAACCAGCCCCGGCCCTGCTTGTCTTTGATCAGCGGGCTCCCACCCTCGTTGCGGTAGTAGTCGCCGAGGATCCAGGGCCCCTTGACCAGCAGATCGCCATAGGCGCGCCCATCCCAGGGCAACTCTTCGCCATCCCCGTCAACGATCTTCATGTCGACACCAAAGATCGCCCTGCCCTGCTTCATGCGGATCTTCATCTGCTCTTCCTTGGGCAGGCTCAGGTGCTTGTTCTTGAGCGTGCACAGGGTGCCCAAAGGCGACATCTCGGTCATGCCCCAGGCGTGCAGCACCTCGACACCGTACTCGTCCTGGAAGGCGTTGATCATGGCCGGCGGGCAGGCCGAACCGCCGATCACGGTCCGGTTGAGCTTGCTGAATTTCAGCCCCCCCGGCTTCATGTGTCCCAGCAGCATCTGCCACACCGTGGGCACCCCGGCGGCAAAGGTGACCCCCTCGGCCTCGATCAGCTCATAGACCGACTTGCCGTCCAACGCAGGCCCCGGGAACACCAGCTTGCAGCCGGTGAGTGCGGCCGAGTAAGGCAGGCCCCAGGCATTGACGTGGAACATGGGCACGACAGGCAGCACCGAATCGCGGGCCGACAGGCTCATCACATCAGGCAAAGAGGCGGCGTAAGCATGCAGCACGCTGGAGCGATGGCTGTACAGGGCGGCCTTGGGGTTGCCAGTGGTACCGCTGGTGTAGCACATGCTCGAGGCCGTGTTCTCATCGAATTCGGGCCAGTGGTAATCGCTGCTCTGGGCACCCATCCAGGCCTCGTAGCTGACCAGGCCTGGCACGCCACTGTCGGCCGGCAGCTTGTCGGCATCGCACAGGGCCACCCACAGCTTGATGCCAGGACAGCGGGCATGCACCGCCTGCACCAGAGGCAGGAAGGTGGTGTCGAAGCACATCACCTGGTCGTCGGCGTGGTTGATGATCCAGGCGATCTGGTCCGGGTGCAGGCGAGGGTTGACCGTGTGCAACACACGCCCCGAACCGCTGACCCCGTAGTACAGCTCAAGGTGGCGATAACCGTTCCAGGCCAGGGTGGCCACCCGGTCACTGAATTGCAGACCCAGCTTCTCGACCGCATTGGCCACCTGACGCGAACGGATCGCCAGGTCCTTGTAGGTGTAGCGGTGGATATCGCCCTCCACCCGCCGCGACACGATCTCGCCGTCGCCATGATGGCGCTCCGCGAACTCAAGCAAGGTGGAGATCAAGAGGGGTTGGCTCTGCATGAGACCGAGCATGTTGGCTCCTTAAGTTGATTCAGTCGTTCAAATTAAACCTTCGGGACTGTGCGCGCTTGACATGAGTCAACGCGGACACCAGGGCCTTTCACAGTCGCTCGAAAACCATTCTGGCACCGCCAGAAGGGCCCGCGTCCAAGCCATGTCCCGTCGGTTACTGTGTGCAATGTCGTGCGGCACAAGACCTGACACAAACCGTGTCGTGCGATTGACAGACCGCTAGGGCAAACCCGAATTTCTGAACGTCAAAACCGCTGGCTGCCATTGGGCCCACAATCACAGCATGCTTCACGGTATCGACCTCCTGGCCCGACAATTTCTGGCTGCCCAACCCTGGTATGACGGCCTGCCGCCGTCCGAGCAAGAGCAGTTGCAGGCCTGCGTCCATACCTTCATGGCACGCAAGGGAGAGGTGCTGCTACCCCAAGGGGAGAAGGTCAGTGGCTGGTATGCCGTGCTGTCGGGACTGGTGCTGCTGGAGAGCGAGTCGAATGGTCAGCGCAGATCGGCCTTCATCGGCATGCCCGACGGCGAATGGTTCGGCGAAGGCTCAGCCCTGAAAAATGAGCCGCGGCGCTACAACGTGGTAGCTCTGCGTGACAGCTGGCTGATGTGCCTGCCCCAGGAGCGCTTTCAGCACCTGCATGCCACCAGCCTGGGGTTCAACCAGTATTTGGCCCAGCACCTGAACATGCGTCTGGGCCAGGCCATGACCCTGATTGAGACCGGGCGCATGCGCAGCCCCGAGTACCGCGTGGCTCTGCACCTGAGTCGGCTGTTCTGGCGCAGCACTCGACAACTCTATGTCACCCAGGAGGAACTGGGCAAGCTGGTCGGGCTGTCGCGCCAGACGGTGAACCGGGTGCTGCGCGACCTGGCACAGCGTGGCATCATCGCTTTGGACCATGGCCGGGTGTTGATCCGGTGCGACGCGGCCCTGGGGCGTTACCTGGCCGGTGAACAGGGAGGCGCCGAGGCCCCGCCCGGTTGAGCCATGTCCCTGCAATCCACAGGCGTTTGCAGCTGCAGGACAATGCGACCATGACCGATTCCGCCTCCGTGTACGTGTCGCCGCTGGCCGGCGCCGCCCACGACTGGTCCAGCCGCTTTGCCGCCCTGGGCCCTGCCTTTTTTACCCCGCTCAATCCCAGTCCCCTGCCCGCTCCGGTGTGGGTGGGCCGCAGCGAGGCTGCCGCCCACAGCCTCGGTCTCGACCCGGGCTGGCTGGCCTCGGACCAGGCCCTGCAGGTGCTGACCGGGAATCAATTGCTCGACGGCATGAGACCGCTGGCCAGCGTTTACAGCGGCCACCAGTTCGGTGTCTGGGCCGGCCAGCTGGGCGACGGCCGCGCCATCCTCCTGGGTCAGACCCCTTCAGGCGACGAGTTGCAGCTCAAGGGCAGCGGTCGCACACCGTATTCCCGCATGGGGGATGGACGAGCCGTGCTGCGCTCCAGCATCCGTGAATTCCTGTGCAGCGAGGCCATGCATGGCCTGGGCATCCCGACCTCCCGCGCGCTGAGCGTGACGGGCTCGCCCGCCCCGGTGCGGCGTGAAACGATGGAGACCGCCGCCGTGGTCGCCCGCTCAGCGCCCAGCTTCATCCGCTTTGGCCATTTCGAGCACTTTGCGGCACGCAATGATGTGACAGCCCTGCGAGCCCTCGCCGATCACGTGATCGACCACTTCATGCCCGAGTGCCGCGACCATCCCCGTTGGCCAGGCAAGCCGTATGCCGCCTTGCTGGAGCAGGTGAGCGAGCGCACGGCCCGCCTGATGGCGCAGTGGCAATCGGTGGGTTTCTGCCACGGCGTGATGAACACCGACAACATGAGCATCCTGGGGCTGACGATTGACTATGGTCCGTTCCAGTTCTTGGACACCTTCGACCCTGACCACATCTGCAACCACAGCGACAGCCAAGGCCGCTATGCCCATCAGCGTCAGCCCAACATCGCCTACTGGAACCTGTTCTGCCTGGCCCAGGCCCTGCTGCCCCTGATCGGCGAGCAGGACGACGCGCTGGGAGCGTTGGAGTCCTACAAGACCGTGTTCCCCGCCCATTTCGAGGCCCGCCTGCGCGCCAAGCTGGGTTGGCGCGAGGCCCAGCCGGGCGATGGCGAGCACATCGACCAGACCCTGCGCCTGCTCGCCCAGCACCGAATTGATTTCACGATCTTCTGGCGCCGTCTGAGCGTGGCGGCTGGCAGCGCCGATTACAACCCTGTGCGCGATCTGTTCCTGGACCGACGAGCCTTCGATGACTGGCTACCAGGCTACCGGACCCGCGCCCAGACGCAAGGCACGGGCCCCGACGCCGAGTTGATGTTGAGCAGCAACCCAAAATTCGTATTGCGTAACCACCTGGGCCAGCAGGCCATTGACAAGGCCCAGACGGGCGACATGGCGGAAGTGAGCACCCTGCTGCGGCTGCTTGAGCGCCCCTATGACGAGCACCCTGGTCGCGAGGCCTATGCCGACTTCCCGCCCGACTGGGCTTCTTCCATCTCCATCAGCTGTTCATCATGACTTCCATCCAAAAGACCGATGCCGAATGGCAGGCCGAACTGGCCGCCAAGGGCGCCGAACCCGGTGCCTTCCAGATCACCCGCCGGGCCGCCACCGAGCGGCCTTTCACGGGCAAGTACGAAAGCCACTGGGCTTCTGGCACCTACCACTGCATCTGCTGCGGCCAGAAGCTTTTCGACTCCGACACCAAGTTTGACGCCGGCTGTGGCTGGCCCAGCTTCTGGCAGGCCGCACTGCCCGGCGCCATCCGGGAGATCGTGGACCGAAGCCATGGCATGGTCCGCACCGAGACAGTTTGTGCACAATGCGGGGCTCACCTGGGCCATGTCTTCGAAGACGGCCCGGCCCCGACCGGCCTGAGGTACTGCATGAACTCGGCCTCGCTCAACTTCGAACCCCAAGAATGAAGCTGTTTCTCGACTTTTTCCCGATCCTGCTGTTTTTTGCCGCCTTCAAGTTTGCCGGCATCTACGCCGCCACGGCCATTGCCATCGTGGCCACCATCCTGCAGATCGGCTACCTGCGCTACAAGACCGGCAAGGTTGAACCCATGCAATGGATCAGCCTGGGTGTGATCGTGCTGTTCGGCGGCGCCACATTGATCTCGCACAACGACACGTTCATCAAGTGGAAGCCCACCGTGCTCTACTGGCTGATGGGTTCAGCCCTGCTGATCGGTCAACTGGTGTTCAAGAAGAACCTGCTCAAAAGCCTGATGGGCGCCCAGATGGAGCTGCCTGAGGATGCCTGGCGCCTCACCCAATGGAGCTGGGTCGGGTTTTTCGAGGTGATGGGCGCTCTCAATCTCTGGGTGGCCTACCACTTCGACACCGACACCTGGGTGAACTTCAAGCTGTTCGGCGGGATGGGTCTGATGTTCGTTTTCGTGATCGCTCAAGCCCTGGTGCTGTCGCGCTACATGAAGACCGAAGACGCAAAGGACCCCTCATGAGTACCCAAGCCGTCACGGCCCAGGCCCTGGCCGACACCCTGCGCCTCGTCCTTCAGACCACGGCCCTGGAAGTGCTGGACGAGAGCGCCGCCCACGCCGGCCATGCCGGGGCGAATGGCACGGGTTCTGGCACGCATTTCCGCGTCCGCATTGCTTCGCCACAGTTTACGGGGCGTTCACGCGTAGCCCAGCATCGGCTTGTGTATGATGCGCTGCGAGATTTCATGGACCAAGGCCTGCACGCGCTGGCCATCGAGGTCCTGTGACTGATTCAAACGGGGGGCTGAGGCCTCCATCGATCCGGATTTTCTGAGGAACAAGGATGAAGAAACTGTCTCTGGGCAGCATTGCTGCTGCTGCCATCGCCGTCACGCTGGCCCTGCCGGCCTCGGCGCAAAACATTGCCATCGTCAATGGCAAGGCAGTGCCCAAGGCCCGCGCTGAAGCGCTGGCCCAGCAAGTCGCCCGTTCGGGTCGCCCGGTCACCCCTGAGCTGGAAGGTCAGATCAAGGAAGAAGTGATCGCCCGTGAAATCTTCATGCAAGAAGCCCAGAAGCTGGGTCTGGACGCGACCGAAGACTTCAAGACCCAGCTCGAACTGGCCCGTCAGACCATCCTGATCCGCGAACTGTTCGCTGACTTCCAGAAGAAGAACCCCGTCACCGACGAGGAAATCAAGGCTGAGTACGACAAGTTCGCCGCCGCCAACGGTGGCAAGGAATACAAGGCCCGCCACATCCTGGTCGAGAAGGAAAGCGAAGCCAAGGACATCATCGCCCGCCTGAAGAAGGGTGCGAAGTTCGAAGACATCGCCAAGAAGCAATCCAAGGATCCGGGTTCGGGCGCCAAGGGCGGCGATCTGGACTGGGCCAACCCCGGCAGCTACGTGAAGGAATTCACCGAAGCCCTGATCAAGCTCAACAAGGGCCAGACCACCGACGCGCCGGTGCAAAGCCAGTTCGGCTGGCACGTGATCCGTCTGGACGACGTGCGCCAGGCCCAACTGCCGAAGCTGGAAGAAGTGAAGCCGCAGATCGCCCAGCAACTGCAACAGCAACGCCTGGCCAAGTTCCAGGAAGACCTGCGCGCCAAGGCCAAGGTCGAATAAGAGCAGCCTGTCTGTTCCAACCGAAAAAGCGGCTCAGGCCGCTTTTTTGTTGCCTGGACGCTGCCCGATCAATGGCCGAAGGCCCAGCGCCAGGCCATCAGCCCCCCCAACAGCACGGGCTGATGCAACATGTACCAGCTCAGGCTGATCCGCCCCAGGGGGGCCAGAAGACGGCCCCCGGCAGGCAAGGGGTGTGTCAACCAGTCTGGCCGCGCCCGTACCAGCCACTGGCCCGCGGCCAGCCCCCACCACATCACGCCCAGCCAAGGCAGCACCGGCACATAGTCCTCCGTCACCGGCTTGCGGCTGATCAGGCCCAGCCAGTTGAGGCCAGGGCCATCCAGCATCGACAGGCCTGGCCAGGCCTGATGCAGCATCGGGGCCCCCCAGGCCACCCCCAGGGCCAGGGCGCCTGCGGGCCAGAGCCAGGGCCCCCAGCCGGCACTGAGCCGGGCCAGGATCAGCATCACGGCCAGACCATGCAGCACGCCAAAGTAGATGAAGCTGTTGGGGAACATCAGGTACGACCCCGCACTGACGGCCAGTGCACAGCCTGCGACCTGGGCCCAGCGGCGCCAGAAGCGAGTCCAGCCCTGGCCCTGCGCCAGGGCCACCGCCTGCCCCAGACCTGCGCACAGCAGGAACAGACTGACGATAAGGGTGCGCTGGACGGTCCAGAACGGATCCTGGAAGAAGTTCTGCTTGAGCCAACCCAGATGATTCAAATCGAAACAAAAGTGATAAACCGTCATCCACAGCATGGCCAGCGCCCGCAGGGCATCGATCGAGTCAAAACGTGTCGAAGGGTGGGTCATGCGCCCGAGTGTAGGGGCACGGATACGGACCCCGGATCGGCAAAGCCCGGGCCGGCCCGCTAAAATCCGCCCTCCTCCTGTCTTGCCTGACCGGCCACCGCCGGTGCGCCCACCCCATGTCCCTGCTCAACCACCAAATCGAGCTTCTGGCCCCGGCACGCGATGCCGACATCGGCATCGAAGCCATCAACCACGGTGCCGACGCCGTCTACATCGGTGGCCCCGGTTTTGGCGCCCGGGCCTCGGCCGGCAATGACATCCGCGACATCGAGCGCCTGTGCCGCCACGCCCACCGCTTTGGCAGCCGCATCTTCATCACGCTCAACACCATCTTGCGCGACGATGAACTGGAGCCGGCGCGGCAGATGGCCTGGGACGTCTATAACGCCGGCGCTGACGTGTTGATTGTTCAGGACATGGGTTTGCTGGAGATCGACCTGCCCCCGATCCAATTGCATGCCAGCACCCAGACCGACATCCGCACGGTGGAGAAGGCTCGCTTCATGCAGGACGTGGGCTTTTCGCAGATCGTGCTGGCCCGCGAGTTGACCCTGGAGCAGATCCACGACATCCATCAGGGGCTGGACCCAAGCCGCTGCCAGCTGGAGTTTTTCGTGCACGGGGCGCTCTGCGTGGCCTACAGCGGGCAGTGCTACATCAGCCATGCCCACACCGGTCGCAGCGCCAACCGGGGCGATTGCTCGCAGGCCTGCCGCCTGCCTTACCAGGTGACCGACAGCCAGGGCCGTTTTGTGGCCCACGACAAGCATGTGCTGTCGATGAAGGACAACAACCAGTCCGACAACCTCGAGGCCTTGATCGACGCCGGTGTGCGCAGCTTCAAGATCGAAGGCCGCTACAAGGACATGGCCTACGTGAAGAACATCACTGCGCACTACCGGCGCCTGATCGACGAGGTGATCGAGTCCCGCGAGGGCTCTTTCGACCCGGCGCGACCGCCGCTGGCGCGTGCCTCCAGCGGACGCACCCGCTTCACCTTCACACCGGACCCCAACCAGAACTTCAACCGCGAGTTCACCGACTACTTCGTCAATGGCCGCAAGGACGACATTGGCGCCTTCGACACCCCCAAGAATCCCGGTCAG
>RXJO01000344.1 GCA_003987795.1 Curvibacter sp.
CCCCCGATCACGATGTTTTGCGTGTTCAGGTCTTCAACGGCCATGCGGGCGCCGTTCTCGTTGTCCTTGCCGTAGTGAGCCTGGGCACCCGACATCGGGGCAACGTGACCGATCTTCACGACCTGCACGTCTTGCGCCGAGGCAGCGCCTGCCAGAACTGCCAGTGCGGCAACAGCGGTAAGTGTCAACTTCAATTGCATGGATGAACTCCGAATCAGTAATAAACGCCGTTAGAAGGCGGCGGTGGAAGGTATTTCAATTTCCGGGCCAGCTTTGTCGGGAGATGCCCTTAAAGGCGTCTTCCATCAATTCGATTCATGAGCCAACAGCCCGCTTAATAGAACAATCTGGCCACGAAAGCCGCACCAGACTTCAGGCGACCACGCTCCGACAAAGGAGGGAATGCCAGGCCATCCAAACTATCAGAAATACTGATGACCCATGAAGTGAGCTAATTGGCATGAATCTGTCACCAAATACCCACACAAAAAGTTACGAAAAGCCAACCTGTCTCTAAAATCCGCCACCTGTCGTCAAAGACATTTATTTGGGGGCGAAAAACCATTTCGCCTCATCTTGGTGCCTTCCTGGTCGGATGCACCCAGACGCGGCGCGATGCAGCCCTTCTGATTCACCCCTGCCCCACCTGAAAACAGGATTTGCAATGAAAAAGACATTTCTGATGACCGCCCTGGCGCTGAGCATGGGCTCGGCATTCGCTCAGTCGAGCGTCACCCTGTACGGCGTGATCGACACCGCCTACCAGCACCAAACCAATGCCACCGCTACCGGCGGCAACCTGAACGCGGTCACTTCGGGTTCGATCAGCGGCAGCCGCTACGGTTTCAAGGGCAAGGAAGATCTGGGCGGCGGTCTGTACTCGCTGTTCACCCTGGAAGCTGGCTTCAACCCCAACGACGGCAGCCGCGGTCAAGGTGGCCTGGCTTTCGGTCGTCAAGCCTTCGTGGGCCTGGGCGGTGACTTCGGTCAACTGACCATCGGTCGTCAGTACACCCCGCTGTTCGAGCACTACGGCAACTTCGATCCGCTGTGGGGCATCTCCAACGTCAACGAGTCGGGCTTCTACCTGGCCTACGGCACCTTCCGTCAGAACAACGCCGTCCGTTACTCGAAGAACATCGCTGGCGTGAACTTCGCCGCCATGCATGGCTTCGGCAACGTGGCTGGCTCCACCTCGGCTGGCCAACTGAACGGTCTGCAAGCCAACTACACCGCCGGCCCCCTGCTGGTGGGCGCTGCCTACCAAAAGTTTGACGTGAACAGCTCGGCCAGCACCAACCTGGGCAGCACCACCAACGCCATGGTCGGCGCCAACTACGGTTTCGGCCCGGCCCGCGTGTTCTTCAACTACATGGACACCAAGCTGAGCACCGGCGCCAAGAGCGACGTTGCCACCCTGGGCGTGAACTACGAAGTGACCCCGCTGGTGGGCCTGGTGGGCGCGTACTACAACGACAAGACCAAGTCGACCACCAACGTGAACGGCAGCCGCAACACCCTGGCCCTGGGCGTGACCTACTCGCTGAGCAAGCGCACCATGGTCTACACCTACGTGGATCGTTCCAAGGAAAACTCGGGCTACGCTGCCACCGCCATCTCGGCTGGCTCGGACCTGTTCGGCGCCCCCACGACGCTGACCACCCGCTCCAACCTGCTGGTGGGCGTGCGTCACGCCTTCTGATCGGCCCAGCTGATCCGACCAGGGATCGCTGCTGCCCGGCGCCCTGGTCAATGTTTCTCCAAGTTCAAGCCCCTCGCTCACGCGAGGGGCTTTTTTCATGGTCTTACGCTGCAGAGCCCGACTGCAGCAGCGTCCACAAACGATTGGACGACAGTGGCATCTGCAGCAGCGGCGCGACATCCGCACGGCCTGCACGGGCCAGCGCGTCGGCCACGGCATTCACCAACGTGGGTGTGGCGCCGATGGTGCCCAACTCCCCCACCCCTTTGACCCCGGGTGGGTTGTTCTTGCAGGGCGTGGATTCGTCCATCGTGGTCCGGAAATCCGGCGCCAGATCGGCCCGGGGGGCCGCATAGTCCATCAGACTGCCCGTGACCAATTGGCCGGTCTCGCGGTCATAGAGCAGGTGCTCGCACAGGGCCTGCCCCAGCCCTTGCACCGCACCACCGTCCAATTGCCCGCGAACGATGAGCGGGTTGACCACCCGCCCCACGTCGTTGACCGAGGAATAGGCCACCACCTGCAGATCGCCCGTCTGAGGATCCAGCTCCACCTCACAGATATGGCAGCCATTGGGCCAGGTGGGGCCTGAGACCGTGCTGGTCGAGTCGATGTGGATGCGCTGATCGCTTTGCGCCCGCGCCAGCGCAAACAGGTCGATCCCCAGATCGGTGCCCCTCACGCTGAAGCGGCCGCCCTCGTAGGCGATGTCTTCGCTCGCCACCTCCAGTTCGGCCGCCGCCAGGGTCTTGGCATGCTCGATGGTGCGCTCGGCCCCCACCCGCACGGCCGAACCACCGGTGAACAGCGAACGCGACCCCGCACTGCCGAAGCCGTCGCCACGGTCGGTGTCGCCCAGCACCACACGCACCTGGGTGATCGGCACACCGAACACGTCCACCACCAGTTGGGCCAGCGTGGTGGCAATGCCCTGGCCCATGGCATTCACGGCCGAAAACACCTCGATGGTGTCGTCCGGCAGCACCGTCACGGTGACGCGCTCCTCGAAGACGTTGCCGCCGGTCCACTCCAGAAATGTGGCAATGCCCTGGCCGCGCAGCATGCCTCTCTGACGCGAGGCCGCCGCCCGGGCCTCGAAACCGGTCCAATCAGCCTGCACCAGAGCTTGGTCCATGACCTTCTCGAAGCAGCCGGTGTCGTAGATCTGCCCCATGGGGTTCTTGTAAGGCATCTGAGCAGGCTGGATGAAATTGCGTCGACGCAAGGCCACACGGTCGATGCCGGTCTGGCGAGCCGCCTCGTCCATCAAACGCTCCATCGTGAAGATGGCCTCGGGCCGCCCCGCACCACGGTAAGCCCCGGTTGGGGCGGTGTTGGTCAGGACCGCCTTGAAATGGAAGTCGATGGTCTGGATGTCATACACGCTGGTCTGCACCCAGGGGCCGATCAGCAACTGGATCGCCACACCGGTCCCCGTGGCGTAAGCCCCCACATTGGCCAGCGAACGCAGGCGCAGGCCCAGGATCTTGCCGTCCGCTGCCAGCGCCAGTTCGGCCCGGGTCTGCAGGTCGCGGCCGTGGCTGGACGACAGGAACTCCTCACTGCGCTCGGCCACCCACTTCACAGGGCGCTGCAGGCGCTCGGCACTCCAGGCCACCACCATGTCTTCGGGATAGGCGCCCGTCTTCATGCCGAAGCCGCCCCCCACATCACCAACCACCACCCGCAGTCGCTCACGCGGCAGGCCCAGTACGGCGATCAGGGTGTCGCGCACGCCGGACGGCATCTGGGTGCTCATGCGCAGGGTCAGACGCCCATCGGCGGGATCGGGAAAAGCCAGCACGGTTCGAGGCTCCAGCGTGAGCGCAGCCAGACGTTGGTTGATCACCTCCAAGGTCACGACATGGGCTGCCTCGGCAAAGGCCGCCGCACAGGCCGAAGCCTGACCGTGCCGCATCTCAGCGGCGATGTTGTCCGGGGCCTCCGCGCACAGTGTCGGTGCGCCCTCGCGGGTCGCATCGTCCAGATTCACCACCATGGGCAGTTCTTCGTACTCGACATAGACGGCCTCAGCCGCATCGCGGGCCTGCTGGGGGGTTTCGGCCACCACCGCCACCACCGCTTCTCCCACATGACGCACCCGTTCGTAGGCCAGCGGATGGCGTGGCGGCGAGGCCGCCACGCCGTCGGCCCGCTTGAAACCGGCGTTGCCAGGCATCGGTTTGACACCCGCCTGCACCAGATCGGCCCCGGTGTAGACCCCCAACACACCAGGCAGACCGAGTGCCGCCGAGGTGTCGATGCTCACGATGCGCGCATGCGGGTACGGCGAGCGCTGAAACGCCAGATGGGTCTGACCCGCCAGGGTGAAATCATCGGCGTAACGACCTGCGCCTTGGAGCAGACCTTCGTCTTCAAGGCGAAGCACCGCCTGGCCGCTGCCGAATCGGGCAAAAGAATTGGATGTGTTCACGGATTTGTCTCGCTGGTTGGAACTTTGGAAACAGGATGCGGAAAACAGGAGATGGACCGCCAAGCACTCTAGCCACTTCCGGCAAAACCTGCAGTCACGCGCCTCACCCCAGCTCGCCCGTCGGCACCTCCAGCACCGATCTGGCGCACCAGACGCCGCCCACTCCGGGAATGCTTCGTGCTTGGTGCTGCATCGCAGCAATACCCCGTGATGCGTTGCCAACCGGGGTTTTCTGGCCTCTTTCCCAACCCTCGACAGGAGCCTTTCATGCTGGACCGAACCTCAACCCTGTTTTCCCACGTCAAGCCTGGCGACAACGATTACGTCAGCGGCGGATTGCGCGACTTCTTCCTGTACCGGGACCTGGGCGTGGCGGCGGCCACGCACGGCAAGGTGATCGCCCATCTGGTGAAGGCCAACATGGCCCCTGAGGCCGGCACAGGCTGGCACCGTCACGAGGCCGATTTCCAGATCGTCATCATGCTCAAGGGCTGGGCCCGCTTCATGTACGAAGACCAGGAAACCCTGGTGCAGGCAGGCGACTGCGTGCACCAGCGACCGGGCATCCGGCATTACCTGTTTGACTACTCACCCGACATGGAATACCTGGAGATCGTCTCCCCAGCCGATTTCAAGACGGTCGACGTGCCCCCGGTGTGCCCCATTCCGGCACCCACACCCTGGGCCTGACAGGAGCCATGCACCCGCGTGGGGCGGGTGCACCAGCCCAAGGCGGCCGGCCCCTCAGAACTCGGCATCCAGTTCGTCGATCTCGTCGGGCTCCAGGGCCGCGGCGGCCACCCATTCCTTCATCGCGGGCAGGGCCAGGATGGTCTGGCAATACGCTGTGCAAGCAGGGTCCAGGGCCACATCGTAGGTCCGGAAGCGGGTCACCACCGGCGCAAACATCGCGTCGGCGATGCAGGGCTGAGCCCCAAACAGGTAGGCGCCGCCGTAACGCTGCAGGCATTCGGTCCAGATGGTGGTGATCCGGTCGATGTCGGTCTGTGCACGCGACCACAGCTTGAAGCCCGGGAAACGGGCCTTGATGTTCATGGGCAACGAAGAGCGCAAGGCGCTGAAGCCCGAATGCATCTCGCCGCAGATGGCCCGGCAATGGGCCCGGGCCGCGCGATCTGCCGGCAACAGCCCGGCATCAGGCCTGATTTCATTGAGGTATTCGCCGATGGCCAGGGTGTCCCAGACGTGCAGGCCGTCATGATCCAGCGCGGGGACCCGCATCGAGGCTGACAACAGCAGCATCTCAGCCTTCATGTCGGGATCGTCGGGCGAAATCACCTTCTCGCTGAACGGCAAGCCCGCCAATTTCACCATCAGCCAACCTCGCAAGGCCCAGGCACCGTAGTTCTTGCTGCTGATCGTCAACACCGCTTTGGCCATGGCTTGCTCCTGTTGTTGCTGGTGCTGTGCAAGCCCCGTGCCATGCCGACCCGCCCGGCCTTGGCCCACAACTTGCCTTCGCCCTGGCAACACCCACCGAAAGAATGCCATGCTGTATCAGGCCTACCAACTCCAGTCGGATCTGATGTCGCCGCTGCGCCTGATGGCCCAGGCCCTGGGCTCGGCCCTCATGGTGCCCGGCACGGAGCGCACGGTGCTGCGCCAGATGGCCGCGGCCAGCGAGGTGTTTTCACGCCTGCGACTGACCCACAGCCGCCCAGCCTACGGCATCGACACCGTGCAGATCAACGGCCAGGCCGTGGGCGTCACGGAGCAGGTGGCGCACACCCTGCCGTTCGGCACCCTGCTGCACTTCGTCAAAGACCCGTCTGCCGGCCTGCCAGCGCAACCCCCCGTGCTGCTGGCCGCACCGCTGTCGGGCCACTTCGCCACCTTGCTGCGTGAAACGGTGCGCACCCTGCTGCAAGACCACGACGTCTACATCACCGACTGGCACAACGCCCGCGATGTGGCCCTGCGCGAGGGCGCCTTCGGCCTGGACGACTACATCCGCTACATGATGCTGTTCCTGCAGCACATCGGCCCCGGTACCCACCTGGTGGCGGTGTGCCAGCCCTGCGTGGCCGCGCTGGCCGCCACCGCCTTGCTGGCCGAAGACGATGACCCGGCCCAGCCGCGCAGCCTGACCCTGATGGCCGGCCCGGTGGATTGCCGCGTCAACCCCACCGAGGTGAACCGCCTGGCTACCAGCAAACCCATCGAATGGTTTGAAAAGAACCTGATCAGCCATGTGCCGCTCCCGCACCGCGGCTTCATGCGCCGCGTGTACCCGGGCTTTGTCCAACTGAGCGCCTTCATGAGCATGAACCTCGAGCGCCACCAGCAGTCGTTCGAGAACCTCTACCAGCACCTGCTGGAGGGCCGGCTGGACGAGGCCGAGACCATCAAGACCTTCTACGAGGAGTATCTGGCGGTGAACGACCTGCCAGCCGAGTTCTACCTGGAGACCGTGGAGAAGGTTTTCCAGACCTATGACCTGGCCATCGGCCAGCTCCGCTATCAGGGTCGGCGCGTCAACCCCGCGGCCATCCGGCGCACCGCGCTGCTCACGGTCGAAGGCGAGCGTGACGACATCTGCGCCATCGGCCAGACCGTGGCGGCCCAGGACCTGTGCAAGAGCGTGCGCCCCTACCTGAAGAACCACCACGTGCAGACTGGCGTGGGCCACTACGGCGTGTTCAGCGGGCGCAAGTGGAACCAGCAGATCTACCCACGGGTGCGCGACAGCATCCACGCCAGCCTGGGTTGAGCCTCGGCGTGTGGAGGTGTTCAGTCCTCCGCCAGGCGCCGCGCCACCCGCACCACCTGAGCGGCATCCACGCCGAAAAATGAACGCAAGGCCGCCCGGGTGTCGCTGCGCCCAAAACCGTCGGTGCCCAGGGTCAGGTAGCGACGGCCAGCCGGCACCCAGGCGCGCACGCTCTCTGGCACGGCACGCACATAGTCCGTGGCCGCAATCACTGGACCTTCGGTGTCGGCCAGCAGGGCCGTCAGCCAAGGCGTTCCAGAATCAGCCGCTCCCGCCAGGGACCGGGCCTCGCAGGCCTGGCCGTCGCGGGCCAGCTCGCTCCAGCTGGTGACACTGATCACATCGACGCTGAAGCCCTCAGCCACCAATTGCTGGGCCGCCTTGACCACCTCGGTGAGGATGGCGCCCGAGCCGAGCAAGGTCACCTTGTGGGCGGCCGTGCCGGGGATGCGCTGCAGCCGGTAGGCGCCGCGCAACACGCCCTGCGACGCGCCTTCAGGCAGGTCCGCTTGGGCGTAGTTCTCGTTCATCAGGGTGAGGTAATAGAAAACGTCTTGCTGCTCGACCAGCATCTCGCGCATGCCCTGGTCGATGATCACGGCCAGTTCGCCTGCATAGGCCGGGTCGTAGGCCTTGCAATTGGGGATGGTGGCGGCCACCAGATGGCTGCTGCCGTCCTGGTGCTGCAGCCCCTCGCCGCCCAGCGTGGTGCGGCCCGAGGTGGCGCCCAGCAGGAAGCCACGGGCGCGCTGATCGGCGGCGGCCCAGATGGCGTCGCCCACGCGCTGAAAGCCGAACATCGAGTAGTAGATGTAGAACGGCAGCATGGCCAGGCCATGCACGCTGTAGCTGGTGGCCGCCGCCGTCCAGCTGGCGATGGCGCCGGCCTCACTGATGCCTTCTTCGAGGATCTGGCCATCTTGCGCCTCACGGTAGCTCAGCACCGAGCCGATGTCTTCGGGCGCATAGCGCTGGCCCACGCTGCTGTAGATGCCCACCTGCTTGAACAGGTTGGCCATGCCGAAGGTGCGCGCTTCGTCGGCCACGATGGGCACGATGCGTGGGCCCAGTTGCGGGTCTTTCAGCAGGTTGCCCAGCATGCGCACAAAGGCCATGGTGGTGCTCATTTCTTTGCCCTCGGGCTGCAGTGCAAACTGGCCATAGCGGGCCAGATCAGGCACTGGCACCACCTCGCAGGCGGCTTCGCGGCGCGGCAGATAGCCACCCAGGCTGGCCCGCCGCTGCTGCAGGTAGCGCATCTCGGCGCTGTCGGGCGCCGGCTTGTAGAACGTCAGCGACTTGGCCTGCTCATCGCTGAGCGGCAGCTGAAAGCGATTGCGATACTCGATCAGGTCGTCTTCGTCGAGCTTCTTCTGGCTGTGCGTGGTCATCTTGCCCTGACCGGCCGTGCCCATGCCATAGCCCTTCTTGGTGTGGGCCAGGATCACCGTGGGCTGGCCGCGGTGCGCCGCCGCTGCGGCATAGGCGGCGTGGATCTTGACCAGGTCGTGGCCGCCGCGCTTGAGGCGGTCGATCTGCTCGTCGGTCAAACCCATGGCCAGAGCGGCCAGTTCAGGGTTCTGGCCGAAGAAGTTGTCGCGGTTGAAGCGGCCGTCCTTGGCCGCAAAGGTCTGCATCTGGCCATCCACCGTGGCCGACAGGGCACGGGCCAGGGCGCCGGTGATGTCCCGGGCAAACAGACCGTCCCAGTCGCTGCCCCAGACCAGCTTGACCACGTTCCAGCCCGCGCCGGCAAACAGGCGCTCCAGCTCGTCGATGATGCGGCCATTGCCACGCACCGGGCCATCGAGCCGCTGCAGGTTGCAATTGACCACCCAGACCAGGTTGTCCAGCCCCTCCCGGGCAGCCAGGGTCAGCGCGCTCATGCTCTCGGGCTCGTCCATCTCGCCATCGCCGAACACACCCCACACCTTGCGCCCGCTGCAGTCGAGCAATTGGCGGTGCGACAGATAGCGCATGAAGCGAGCGTGATAGATCGAGCTGATCGGCCCCAGCCCCATCGAGCCAGTGGGGAACTGCCAGAA
>RXJO01000192.1 GCA_003987795.1 Curvibacter sp.
AAGGAGTTTGACCATGACCAGCGAACAAATGCTTGCCGAGATCCGCGAAGCCAACCTCACCTACCTGATGCTGGCCCAGTCCCTGATCCGCCTGGACAAGGCCGAAGCCATCTTCCGCCTCGGCCTCAACGAAGAATCCGCCGACATCCTCTCGGCCCTATCCCCCTCCCAGGTCATGAAGCTCGCCTCGCGCAACACCCTGCTGGCCCGCTTCCGCGTCGACGACGAACTCGTCTGGAGCCTGCTGACCAACCACAACACCCAGCAAAAGGTCGGCAACGAAGCCACCAACAAGCTGCACGCCAACATCTTGATGGCCGGCCGTCTGGCTGAAATCCTCTGACCTGATTTCCGCCGCCCACCGACCCCGCCCCTGGAGAACCTCATGACCGCCTCTGTCGCCACCACCGAGCAAAGCACCCCCGTCGCCAAGGCCCCCGCCAAGAGCGTGCTCAACGAGTCGCGCCAGATCGAGCGCGCCGCCATGCTCATCCGCATGGGCGCCCGCATGCAGGTCCTCGAGTCCGAAACCACCCTCTCCTACGAGCGCCTCATCCGCCTGTACAAAGAGATCGCCGGCAAGTCCCCCTCCAAGGGCCAGCTCCCCTTCTCCACCGACTGGTTCCTCACCTGGCAGGAGAACATCCACTCCTCCCTCTTCCTCAACATCTACGAGTACCTGTCCAAGGCCGCCGACATGGACAGCATCGACCTGCTCACCAAGGCCTGGCGCCTGTACAACGAGCAGGTCCAGGCCGCCGAGATCGAGCCCCTGCTGTCTTTCACCCGCGCCTGGCGCCTGGTCAAGTTCGTCGACGCCGACATGCTCACCATGACCGGCTGCTCGCGCTGCAGCGGCAAGTTCGTCACCGAACCCTACGAAAACGCCCGCCACTTCCTGTGCGGCCTGTGCAACCCCCCAGCTCGCGCCGGCAAGAGCAAGGCCAGCGGCGCACTCATGGTGCACTGAAGGCCATCAGGCCCACTTCTGAATTCAGCCAGCCTTGAACGAAGAGGTCAGCCCCACGCCGGGGCAGGCTCCTGTTTCAGTCCCATTTTGAAGCCTGCCTCAAGCGAAGAGGTCAGGCCGACGCCGGGCCGCCCCAAGGCGGCCTGCGGCCCCCTCGGGGGGCAGGGAGCGACATGCAATGCGCGACCGTGGGGGCCACACTTCACTTGAGCAGGCCTTTGATATTGGCGTCGATCGGCATGGCGTAGTCATGTGCCGCCAGCACCACATTGCCCTCGGGCACCACCAGTTTCACGCTGAGGTAGAGCATCTTGCCCGACGAAGTGTAGGTGCCCACGATGACGGCCTGAGCCGACTGGGTCTGACTGATGTCCTGCACCTCGCGCGAGAGCAACAGGGCGCCTTGCGAGGCCTTCATGAACAGGTTTTCGCGCAGCTTGAGTTCCTTAACGGCATAGCCGCGCTGGGCCAGGCGCCCGCCCACCAGCTCAGAGAACAGGCGACCCAGCCGTGACGACTCGGTGAGCACCTCGAGGTTCACGAAGGTGGCCACCAGCAAAGGCTGCTTGCGGTCGAGCTGCAAGCCCGCCACCAGGGCGTCGGCCGCCTTGTAGTTCACATCGATCAGATCGGTGCGCACGTTCTCGTCCACCGGCGGGGTGGACGAACAGGCCCCCAGGCCCAGGGCTGCCCCACCGGCCAGGGCGAGGGCAAGCAACGCTCGACGTCGCGGCTGACTCATGGGCCGACCACCTTCCAATTGCGCGTGACCACGGGCGGCGGGCCGGCATCGGCCGCCTTGACCGGTTTGGGCACGTACAGACCGCCATCCTCGTTCTCGATGTAATAGACATCGGAAGTACGGGCCAGAAAGGTGTCCTCACGCTCCAGCGAGGTGGTGATCAGCACCTCCGTGCGGGTCGGGCCACCCGCCGCGGTGCCATCGCGCCAGCGGCGTGAGAGATCGGTGATGGCACCCAGGGTGAGCAGGCTGCCCACGTAGTTGCCAGTCACATGGTCGTAGGCATACAGGTCACGCACCACCGAGATGCCCGCCGCCAGCCCCAGAGCGGGCATCGGGCTCTGATTCTCGACCCCGCTGGGGTGTTCGATCAACTGGGTCTCAAAGCGCACCACCAGGGGGCCGGGCTGGCGCGACACGATGGCGCCATGCTCCACCAGGCGGGTCAGCAGCAGCTCGCGAAAGCTTTGATTGAAGGTACCGGGCGCCGCAGGCAGCACATAGACCGCGGGCAGCGCCATCGGGTAGCTGCGGATCTTGTCGGCGATGCGCCGGGCCGAGTCATCGGCCAGCACATCCCAATGGTGCACCGACCGGGCCTTTTTCTGGCTGCTGATCGGGTAGTTGTCGGCGCGCGGCACGTCCAGCGAGCTGCAGCCGCCCGCCAGCAGGGCTGCACCCAGCATCAGAGGGGTCCAACAGCTTGGCTTCATGCTCACACACCTTTCAACAACACTTGTCATCGCACCCGATGCTAAAGGCCGGGCGACAGCGGCATCTGCCGAAGAACAAGGGGAATGCCCGCCATTTCAGGACAGGGGCAGCTGGGTGGTCGACAACACCTGCTTGAGCCCCATGAAAGAGCGGATCTGACGCACCCCGGGCAGGTAGAGCAGCTGCTCGGCATGCAGCTGGTTGAAGGTTTCGCTGTTGCGCGTGCGCACCAGCATGAAGTAGTCGAACTCACCGGTGACCACATGGCACTCCATGCAGCCCGATATCTTGGCGGCCGCCTTCTCGAAGGCCTCGAAAGACTCGGGTGTGGAGCGGTCCAGCACCACCCCGATCAACACCACCATGCCGGCGCCCAGTGCCTGCGGGTTGAGCAAGGCCACTGTCCGCTGGATGTAGCCGGCCTGGCGCAGTCGCTCGACCCGACGCAGGCAGGCAGGCGGGCTCAGATGCACCTTTTCGGCCAGTGCCACATTCGAGAGCGAGGCATCGCGCTGCAACAGCTTGAGCAGGGCGCGATCGGTGCGGTCCAGCTCGCTGTTCGGGGGGGCTGACCGGGGCGCTTCCAGCACACTCTTTGAACGAACTTTTGTTGCGCTCATTTTTGTTCCTAAGAAATTTTCAAGTCAGTTTTTTTGTTTCATCAAATCAATCAGCGATTCATGTGATCGATTTTGCAATCCTGTTAATCCGCATATTTCATAGCATTGTCACACCAACCCGCTCGAAGAAAGGTGCGCCGATGCCCAGTCTTTTCGCCAGCTTCGAGGCCTGGGTCGCCACCCTTCAACCCCGTGAGAAAACCATGAACCTGCAGAAATTCCCCCGCCACCCCCTGACCTTCGGCCCCAGCCCGATCCAGCCCCTGAAGCGCCTGAGCGCCCACCTGGGTGGCAAGGTCGAGCTGTATGCCAAGCGCGAGGACTGCAACAGCGGCCTGGCCTTCGGCGGCAACAAAACCCGCAAGCTCGAATACCTGATCCCGGAGGCGATCGCCGGCGGCTATGACACCCTGGTGTCCATCGGCGGCATCCAGTCGAACCAGACCCGCCAGGTGGCGGCGGTGGCAGCGCACCTGGGCATGAAGTGCGTGCTGGTGCAGGAAAACTGGGTCAACTACAGCGACGCGGTGTACGACCGGGTGGGCAACATCGAGATGTCGCGCATCATGGGCGCCGACGTGCGCATGGACGATGCCGGCTTTGACATCGGCATCCGCCCCAGCTGGGAGCAGGCCATGGAAGATGTGCGCCGTGCCGGTGGCAAGCCCTTCCCGGTGCCCGCAGGTTGCTCCGAGCACCCCTACGGCGGCCTGGGCTTCGTGGGCTTTGCCGAAGAAGTGCGCGCCCAGGAGGCCGAGCTCGGTTTCAAGTTCGATTACATCGTGGTCTGCTCGGTCACCGGCAGCACCCAGGCCGGCATGGTGGTGGGCTTTGCCGCTGATGGCCGCGCACGCCGCGTGATCGGCATCGATGCCTCGGCCAAGCCGGCGCAGACCCATGCCCAGGTGCTGCGCATTGCCCAGCACACCGCCAAGCTGGTCGAACTGGGCCAGGAGATCACGGCCGAGGATGTGGTGCTGGACACCCGTTACGGCGGCCCCGAATACGGCCTGCCCAACGAAGGCACCCTGGAGGCGATCCGCCTGTGCGCCCGCCAGGAAGGCATGCTGACCGACCCGGTGTACGAAGGCAAATCGATGCACGGGATGATCGACATGGTGCGCAACGGCGAATTCCCCGCCGGCTCGCGCGTGCTGTATGCCCACCTCGGCGGCGTGCCGGCGCTCAACGCCTACAGCTTCCTGTTCCGCAACGGTTGATCGATGGCGTGGCGGCCCGCCAAGGCCGCCCCCGGCGCGCGGAACCCCTGAGAGCCCATCGAGGCTCCCGCATGGGCCGCGCAGCGACAAGGAGACATGTGCCGATGCCCCCCGGGCCGGCCTGCCCCGGCACGGCAGGCCAAGAACCACACCCCCTCAAGTCCCTCATTTCGCTGCTCCACCATGAACCTCACCAAGCGTCAGTTCACCCAGGCCCTGGCCGCCTCGCTGCTCCCCCTGGGTTCAGCCCGGGCCCAGGCCTTCCCAAGCCACCCCCTGCAACTCGTGATCCCCTTCCCGCCGGGCGGTGCCACCGATGTGGCGGGCCGCCTGATCGGCAAGAAGCTCGGCGAACGCCTGGGCCAGGCCGTGGTCATCGACAACCGGGCCGGCGCCGGCACCGTGGTCGGGGCCACCGTGGTGGCCAATGCCCCGGCCGACGGCTACACCCTGCTGCTCAGCTCGGGCTCCACCTTCACCCTGAACCCGGCTCTCAACCCCCGCCTGCCCTACGACCCGGTGAAGAGCTTCGAACCCATCGGCATGGCGGCGCGCGTGCCGATGGCGGTGCTGGTCAACAAGCAGGTGCCGATCGACACGCTCAAGCAACTGGTGACCGCCGTGAAGCAGGCACCCGACCGCTATGCCTACGCCTCGTTCGGCAGCGGCACCAGCTCGCACTTTGCCGGCGAACTGGTGTGGAACGCCCTGGGCATCAAACTGCTGCATGTGCCCTACAAGGGCAGTGCGCCCGCCATGAGCGACCTGATCGGAGGCCAGGTGCCGATCAGCATCGACACCGTGGCGGCGGCGCTGCCTCATGTGCGCAGCGGCAAGATCAAGGCGATTGCGCTCACCGGGCCCCAGCGTTCGCCGCTGCTGCCCGAGGTGCCCACGGTGGCCGAAAGCACTGGCAGCGATTTCGCCTTCGACGCCTGGCTGGCCCTGATGGCGCCACGCGGCCTGCCGCGCGACGCGCGTCAACGCCTGCAGGTGGCTCTGGCCGAAAGCCTGAACGACAACGATCTGCGCGACAAACTGCAAGCCGCCGGCATGCAGAAGGACTGGGCCTCGGCCCAGGCCGTGAGCCAACTCATCGACGCCGAACTGCCGCGCATGCGGGCGATCGCGCTGCGCGCCGGGATCCAGGCGGAATAAGCGGGGTCCCTGGCACCAGAAGGCCAAGCCGGCAGGCCGACCCAACCGCCCGGCAAGGCCGCATCAGCGCCCGACCAAGGCCAGCGCCTGCCGTTGCAGCTCGGGCACCAGGCTGAGCGCCAGATGAAGCTGCGAACGCAGCACGAGGTCGGGCCCGGTCTCAACACCGTCAGCCAGCGGTGCGGCCAAGGCGGCGGCGTCGACAGGCGCCTTGGTCAGGGCTCCGCCCTCGATGGCTTGGGCGGTGTCCGCCAGGGCGTTCAACAACAGTTCGACGGCCTGTGCCACATCGGGGGCGAAATCCTGGGCCTGATCCTCCAGACGATGGGCGCCCAGCGCCGACAGGTAGTTCAGCAGCGTGTGCGCCTGCACCATGAAGCGCATGCCGGCCGCGCCATGGCGGCGAAGGTAGGCCGGCTCGTCGAACACCTCGCGCAAGGCCCCGGACAACGCGGCATCGGCGTTGTGGGCGTTGCGCCGGGCCAGCCGATAGTCCAGATGCTCCCGCTTGCCAGACTGGTACTGGCGGGCGATCTCGCGCAGGTAGTCGGCCTGGCTGCGCAAGAGCTGCGCCGCCAGCCTGGGCAATTGCCGCGATTGCCAACTGGGCAGCACCAGCCACACGGTCAGGCCAGCGATCAGGGCGCCAATCAGGGTGTCCAGCAGACGCGGCAGGATCAGGTCAAAGCCGTTGCCCACCTGATTGAAGGCCAGCAGCACCAGGATGGTGATGGCCCCTGAAGCCAGGGTGTAGCGGGTCTGGCGTGCCGCCACGAAGACCACCCCGGCCACCACGGTGAACACCGATTGCAGCAGCAGCCCCGGGAACAGCTTGAGCAAGGCCCAGCCCACCATCAGCCCCAGCACCGTGCCCCCCACCCGCTGGCCCAGGCGACGCAAGGTGTCGCCATAGTGAGGCCGGCACACGAACACGATGGTCAGCAAAATCCAGAAGCCATGCTCGTCACCGCTGAGCGTCATCCAGACAAAGGCCACCATCAGGGCCACCGCCAGCCGCAAGCCGTGGCGCAACAGCACCGAGCTGGCACTGAACTGGCGGCGGATGCGCGCCCAGGCCTCGGCCAGGTTGCGCGGCCCCCGGTCAAGCAGGCTGGTGTCGGCCTGCGGCAGGGGGTACTGCTCGGGCCACAGCGCGCTGCGGATCACCTTCTGCATGCCGTCCAGATTGCGCGCCAAGGCGCGCAACGAGCGCAGCCGGACCGGCGCGCCGGCGCCCTGCTCGCGTTGCGCCCAGGCCAGCTCGGGCAGGGTTTCCAGCAGCGCGATCGAGCCCTGCAGGTCCTCCAGGGCAGCCTGACTGTCGCTCACCGCCTCGACCGGGCCCTGCAGCCGCAGCGCCTCGGCGAGTCGACTGCAATCCTGTCCGACGCCGGCCAGCACGCGCTGGCAACGGTACAGCACATCGCTGTGGAAGAAGCTCTGCGCCAGCAGTTCGTAGTTCTCGTGCGAGGAGCTCGCGCGCTCGTGCAGATCCTGTGCCACCAGGTACTGCTGCAAGGCCAGCCGCAGCCAGCGTGGCCCGGCGGTCTCCAACGTGGGGCCGGCGTTGCGCGGGCGGCGGCTCAGCAGGCTTTCCTTGGTCTGGTTCAGGGCCTGCACCACACGCCCGTTCTGCAGGGCCAGGCCGACGCGGCGGCGCTCGATGTCCACGCCGCGCACCGGCTCGAACAGGCGCGACTTCAGGCGCAGGTACTCCCCCAGGGCCTCATAGAGCAGCGCCAGGTTCTGCACCACCTGAAGGTTGGGGAACCAGGCTGCCCAGCAGACCGACAGCAGCCCATACCAGGCCGCACCCGACAGCAGCAGGAGCGCATGCGGCAACCCCGGGGCCGCAGCCCCGTCACCGTGCGCGGCCAAAGCGGTGTAGAGCCCCAGGATCAAGGTGGCCGAGCCGATGGCCCGGTAGCTTTCGCTCAAGGCCCCCAGCAGGGCCAGGCCCACCGCGGCCAGGGCCAGCACCGCCATCAGCGCCGGCTTGCTGTGCAGCGTGAACTGCACCGCCAGCGCCATGGCGGCAAAGCACAGCAAGGTGATCAGCAGGGCCCGCAGGCGCCCGCGCCAGCTGTCGTCGGTCTCGGCCAGGGCGCTGGCGTTCACGCCCAGGACCAGGGGGATCAGCGCGGCCGTCTCGTCCAGCCACCAGGCGCCCGCCACCACCGCCGTCAGCGCGATCAGGGCGCGCACGCCCTTGAGCAAAAACTTGTAGTGCCAGCCGGACCGCCACCCCATCTGCCACACCGGACTCCACATCGGGCCCACCATATCGAATACCTTGCTGCAAGAAACAGAAATGCCCAGAACAAAAGCAGGCCCGAAGGCCTGCTTTGTTTCATTGCAATTTGCGCGCCAGTATGCGCCCAACCGGCTTCCAACCGGTCAGTGCGTGCTCAACCCGTGTTGCGCAGACCGGCCGCGATGCCGTTGATCGAAATGTGAATGCCGGTCTGCACGCGCTCATCCGATTCGCTGCCCGAACGGTAACGCCGCACCAACTCGACCTGCAGATGGTGCAGCGGGTCGATGTAGGGGAAGCGGTGCCGGATGGACCGGGCCAGCGCCTCGTTGTGGGCCAGGCGCTGCTTGTCACCCGTGATCAGGGTCAGGGCCTCGGCCGTGCGGTGCCACTCGGCCTCGATCATCGCGAACACCTTCTTGCGCAGGCGCGAATCGCTCACCAGCTCGGCATAGCGCGAGGCCAGGGCCAGGTCGCTCTTGGCCAGCACCATGTCCATGTTCGACAACAAGGTGCGGAAGAAGGGCCATTGACGGTACATGCGTTGCAACAGGGCCAAGGCCTCCTTGCGCCCGTCCTTGCCGGCGGCCGCAGGGCGGGCCAGGAAGGATTCGACCGCCGAACCGAAGCCGAACCAGCCCGGCAAGGTGAGGCGGCACTGGCCCCAGCTGAAGCCCCAGGGAATGGCGCGCAGATCCTCGATGCGTTGGCTGGCCTTGCGCGAGGCGGGGCGCGAGCCGATGTTGAGCTCGGCGATCTCGCGGATCGGCGTGGAGCCGAAGAAATAGTCGGTGAAACCGGTGGTCTCGTAGACCAGGGCCCGGTAAGCGCCCATGCTGGCCTGCGACAGCTCGGCGGCGGCCTGGTGGAAAGCCTTGGTGGCCGGCTTGGTGGGCTGCAGCAGCGTGGCCTCCAGGGTGGCGGCGACCAGGGTCTCGAGGTTGCGGCGCCCGATCTCGGGGTTGGCGTACTTCGAGCCGATCACCTCGCCCTGCTCGGTCAGGCGGATCTGGCCGCGCACCGTGCCCGGTGGCTGGGCCAGGATGGCCTGGTAGCTCGGGCCGCCCCCACGCCCCACCGTGCCGCCCCGGCCGTGGAACATGCGCAGCTGGATGCCATGGCTGGCCGCCAGCTCCTCGAACAGCTCGACCAGGGCGATCTCGGCCCGGTAGAGCTCCCAGTTGCTGGTGAAGATGCCGCCGTCCTTG
>RXJO01000348.1 GCA_003987795.1 Curvibacter sp.
GCGACACGCAGGCCATTGATGTAATGGTCGGGTGACACCCGAATGCCTGCAACGTCCAGTGAAGGATGGCTCATGATGTTCTCCAAGAGGGTGTTTTCGCAAAAGCGCGGGGGTGGGCAGGGGCGTGTGGATGCCTGTGGATTTCAGGCCAGCAACTTGCCGGGATTCATCAGACCCAAGGGGTCCAGTGCCGCCTTGATGCGGCGCATCAGCTGAAGCTCGACGGCCGACTTGTAGCGGGCGGATTCATCGCGGCGCAGCACGCCCAGGCCATGTTCGGCAGAGATCGATCCGCCTCGGGCGGCCACGGCGTCATGAACCCATTGGTTCATGGCCGGCTCCAGCGCCACGAAATCGTGGACCGAGGCCCCGGCCACGGGCGAGAGGTTGTAATGCAGGTTGCCATCACCAAGGTGACCGAACACCACCATGCGCACCAGGGGGCTGCTGGCCTCGATGGCCGCGCTGGTGGTCTCGATGAATTCGGCGATCCGGGACGCCGGCAAGGAGATGTCGTGCTTGATCGTCTTGCCCTCGGCGCCCTGGGCCTCCGAGATGTTCTCGCGCAAGGCCCACAAGGCCTCGAACTGCGAGAGGTTGGACGACAGCGCGGCATCGGCGATCAGGTCTTGCTCAAAAGCCGATTCGAGCAGGCTCTCGAGATGGGCCGTGGCCTCGGCGCCGCCCTGCTCGCTCGACAGCTCCAGCAGCACGTACCAGGGGCTGCGTTCGCCCAAGGGGAAGCGGGTACCCGGCACATGCTTCTCGACCAGTTGCAGGCAGGCGTCGCTCATCAGCTCGAAGGCAGTCAGGCCGGCCCCCAGGCGAGACTGGGCCAGCGCCAGCAGATCGACGGCTTGCGCCGGTGTGGCGACCGCCACACAGGCGACCACCTGGCTGGCGGGCTGGGGGAACAGCTTCAAGGTGGCCCCGGTGATGATGCCCAGGGTGCCTTCGCTGCCGATGTACAGATCCCGCAGGTCATACCCGGTGTTGTCCTTGCGCAGGCCACGCAGGCCGTTCCAGAGTTCGCCTTCGGCGGTCACCACCTCCAGGCCCAGGCACAGCTCGCGGGCATTGCCATAGCGCAGCACCTGGACCCCGCCGGCATTGCTGGCCAGGTTGCCACCGATGGTGCAGCTGCCCTCGGCCGCCAGGCTCAGGGGAAACAGTCGCCCGGCCGCCTTGGCGGCTTCCTGCAGGGCGAGCAGGGTCAGCCCGGCATCCACCGTGATGGTGTTGTTGCTGACGTCGATGTCGCGGATCCGCTGCAAGCGGGCCAGCGAGAGCACGACGGAGCGACCCGAGACATCGGGCGTCGCCCCCCCCGACAGCCCGGTGTTGCCGCCCTGGGGGACCACGGGAACGCGTTTTTCACAACACCAGCGCATCACGCTCGCGACATCCTCAGGGGTGTCGGGTTGCACCACGGCCCACGCCGCACCGGTCCACTTGCCACGCCAGTCGGTCAGAAAAGGGGCCATCTCTGCAGGCTCTGTGAACAGGCGGCCCGCAAACACGGCGCGCAGGCTCTGATGCATTTCAGTAGCCATGGCGCGTCTCCGTGGGGGTGGCTTGGTCGCGGTAGCGTTGCAACAAGGCGCGTGCGGCCTGGGACAGCAGCGTCGTGTCCACGCCGATGGCCACGAACTGGGCGCCGACCTGGGTGTAGTGCTTGGCCAGCGCCTCGTCGGTGCACAGAATGCCCGCCGCCTTGCCATGCGAACGGATGGTCCGGATGGCCTGCTCGATCGCCGCCTTGACGGTGGGATGCGCTGGCTGGCCCAGCAGGCCCATCGAGGCCGACAGATCGGCCGGGCCGATGAACACGCCATCAACGCCCTCGACCTGGGCGATGGCATCGAGCTCACCCAGGGCCTCGGCGGTCTCGACCTGGACCAGCAGGCACATCCGCTCATTGGCCTCGTGCAGGTAGTTGGGGTAGCGGCTCCAGCGAGATGAGCGGGCCAGGCCACTGCCCACGCCCCGGATCCCCTGCGGCGGATAGCGCATGGCCTGAACCAGGCCGCGAGCGGCTTGCGCCGACTCGACCATGGGGATCAACAGCGTGCGGGCACCGATCTCCAGCACCTGCTTGATCAAGGCCGGGTCCCCGTGTGGAATGCGCACCACGGCTTCGGTTTCATAAGGCGCGGCGGCCTGCAAGGCCCCCAGCATGGAGCGCAGATCGTTGGGGCCATGCTCGCCGTCGATCAGCATCCAGTCGTAGCCCAGGCCGGCACACAGCTCGGTGGCATAAGGGTCTGCCAGACCGAGCCAGAGCCCAGCCAGTTGACGCCCAGCCTGCAGGGCATCCTTGAAGGTGTTGCGAGGGGTCTGGCTCATGCGAACCTCACCGAGATGGAGCCCAGGGTGCCGTAGTCGGCATGGAACACGTCGCCTGCGGCGCAGGCCACGGGGCGGGTGAACGAGCCGCCCAGCACGATCTCTCCCGCCGCCAGCGACTGGCCGTGGGGCGCCAGCTTGTTGGCCAGCCAGGCCACCCCGTTGGCCGGGTGGTTGAGGACCGCCGCGCCCAGGCCGGATTCTTCGATGACCCCGTTCTTGAACAGCAGGGCACCGGCCCATCGCCAGTCGACCTCATGGGGGCGCATGGGGCGTCCACCGAGGATGATGCCGCCGTTGGCCGCGTTGTCGGCGATCGTGTCCAGCACCTTGCGCGGCGCCTTGGTATGGCGGTCGAACTGCTCGATGCGGGCGTCGATCAGCTCCAGGGCGGGCACCACATGGTCGGTGGCATTGAGCACGTCGAAGATCGTCACGCCGGGGCCCTGCAGGGGCTTGGCGAGGATGAAGGCGAACTCGACCTCCAGCCGGGGCTGGATGAAGCGGTCGGTGCGGATCTCCGATCCGTCGGGGATCAGCATGTCGTCGAGCAGGGTGCCGTAGTCCGGCTCGGTGATCTGCGAAGAGATCTGCATTGCCCGCGAGGTCAGGCCGATCTTGTGCCCGATCACCTGCCGGCCCTGGGCCAGGCACAGCTTCATCCAGGCGCTCTGGATGGCGTAGCTGTCCTCGATGTCCATGGTCGGATGGAGGCGTGAAAACTGTTCTAGCTGGATGCGCGTGCGCTGGGCATCGTGCAATTGCGCAGCGAGCGTTGCGTGGAGTTCGGGGCTGAGGTTCACGTTGGCTGACCTGATCAAGAGATGAAAGCAGGGCGCGAGTATCCGGTTCGTATCTGCCGCCAACAAACGACAAATACTGAGGGATTCATAAGTAAAAACGGACAATCCGCGCGCTGCAAAACGGATACAAAATGCCCCATGCCCTTGACCCGTTTCACGATCAGACAATTCGAAGCCTTTGTGAGCGTGGCCGATGCCCGCAGCTTTGCGGGGGCCAGCGAACAGATGGGACTGTCGTCCTCGGCCGTCAGCCAACTGATTGCCGAACTCGAGTCGACGCTCGGGTTCCGGGTGTTCGACCGCAGCACACGCCGGGTCGAGTTGTCGAGCGCGGGCCGCGACTTCCTGGGCTCGGCGCGCACCGTGCTCAGGCACCTTCAGATGGCCGAATCCACGGCCTCAGACGTGCGCAACCGGGCCTCAGGCGTGGTGCGCATCGGCGCGCCCATGGTGCTGGCCAGTGCCGTGCTGCCTGCGGCCATCAAGGCCTTCTGTGAGACCCGTCCCAAGGTCGTGATCCGCATCCGCGACACCCCCGTGGATGAGTTGGTCGACAAGGTGGTGAGCGGCGACCTCGACCTGGCGGTCGGGCCGGACCGCAGCGGCATCGAGCACGTGGAGTCGATGCCGGTGTTCGACAGCCCCTGGGTGCTGTGGTGCGCGCCGACCCATCCGCTGGCCGGGCAGAAATCGCTCAGTTGGGCGGATCTGCGCCATGCACACATCGTGGCCGCCGGACGCGATCATGAACGCAGCGTGGCCCAGATGCACCTCAATGCGCCGGAGGGCTCGAGAATCCTGCCCGTCGAAGTGGTGGACAACATCTCGACCGCCCTGGGCATCGCTTCCCAGGGCCTGGGCGCCACCCTGGCCCCCGCCTACATTGCCGTCGTGGCCCGGCCGCTGGGCCTGGTGATGCGGCGCGTCAAAGAGCCGGAGGTGATCCGGCAGGTCTGCCTCTACCGCTCCAGCGTGCGGGCGGCCCCGCCTGCGGCCGAGGCCTTCCACGAATTTCTCACGCCGTGGCTTCAGCAGTGGCAGGCTCAGTGGCAGAAGCGGGGTGCCAGGGCTCCACGGGCAGGCTCGCGATGACCTGACCCGTGCCCGAGGCGACGAAATAAGGCGTCACCACGCTGGCCGGCGACCGGTAGTGGTCCCAGCCCAGCGCGCCCAGCAGCATCGCGGTGTCGTGCATCCAGCCCTCGCCGGTGCAGGCTTTGGCGTAGCTCGGCAGCATGGCCGTGAACTCGGCCCAACGACCGGCCTGCCACAACTCCAGGGCCCGCAGGTCGCACTGGCGGTTGAACTCGTCGCTGATCTCATAGGGCCGGTCGAGCACCTCGTGGTTGTCATGGATGCGGTGCGACAGCGAGCCGCTGGCCAGCAAGGCCACGCGGTGCCCCGAGCGCTCGATCGCGTCGCGGAACGCGGCGCCCACTCGGCGGCTTTCGTCGATGGTGGCGAACGCGCACCAGCCCGAGACCGAGATCACGCGGATGCTGGGGTCGAGTTGCATGAAGTGCAGCGGCACCAGCGTGCCGTACTCCAGGCCCAGGTGAGACTTTTGATGCGCGATCGTCTTCACGCCGGCCGCGCTGGCTGCCTGCGCCATGGCAAAGGCCAGCGCCGGTTGGCCGTCGTAGGCATAGGGCAGCTCGCTGAGCTGGGTCGGGAACTCGCTGCTGGTGAACACCCCTTCAAAGCGGGCGGCACCATTGACGTGGTAGGCCGCATTGCTCAGCCAGTGGGTGTCGAGGATCACCACCGTGTCGGCCCCGGCTTCCATGATCTGTTGGCCCACAGACAGCAGGCCCTCGGTGGCGTCGCTGCGGCAACCATGCAGAGGCCCCGGTTGCTCGGACAGGATCATCCGGGGAATGTGGGTGACCTTGGCGGCGTAGACAAGCTGGCTCATGTTCAATCTCCTGATCGTTGATGCGTTGGGGATGCGTTGATGCCTGCGAAGTTTGGGCTCGCAGGGTGGGTCTCAACAAGCGATCAAAACTGGGCGATTGCTCAGAATTCGCTGATAAACCAAGCGCAAAAGATTGGCCTGCATCAAAGCCAGACGGGCCGGTATGAGGCTGGGGCCTGTTGGATGAACGCGCCTCTGCCAGGGCCCCGCAGAGCGCGCCAACCCACCTGCTCAGGTGAGCGCAGGTGAGCGCGGGTCAGTGTGTCGGGGGCTGGGGCCTGGCCCGGCGCCTAGGCCGTGGCGCCGGTCGATGCGAGTTGCATCGCCTCCAGCGCCTGGGTCACCAGACGCTCGGTGCCCCGGATGTGCTGGCGGAACAGGGTGAGCGCGGCGTCGATGTCTCGCGCCAGCACCGAGGTCATGAGCTGCTGGTGCTCGGCATGCTTGTGCCGGTCCACCACGCGATGCAAGGCCGAAAAGCGCCGGTAGCGCTCGGCGGCATCGAAGAGCTCGATCACCATCTGCCCAAGCAGCGGTGAGCGGCAGCCCGCATACAAGGCCAGATGGAAGGCCCGGTGCCGGTCCGACCAATCGTTGTCCAGCGCCAGCGGCCCTGCGCCCATGCGCTGTTCGACCCGGCCCAGGGAATGCGCTGCAGCCACGATGTCGGCCTCCCAGGCATCGTCACCGCGCTCCATGGACTCACGCAGGGCCTCGCACTCGACCAGCAGACGCACCCGGGTCAGGTCAGCAATGCCCTCGGCACTGAGCGGCGCCACCCGAAAGCCACGGTTGTCGAAAGCGCGCACCAGGCCCTGCTCGCTCAGGCGGCTGAGGGCTTCGCGCACGGGGCTGCTGCTGATGTCGTAGCGCCGGCTCAGCTCATCCACCCGCAGACGCTGCCCGGGCTCGAATTCACAACGCACGATGGCCTGACGCAGGCTGCGGTAGGCGCGTTCTGCCAGCGGCAGGTCGGTGGTGGTGGTGTCGGTGCTGTCCATGGTGATCGGCCGGGTGTCTGGACCAGATCATACGTTAGCCATATTTTCCTGTTTCGTGCGTAATGGTTTCTACCATGCCTATTTCAACTTTTTATGCATAAAAATAAACGCCATGCACAAACAACCGGAACCGTCGCGGTGCCGGACTCACCACCAAGGAGCCTTGAATGAAGTTGATCTCTTACCAACATGCCGGTCGCGAATCCTGGGGCGCTGTGGTCGATGGCCAGGTCATCGATCTGGCCGGCCCCAGCGGCGTGGCCACCCTGGCCGAATTCGTGGGCAGCCCGCGCTTTGCCGAACGCGATGCCCTGCTGGCCAGCGCGGGGGCCCCCGTGGCCGCCTACGACGCGGTGCAACTGCTGCCCGTGATCCCCAAGCCAGAGAAGATCATCTGCGCCGTGCGCAATTACATGGACCACCATCAGGAGGTGCTGGCCGCCGGCATGCAGCGTGAACTGTCGGAAGAACCGCCGATCTTCCTGCGCGTCTGGCGCTCGCAGACGCCGCACAACGGCCCCATCGTGCTGCCTCGCGTCTCCGAAACGCTGGACTGGGAAGGCGAGCTGGCCGTGATCATCGGCCAGGGTGGCCGCGACATCCCCGAGAGCCAGGCCTTCGAGCACGTGGCCGGTTACGCCTGCTACAACGACGGCAGCATTCGCGAGTGGCAGTTCCACGCCAAGCAGATCGCCTCGGGCAAGAACTTCGAATCGACCGGCGGCTTCGGCCCCTGGATGGTGACGGCCGACGAGATCGAACCCAACCGCCCGCTGAAGCTGGAGGTGCGCCTCAACGGTGAGGTGCTGCAGTCCAGCCACACCGGGCACATGATCTTCAACATCGCCAAGCTCATCAATTACGCCTCGACCATCTTCACGCTGAGCCCGGGCGACGTGATCGCCACCGGCACACCCGCCGGCGTGGGCTGGAGCCGCAAACCGCAGCGCTTCATGAAGGCCGGCGATGTGTGCGAGGTCGAGATCGAAGGCATCGGCATCCTGCGCAATCCCATCGTGGCGCAGGCCTGAACCACGTTGCAGGCCAGCGGCGGGCCACCCCGGCAGCACCCGGTGGTCCCGCTCAGAAAAAAAAGGAGACACCCCGCATGCAACGCAGACGCTTCATGGGCTGGGCAGCCCTGGCCACGGCCATGCCTCCGGTCTGGGCGCAGGGCTACCCCGAGCGCCCCATCAAGATCTACCAGGGCTTCGCCCCTGGCGGCAATGCCGACACCATCGCCCGCCTGATGGGGGCAGAGATGGGCAAAGGCCTCAACCAGCCCGTGGTGGTGGAAGCCCAGGCCGGCGCGGGCGGCAACATCGCCGCCGGCACGGTGGCACGTGCCAAGCCGGACGGCTACACCTTGCTGCTGGCCACCGGAGGGCATGCCGTCGCCGGCGCGCTCTACCAGAAGCTGGCCTACCGGTCGGTGGCGGATTTCGAGATGATCTCCACCATCACCTTCTTCCCCTTCCTGCTGGTGGTGCAGGCCGACTCCAAATACCGCACTCTGAACCAGCTGCTGGCCGACGCGCAGGCCCGGCCGGGCAGCGTGTCCTACGGCACGGCAGGCGTCGGCTCGACCCACCACCTGGCCGGCGAGTTGCTGGCCCGCACCGCGAAGGTGGAGATGCAGCACGTGCCCTACCGGGGCGATGCGGCCTCCATCACCGCGGTGCTGGCCGGCGAGCTCCCGATGGCGATCGCGCCCCCCACCGCGGTGATGTCGCATCTGAAAGCCGGCAAGCTGCGCGCGCTGGCGGTGACCAGCGCCCAGCGCTGGGCCCTGATGCCCGATCTGCCCACCGTGGCCGAACAGGGCGTGGCGGGCTACGAGGTCAGCTCATGGGCCGGCCTGATGGCGCCCGCCGGCACCCCGCGCCCCGTGATCGAGCGCCTGAACGCCGAGGTGCGCCTGGCCCTGCAGCAAGCCCCACTGAGGGCTCGGCTGGCCGACATGGGCGGCGAGGCCCGCGCCAGCAGCCCCGAAGATATGAAAACCCTGTTGACCACGGAACTCCAGCGCTGGACGCAGCTGGTGGCCGAGGCCAACATCCCCAAACAATGAAAGTCACACCATGTCCCTGATCCAAATCCGCAAACGCAGCCTGACCATCGAAACCACCTACCACGAAGGGGGCCCGGTGGCCGACACGCCCCTGAAGCTGGCAGCCGCCTGCGCCGTGATCCGCAACCCTTATGCCGGCCGCTACGAGCCTGACCTGCTGCCCTTCATGGCCGAGCTGCGCCAGCTCGGCACGCTGCTGGCCCAGGAGCTGGTGGACACCCTGGGCGGCAAGGACAAGATCGAGGTCTACAGCAAGGCCGCCATCGTGGGCGTGAACGGCGAGATGGAGCACGGCGCGGTCTGGCATGAAGCCGGCGGCTGGGCCATGCGTGCCGTGCTGGGCGAACCCAAGGCCATCGTGCCGGCGGCCAAGGCGGTGGCCGCCACGGGCTACCGGCTGATGGTGCCCTTGCACTACATCCATGCGGCCTATGTGCGCAGCCACTTCAACAGCATGGAAGTGGGCATCCAGGACGCACCGCGCCCCGACGAGATCCTGTTCGCCCTCGTCATGGGCACCGGCGGCCGGGTGCATGCCCGACTCGGTGGCCTGACGAAGGAACAGGTCTCGGTGCACGACGGCCAGCGCTGAGCCCGCAGCAGCGCCCCCCCCCCCGGAGACCGCGACCATGAGCGCCACCTATGCCACCAACCTGTCCCACTTCGGCGTGTCGTGCTTCGACCTCGACCGCATGGTGGACTTCTACACCGCCATGTTCAGCCTGCAAGTGACCGACAAGGGGCCGGGCCATACCTTCCCCTTCATGCTGGCC
>RXJO01000297.1 GCA_003987795.1 Curvibacter sp.
TGGAGCTGGAGCTGGAGCTGGAGCTGGAGCTGGAGCTGGAGCTGGAGCTGGAGCTGGAGCTGGAGCTGGTGCTGGTGCTGGTGCTGGTGCTGGTGCTGGTGCTGGTGCTGGTGCTGGTGCTGGTGCTGGTGCTGGTGCCGCCGCAGAAGTCACGGTATAGCTCGTGGGTGCGGTGTTGGTGCTCAAACTCCAGCTGCTGGTGGGCGACACCGCATTGACCGCGGCAAAGCTGCCCGTGCTGGACGCAAAGTTCAAAATCGAAAAACTGTCGTTGGCAGCTGGCACGTAGCTTCCGTATTGGTTGAGCTGCAGCGTGCCCCCCAAAGCGGCCACACCACCAACGGTGATCACATCGTAGGAAGTGCCCGCCGAGGTGCCTCCCAGATCGATGACCGTCGTGCTACCGGCACCCAAGGTCAGGTTACCGGTGATGCTCAACGAGCCCGGCGAATAACCCGGCGAGAGGCTGCCACCGGTGAAATTCGCGTTACCTTGAACCGTGCCACTGCCTGCCAACGTGCCGCCGCTGACCTGAAGGCCTGTACCACCAGCGATCAGGGTGGCTGGGCCGTCAGAGCGGAGCCCCAGCTGGATAATCCCGGCACTTTGATTCAGGCCCGCGCCAAAAGTCACTGTGGCCCCTGGGTTGATGTTCAGAGTTCCCTGATTGTCGAAGGGTTGAGTGAACACCAGGCCATTGCCTCCATTGATCGTGCCGCTGGTGGCATTGCTGACGGGGTTGTTGAAGGTTTGCCCCGCCAGGTTCAAGACACCGGTGTTGCTGAGCTGCCCCGAGTTGGTCCAGTTCGTTGTGCTGTGAGCACCCATGTTCAATGTGCCGCCAACCATGCTCAGGCTACCTGTGCCGGCGTACGTACCAGCCAGGGCATTGAACGTACCGCCAACCTGCATGGCCCCCTGGTTGGTCAGGGTGCCACCCGCCAGATTCAAAGTCGTCTCCGAGGGCAAGCTGGTCGTCCCGGAGAAATTCAGCTGTCCCGATTGCAGCGTCAAGGAGCCGCTCGGCAAAGTCAGGTTGGAGAACGCCAGGTTCATTCCATCCAATACACGATCGCCACTTCCGCCGAATGCAAAACTACCGCCACTCGCAAACGATAAGGTGCCAACGCCGGTGCCGTCCCCCCCGATGCGTCCGCCTTCCCAGATCAAAGGCCCATTGCCGCGTTGCAGGGTGCTTCCGGCGTTCAAGGTCAAGTCGCCGTCAATCAGACGGGCAGACGCCCCACTCAACCGCACATTACCACTCACATTGAAAAAGCCTGAGTTGGTGAAGTCGCCAGCCACGCCGCCGCCGTCCAACTCCAGCGAGCCCAAATCAGTGTTAATGAACGAGCCGCTGTAAACATACCCGCGACCAGTGACGACACCGTTATTGATGATGGGCCCCGAGCCGGTGGGCTGCAAAGTCTGCAAGGCCAGGTTCACATCGTCGGCCAGTGTCAGGCCCTGGCCCTGAATGCGCACGGCACCCGCAGCCCCCACATAGGCCCCAGCCCCCTGGAAGCTGGCGCCATCCAAGGTCTGGCTGCCTGTAAAAGCGATGGTGCTGCCATTGCTGGCAGCAAAGCTGCCGCTGTGAACCCCTGTGCCGCCCAAGGTCAAAGTGCCATTGGTGTTGACAATCTGGCCTTGGTTATTGAGGCCGTTGATGCTCAGGTTGCCCCGGTCGTTGTGCAACAGGCTTGCGCCCTCAGCCAAGGTGGCGCCCGAGGCCTGGACCGAGCCGCCGCTCACCGTCAACTGAGTCCCGGCGTTGAGCGTCGCATTGCCCAGATCCAGAACACCTGACACTTGGGTTACCTGGCCTGTGACAGTGGCGTCAGTGGCGAACGTGCCCCCGGCAATCTGAACACCACTGCCTTGAAAACGGGTTCCGCCGCTGAACTGATTGACACCGTTAAAAATCAGTGGAGAAACCCCACGCCCACTGAGAGTGCCCCCAATATTGTTGAAACCCCCGATGCCAATCGAAAACGGAGCGAATCCAGAGTTGACGATCATGCCGGTGTTATTGATTGTTCCGGCAGCGCCTTGAATCGTTAACGTGCCTTCACCCGAATACTGCATCACGCCTTGATTATTCAATACACCCGACAGTGAAATAGCACCTGAAGACCTGAAATCGATCGTACCCTGATTATCAAATTGAGCAACACCAATATCACCGGTAGCCTTGGTTTTAGTCAGGAGTTGACCTGAGGCAAGCACCAATTTACCAGCGCCGCTGATACTGCCGGTTGAGGCCCAATTCATGCCTGCGCTGAGGTTCAGGGTTGACGCGCTCCCCACCGCCAAGGCAGCCCAACCTTCCAGACTCAAACCCGCATTTGTCGTAAGCGTCTTGCCATCGGCCACCGACAAGAGCGCTGATCCCGTTAAATTGACCCCGTGAGACAAGGTGCTGCTCCCAAAATTGGCAGTTCCACTGGTCAAATTCAGCACACCTGTCGCATCAAAGCCATCAGTGAAAGTCTGAGCAACTCCACCGAAGCTGATATCACTGCCGGCGAGTGTGGTCAACCCACTGTAATTACCGGTTGGAGCGTTCAAACTCAGGCGACCTGAGCCTGTTGTCCGGTAAGTACCCCCAGTGCTATTAAGAACCCACGGCGCCACATTGACTGCAGCTGCCCCTGTCACCTCCAGCGTGCCGCTGTTGTTCAAAGTGCCTGAGCTGTTAAACGTTGTGAACCCTCCATCTCGGTCGTCGTCACTGCTAAAACGAATAATGCCCGTGTTGTTCAACACTTGGCTATTACCCGTCAAATACAGCCCCCTAGAGCCTGCTCCAAGCTCTATCGTGCCTGCATTGTTCAAGGTCCCAATCGAGAAATTTCCTGCCCCCGTTTTCAGTAACGTCTGCCCTGTCGGCACCACCAGAGTCCCAGCACCTCCAACATCCCCCGTCGACGCCCAGTTCATCCCACCATTCAGCGTCAAGGTTGACGCGTTCCCAACCGACAGGCCTGCCGAGCCACCAAGGCTGATCGCATTTTGCGCCGTCACATTGCTCATCGAGACGCTGCCCGAGCTGGCAGTCATTGCACCCTCGACCGTGGCGTTCGCCAAAGAGGAGCCAGAGCTCAGGTTCAGCGTGGTGTTGGAGTTGAGCGTGCCACCATTCAGGTCAACGGCAGCGCTCAGCGTGTTTTGTCCGCCCGCATTGGCTTGATTGCCATTCAGGTTCAGGTTCAACTTGCCGCCACTCGAATTTGCACTGATGCCGGCATTGATATTGATGCTCCCCGCCGCATTCAACGTCAAACTTGGCGTAGGCCCGGTGGTCGGTGTGCTCACCGCGATCGGGCTGGCCACGGTGATGTTGCCTGCCTGCGTGCCACTGGCGCCAGTGCTGACCACCACGCTGGTACCCGCATTGAGGGCGCTGGTCACGGTGCCGGTGCTGAGGATGGCGCTGTCGCCGCTTGCGCTCAGATTGCTCCCCGTGCCACCGATGTTGCTGTCGGGGCCGGTGTCCTGAAGGGTGATGTCGTAAGGGTCAATCAGCCAGGTGCCGGGCTTGCCGGCCGTGCTGGACGCATCGGGCGCGCGGCTGATGGCCAGGCTGCCGTGACTAGAGGTTTCGATCAAGCCGCCCGCGCCTTGCTGGCCCCGGGCCAGAATCTGGCCATGAACCGTTGTGCTGGCTTCTCCCATCAAGACCACCTGCCCGCCCGCTCGCGAGCCTGATGCATCGACGACGCCGGTATCTGTCAAGCGCACCTGCTGGCCCTCAAGTCGAATGCTGCCGCCATCGCCTGCCGTGTTGCTGGCGTCGACACGCCCGCTGACATTCAAGGCACCGCTCGCGCTCAGCACGATCTGGCCTTGCGCGTTCAAGCCCAGGCTGTCGGCCTGTACCAGGCCGGTTTGGTTGATGACGCCGCCATAGACATCAATTTGGTTGCCGCTCACGCGGCCACTGTTGTCTACCGTGCCGTCACGCACAGGCACCTGAAAACCCAGATAAGGCAGGCCAGTGTCACGCAGGTCAACGCTGCTGGTGGCCAACAAACCTACTTGGCCGCCCGGGGCCTCCAGGGAGCCCTGATTGTCGACTTTCTGGCCTGCCAGAAGGATCTGGCCACCGTAGGGCGTCCGAATCACGCCTCGGTTTACGATGCCGAGGCCCCCATCGCTCACAGCCCGCAGCTTGCTGTTACCACTCATGAAATCGGCCGTGCTGACGCTCAGTGTGGTGGCCACCAGGCCCCCGACATCAATGCGGGCGTTCTGCCCGAACAACACGCCGTTGGGGTTGATCAACCACACCCGACCGTTGCTGCCCAGGTTGCCCAAGATGTAGCTGGGATCGTGCCCTGTGACCCGGTTCAATACCTGACTGGTCGCGCCGGCCTGCTGAAAATAAACGCTGTACCCGCTACCAATCGAGAACTGCTGCCAGTCCAGTACGCTGTTGGGGCTGGTGGTCAGTGTCAGGTTGTTACCACTTTGCTGGCTGCTTACCGAGCCCGAAACCACCCGAGGGCCACTGGGCAAAGGCGGCAGGCCAGCCGGCAAAGGCCCCGCTGCCCAGGCTCCGCCCGAGCGAATCGACGCCAAAAACACCACCACGGCCGCAGCCACCTGTTTGAGCCGGTGCCGGCTGTTCACGCGATCAGAGAACATAGCTGAAAGAAATGTGAATTCTGTTGTGGCCACGCTGGGTGACAGACGCATTGCGCAAGGCGTGGGCCAAATCCAGGCGAGACTGCCAACGCCCCTGCTGTGCCAACACCAACGCTGCCCCCACGCTGACTAAATTGCAGGAAGCGCTTCCGGCCAGGCATTGAGTGCCCAAGCGATTGCTCAAGTGCCCCAAATCCGCAAATGCCGCGGCACTCAATGCCGGTGCATTGCCCCAAACTTGAGCCCAAGTCGGGCTTTGGCTGATCGATGGCACAGGGGTGCTCCACTCAAGCGAGGTGCTCACACCTTGGTCGCCAACCAGTTCACGCTCCAGGTAGCCACGCACCGAACCGGCTCCACCCAAGCCGAACTGCTCACCCGGAACCAGTCCGTTGGGACTCCATTGCAGAGCGCCACGCCAAGACAAGGTGCTGTCGCGCCCCAGGGCGGTGAAGGTGCTGAGGCCGGTACGCAACACCTGGTAGTGCGCCTTGGCACCTGGCCGCACCGCTGAGAAATCAGCTTGCTGCCCATGAGGCCCCCCCGCCCACAGGTTGCCCACCCATTGCACATTGGCGCTGTAGTGGCCCACGCTTTGAAGGTTGTAGGCGAGGTTCAGCGGCCGCACGCCCACGCTGGCAGCGGCTGATCCACAGCCGGCAGCCCCAAAGCTACCCAATGTGCAGTCGTTCAGAAACTGTCGCCAATCCAGGCCGACACTGAGCTGCTGCTTGCCCTCGCCAATGCGGTCCAGGTAGCGCAGGTATTTGACCCCAAGCGCTTTGCCCCGGCCCGCGAAAGAAAGATCTCCAGCGGCGGTCCGGCTGGTCGCACTCTTGACGTCTGAGTAATTGGCACTCAACTCCAAGGCGGCCAACTGTTTGTAGATGGGCCACCGCAAGCTGGATCCAACCGTCAAGTTATCGCGCAATTGGGTCGGAGACGTTTCGGCGCGAAGGCCCAATACTTCATCACCACCACGCCAATCCGCATCCTGGTAAGACACCGAGGTTCGATACAAGCCCGTAGACGAGCGCCCGGTATTGTCCAAACTAAGCGTCCAACGCTGAGATATTTGGTCTTCGACCCGCACCAGGGCATCGACCAAGCCAGGCTTTTGGCCGGGCTGAAACACCACGCGCAATGACTTGGCAGGGCTATCGTTGACCATCACCGTGTTGGCGTCTACCTCGATCAGGTTGGGTGTCTCCCCTGCTCGAAGGCTGGGTAGGCTGCCCAGCACGTTCTCGAGGCTGTGGTACCTATTGCCGTGCACGAACAAGTCACCCAAGCGGCCCTCCGTCACGCGCAAACGCACAGGGCCACGGGGCTCAAGGGCCTGCTCGGGCAAATGAACCACGACCGATCCGAAGCCTGCCTCTCGGTAACGCGCCTCGAGCGCTTGAGCCGCAGAACGCAGCCCGTCCAAAGTTTGCGGGCCCTCGAAGTTTTTCAACACCGAGTCAACCGCACCGGCCGGCAGCAGGGTCTGCCCCTGCACCTCGTAACGCGTCACCTCCACCGTCACGGGCTGCGCCCAAACGACAGCTGGCCACACCAGGCCCATGCCTGCCCCCACCAGCGCCCACAGGCCCCCGCCACACATTTTTAGTCTCAAAGCCACTCCCTAAAAGACCTCTCCCGAGCCTCTTGAACCCACATGGAGCCTGGCCTGAGCGTGCCGCTACTACCCAAGAGCCCCCTGAGGCGGCCCCTCTTGCACTTACGCGGCTCATCCCAACTGCGTTCAAAAAGCCTGCGTACGCCCACATCAGCTAGGCGCAACACAACCGTAAACACTCACAAGTAGGTCAAGAATTGCATTCCAAGTTCGAACGAGCTTCGACCCAATATGAACTTTCCAATCTTCGCTGACCAAATTTCAACAATTTGTATCAGGGCGACTCAAACACTAGGGTTAACCCTAGGGGCACTTCAAACAGGCGCAAGATCACCTCCTTCAGCCAGCCAAAGCGGGGCTATCGCCGATGTCATCGCTGAGCAAGATCCCTGAGAAAACACCCGGTGCCAAACCGCCACTGGAGCGCTTGAACACCCTGGTCAGGTGGGCTGCATCAGTGAACCCGAATTGCCAGGCGATCTCACCCAGCGTTTCACGCCCATGCAATACCGCCTGGCTGGCACCGACCAGGCAACAAGCGCGGCGCAGCAACTGCTGGGTGACCGAATGCTCGGCAAACCAGCGCTCAAGGCGGCGCGCAGCAAAACCTGATTGCTGTATCCAGTCTCCAACCGAGGCCCTTGGCTCGTCCTCGAAAAAAAGACAGGTTTCCACCAAAAGAGCGGGCATACCGAACATCTTGGCCAACTCGCTCACCGAACCCAAGCCCGCTTCTGGGCTGTAGGGCCGCCCGAGGCGAAGAGCGGATTGCTGCCGGTGGATGTTTCTTGCTACGGCCGATTGAAACGTTTCACTCATTGCTTGCGCAAGAAGCTCAACCACGGCACTCACCCCGGATGAGGGTTGAAACGACAAACGAACGCCATCTGGGTCACATTGCATGGCGCTGGGGGCCAACACCTGGCCCAATGAGTGATATTTGTTCCAGATGTGCGCCAGGGCATGTGGCGAGCAAAGCTGGCGCGCAGCCAGGCCAATCGGCCCCAAGTCCAAGCTGAGGTGCTCCTGCATTCCCTGCAGCAGCGTGGCCCGCCCTGGGGGGCGAGAACTGAATTGCTGGCTCAGAATGTCAAGATGTGTCGGCGCCACGTGCGCTGACAACAAATGAGTCAAGACTTCAGAAAACCGGATGGGGTTGTAGCGCCCCCTCTGTCGGGCCAACACACGTGGCCCAATGTGATATGACATGACCCCCCCTGCCTGAGAGAGATCATTTTCTTACATTTAGATACAAAATGATGCTTGCCGGCTAAAAACCCACCTGATGTGTATCCTTCAGAACACAGCACAGGTGGTGTCGCGTTGCTGGCTCAGTAGCTCAGGGTTTCCACGCCGCGCGGCGTGCCCAGCAGGCACACGGCCGCCTTCTGGTGGGCAAACACACCCACGGTCACCACGCCAGGCCACTGATTCACTTCGGATTCAAAGGCCAAAGGATCAGTGATCTTGAGGCCGCGCACGTCCACGATGACCTGGCCGTTGTCGGTGACCAAGGGCTGGCCATCCTTCAGACGCACAGCGCCTTCACCGCCCAGGGCGGCGAACTGACGGATGATGCGCGCAGCCGCCATCGGGATCACCTCCACCGGCAGCGGAAAGCCGCCCAGCACCGGCACCTTCTTCGACTCGTCGGCGATGCAGACAAAGCGCTTGGACAGGCTGGCCACGATTTTTTCGCGGGTCAGGGCTGCACCGCCGCCCTTGATCATGTAACCGTTGCCATCGATTTCGTCGGCGCCATCGATGTAGACCGACAGGCTGCTGACCTCGTTGGCATCCAACACCGGGATGCCCAGCGCCTTCAGGCGGGCCGTCGAGGCCTCGGAGCTGGACACCGCGCCCGGGATCTGCTCACGCATGCTGGCCAGCGCATCGATGAACTTGTTGACCGTGGAGCCCGTCCCCACGCCCACGATTTCGCCCGGCACCACGTAGTGCAGCGCGGCCTGGCCGACCAGGGCCTTGAGTTCGTCTTGGGTGTAGGTGGTGGTGCTCATGAGGATCCGAAAAGTGGGGTGAGGGAGATGGGCGAAAATCGGGGAAGACTTTCAAAACGCCCGAATTATCCAATGTCGCTTCTGCCCTATGCCCTCGCCCGCCCTTTTTTGTTCAGCATGGACCCCGAAAAGGCCCATGAACTGACCCTGGATGCCCTGGCGCGCACCCAGGGCACACCGCTGCAATGGGCCTGGGCCGGCAGCCGCGTGAGCGACCCCGTGACCGTGGCCGGCCTGCAATTCCCCAACCGCATCGGACTGGCCGCCGGGCTCGACAAGAACGCCCGCTGCATCGACGCCCTGGGCGCCCTGGGCTTCGGCTTCGTCGAAGTGGGCACCGTCACCCCCAAAGGCCAACCCGGCAACCCCAAGCCGCGCATGTTCCGCCTGCCCCAGAGCAACGCTCTCATCAACCGCCTGGGCTTCAACAACGAAGGGCTCGACGCCTTCATCGCCAATGTCAAGCGCGCCCGCTTCCGGCAGCAAGGCGGCAGCACCCCCATGCTGCTGGGCCTGAACATCGGCAAGAACGCCGCCACCCCCATCGAGCAGGCCACCAGCGACTACCTCACCTGCCTCGACGGCGTCTAC
>RXJO01000136.1:0-8169 GCA_003987795.1 Curvibacter sp.
GCTGCGGATGCTTTCCAGCTTCTTCTGCCACCAGGCCTTCTGGTCCTGGTCGGTGGTGTGCATGTACTCGGCACCGATGGTGCCGCAGTAGGTTTCGCGCAGGGCGTTGTGCAACTCGCGCAGGGACATGGTGTCCTTGCCGAAGAAGGTGTTGCTGATGTTGAAGACGGTTTCCTGGTCAGCGTCGGTGAAACCGTAGTAGGCCGGCTCCAGCTGAGGAATGGCGGCACGCTCGGTGCGCTTGAGCGGATCCAGATCGGCCCAGCGAGCACCCACATTGCGGTAAGCGGCGATCAATTGCTGAACGGCCGTGCGCTTGCGACCCATTTCAGCATCGGCGCTGGCCACGACCACCTTGGTCTGGCCTTGCTTGGCCAGTTCGGCGAAGGCATTGATGACCGGTTGGTGCGGCACGTCACGGGCGTTGCTGCCGTCGACGGCGGGCACGTGCTGCAGGGCGTCGAAGTAATCACGCCAGGTGTCGGGCACGCTGCCAGGGTTGGCCAGGTAGTTTTCGTACATCTCTTCGACGTAGGGCGCGTTGCCCCCGAAGAGATAGGTGTTGCCTTGGTAGGCTTGATAGACGGACGAAGAATCGCTCATATTCCGCGGACCTCCGCTTCCCTCTGGGAAGCATTAGCTGGTTGATAAACCTTCCGCGACACGGCTGAACCGATTGGCGGATGCGACAGTGGCTGGGGAAGGGCCTTTTGCGGACGCGATTGTGCCACCGAATGGGCGCGGAACAAGGAGTCAGCCCCCTAAAGCAGCAGTGACCGCGAGGCTGCCAAAGTGTCATTTCACAGGCGTGTGACTCGAAGGCATGACAAGCTGACAGCGGTTGCATGCCGTTGAGGCCAGATATCCCTGACTTGACTCCGAAAGCCCACACCAGCCCCACGGAGCTTCATGCACATGCTTGCCAAATGTTACTAACTTAGCTCGCAGAACACCTCAGGCAAGCCGGGCCATCACAAATTGCCTGACGATTTGAATCAAGTTCTCTGAATCAGCCGCGGCCGTGAAAGTGTGATCCGCCCCGGGCACCAGGTGCACACTCGCCGCCGGATTGCGCAGCAGGCGGCGCCCTCCCGGACCAAAACACGCCTGCAATTCGTTCAGTCCGGGATCGGTGTCTGCATAGACCAGCAGCAGAGGCAGGTGCCGCTGGGCCAGCGCCTCGAAATGCGCCTGCACCTTGGCTGCCCTCGGCGCGAGCGCCCAGGACGCCGGCAGGCGAGCCTGCAAAGCCGCAGCACACCGGAACCACAAGGCCTTGCCGACCTGGCGCAGCACCCCCGCGACCGCCACCTCGGCGCGCCACAGGCGCCGCCAGAAGCGCCCCGTGAACACGACCCGCCAGTAGTGGTCCAGTCGCTGGATCTCGACCTCCGCTGGCGCACCGCCCTCTGCCGGCGTTTCGCTGCCGAAGATGGGGCCTTCCCAGAGAAAGCTCTGGGGATTGACCATCACCAGCCCGCCCATCCGGGTTTCATGGGCCGCGGCATGCAGGCCCAGGTAGGCCCCGGAGCAAAGACCGAAGACGACCGGGCGGGCCCAGCCCTGCCCTGTCAACCAGTCCAGCGCATGACCGACATCTGCCGGACAGGCCTGACTGTAAAGCGCCAGACTGCGGCCACGCACCACGGGCAGCGAGTCACCGATGCCGCTGGCATCCATGCGCAAGGAGGCAATGCCCGCAGAAGCCAGGGCTCTGGCCAAGGCCACGCCAAGGCGGTGGTGACCTGAACGGGGATTGCCTCCGGTGTTCAGGATCAGCACGCAAGCTTGCTCGGGCAAGGCCTGGCGGGGGCGACAAAGCACACCGAAATACGCCTCATCGGGGCCGAAGCGGTGCCCGCTCTCCAGGCCCTCGGGCAGTTTCAACTCGGTCGACATGGGCAAGGCAGGCGCCGCCATCAGCCCAAGGACGGACGCTTTCGAACCCCACTGAGCCAGCCACTGGACGCCATGGGCAAAACTGTTCTCGGCAGCCTCAACCAGATGAGGCTCCGCTCTGAGCCCCGCCAAGTCGGGCATCTCGAACACCTCGAACTCACAACCACCCGCTGCGACGTGCGCCTGTCCCAGCTTGACCAGCGCACGAATGCCAGACTCGCTCAATGCCCGGACAGCCAACGAAGGACGCCGGGAGACCACACTCAGTTCCAGCGACTGGAGCCCTGCCAGCGTGGCCTTGGACAGCCACCAGCCATAAAGAAAACAGCCATCACCCTGGTCAGCCGGCTGGGCGGTGAGTTGCAGTTCACGCACCAGATGTCGACCGGACTGCGGAGGTGACAGCATCAGCAAGGCCTGCACATCAGGCTCGGTGGCGGCCACCTCGGCGGCCAGCAAGGCGCCCAGACGATGGCCACACAGGCTCAGCGCCACCCCAGGGAAATGGCTTCTGGCCCAGCCCAAAGCCGCCCGCACCCCGGCCAGCCAGGCCTCAGTGGCATCATCATCCGCCGCCAGGTCGACGCTGTCGCCCTGGCCCGGGTAGTCCAGGTGCAGGGCCGCCATGCCGGCCGCAGCCAAGTCCTCGGCCAACACCCCCAATGCACGCTGGGCATAGAGCCCCTCACCTCCGAAGGCATTGCATAGGACAACCAGGTGGTGGAACGTGCCATCGGCAGGCGCGTGAAGCTGGGCTCGGCAGCCGGAAAAAACGACAGATTTCATGGAAACAGGATGGGGAAAGCGGTCAGACCTGGGGTGGAGCCAAGCGCACCCAAGGCGATGACAGCCCATTGAGCGCGGCCAAGCTGCCTCCGGCCAGTGCAGGCTCGACGCTGGTGCCCGCACGCGGCATCAGGGTGATCCACTTCTCGATGCCCGGCGGGAGATGGAACCAATCGTCGCTGGGCTGATGGCTGTGGCTGACAAAGTGAACATGCTGGGCAAAGCGTTGCGCCTTCACCCCCAGTTGCCAGACACCCTCGCGCCATTCCAGACGGGTCTCCAGACCCAGATCGGCGGCCGGCAGGGCCCGTTGCGGCAAGTGACAGGCCCAAGCCAAGGCCTGATCCGTGTGCAGATCGCGCAAGACGATCACGCTGACATCATGAGCGGGCGGGCCGAAACGATAGGCATAGCTGATGTCAAAGAAGCGCCCCAGCAGATCCGCGCTGCCGAGCGTGAGCGCGCCATGGGCCGGCAGTTCCAGCGCCCGTTGGCCCTCGATCACCACGCGCTGCCCGTCCCTGAGCACCTGCAGGCTGAGCATGGCCTTCAAGGGCTCGGGCCCCTCATTGATCACGTGCACAGCCAAGCCGTTCAACCCCTCATCGGTGACCAGCACCTGCAGGGGCTGCAGCACCCTCGTCAACGCATGCCACACCGGCTTCGGGCGGGCCTGGTGATCCAGCAGCCCCCAACCAGCCCCCTCTCGCAGATCTCGCAACTGCCAGACCAGGGCGCCGGCACACCCAGAATCCGGACGCCGCCATTCCGAGAAGAGATGCTCGGCCAGATCGCAGGAGACAGCCCGACCCAGATCCAGGTAGCGTGCCGGATCTTCGCGCCGCAGGCGCGCCGGGTCCACCCCATACAGAAGCTGCAGGTAGTGCTCGCGAACGTCGTCGAAATCCCAGGAGGCAGCCGCATCCCGCGGCGTCCCCTGCTTCCAGCGCAGCCCCATGGGTTGCTGCGCCAGTGCCGGTGCCAACTCCGCCTCTGCCGGCACGTGGGCCAGGGCCATGCACTCGCTGGCAAAGCGGACCCGTGCGCGACGGGCATCGTCCAGACCGCGCTGATAGGCACCGACGCCGTAATAGTGGCACACCCCCTGATCGGTCGAGAAACTGGGTTGTCCGCCCCAGGGTGTATTGGGGACGTAAGGAACGTCCGGCCGGGCTTCGAGGCAGGCCTTGGCCAGCAGCCCCTGGAAGATGGGATCGTCCTCGGGCCAGTCAACCCCCAGCATCTCGGCCTGTTGGCGCACCTCGCTGCCACCACAGAGCACGGCCAGGCAGGGGTGACGCCTGGTGCGGTCGAGGAAACCGCGCGCCTCGGCATCGAGCTCCCCAAGAAAACCCGCATCGCGCGCCGGATAGTCGAAATTGGCCAGCATGAAGTCGTGCCAGACCAGCAGGCCAGCCTCATCACAGGCATCGAAGAAGGCTGCCTCCTCGTAGAGCATGGTGCCGCTCACCCTCACCATGTTCATGCCCGCCTGGACCATCTGTTGCACTAGCACCCGATAGACCTCCGGGCCAGCACGGAGGCGCAGCACATCGGGAGGCGTCCAACAGGCGCCACGGCAGAACACCGGCAGACCGTTGACCCGCAAAGCGAACGCACCAGCTTCCCGGTCGAGTTCGAGGCGGCGAAACCCGGTTTGCCCCAGCAGGATGGACCGAGTGCCGACCTCCAGCCACAGTTCGTGCAGCGCGGGCCGACCATGGGTGTGGGGCATCCAGGACGAGGCCTCTGCCAACGCACCTTCCGCCCACCAGCAACCATCCTCGCCCAGCGTCAAGGGCAGCGAGGTGCCAGCACACCGGATCCGGGCGCCGGGCGCCAATTGGGGCCCGTGCAAGGCCAGATGCAACCAGGCCCCTTGCTCGCCCCAATCAGCACGCAAGGACCGAACCTGCACGGCAGGCTCGTCGGATGCCGAGCTCAGGCTGATCGCCCCGAAAGGACCGACCGGAGTCCAATCCGGGCACCAACCGACCATGTGGCCCAGCACCGTCTGACGCACGTCTCTCAAGTTGGAGGGCTGGATCATGCGGGGCCGCCAACGCGCCCGACCCTGCCGTTTGAGCGTCAGCTTCGCCAAGGCCCTGAAGCACAGATGCAGCGAGCAGGCCCCGGCAGGGAGATCCAGACTCAGGGGCAGGTACATGTTGCTGTGCTTGCACAGCAACTGCCCATCCAACCAGACTTCGACCACACCGGCCAGGCCCTCGAACTTCAGAGTCGCCGGCGCGGGAAGCTGCCAAGCGCTTCGGTACCAGATGTCCTGATCCATCAGCGACCGCGGCGCCTGCAGATCAAACCGCCCCGCTTGTGCCAAGGCTTCGCAGGCGGTGCCCGGTACCGGCGCCGTGTGCCAGCCGGAATCAGCCTGGGGCAACTGCCCGGGGTGATCGAACAGACCGCCTGAGGTTTCCAGCAGCTGCCAAGAAGGAAGCACCATGCAAGCTCAGCCCAGGTAACGACGCAAACCTGTGATGACCGCATCCCAACGTTCGGCCACATCACTGAGGATCTTGCCCGAATCGTCAGCCTTGCGACGCGCCACGGCGCGAACCACCCTGAACTGCATCAGCTTGGCCTGGGCCGCGATCTGATCGCAATGATCTGCCAGGGGCAGCAGCGCCTCATCGTCGAGCCAGCGCAGATAGTGCTCCAGCAAACCGAAAACGGCACCGAACTGGCGGAAGTGGTTGAAGGCATAGAGGTGAAAAAACTCGTTGCCACGCTCGATCACGCGCGCCAGATCAGCCTCGTAACGCTGCTGATAGACCAGGAACGGATTGACTTTTGGTGCCAGCAGAAGGTGCTGCCGCAGCGCGGACAGCGAAGCCGAACGCAGCGCATCGCCCTGCAAGGGCTCGCGCTTGCGCTGCAGCACCTCGGTGTACGGCAGCAGGGCACCGGTGGCCTGGCGGTCCAGCGAGTCGATGGCAAACAAGGCGCGATAGTCTGCCCCTTGCAGCACGTACCGGCCCGCATTGTGGAAATACCCCAGCAACTCTCGCTCGGGGTCGATGGATTCGATGCCGATCGTGGTCTTGCTGTGCTCACGCTGATAAGAGGTGCTGCGGGTGTCGGGCATGTGAAAGCCATCGAGCTCGACCAACACCAGATGACCGCGGGCCACCTGGACGGCCACATGATCCTGCAGCCGATCGAACATCGCCAACTCACGAAGCACCAGACCGTGCATGTTGGCCAGATCGGCAGGCTCGAACTTGCAGAAGGTGAATTGATCGCCTTCGTAGTCCAACTGAACCAGCGCACCCATCAAGGCCTCAGGGGAAAGGCCCAGGTGATGGAGGTAGGTGATCCACAGATCCAGACTGCAGTTGGACTGCGGCCAATGTCGCTCGGCAGCATGCACGGCGTGCGGGCTGTAGGCCGGCAGCGCGAGGGCCTCAGCCACCATCAGAACCCTCCCAGTGCCGCCTGCACGTCAGCCGGCCAAGCCTTGGGGTCAAAGCCATGATGCCGGAACAGAGCCAGGGTGATGCGCTCCATGCCGAAGCCGACACAGGCGGTGTGAGCCACCTCGTCACCCGGGGTGCGCAGCTTCCAGATCAGGCCGAAGTGGTCCATGTGGTAATTGAAGCTCAAGCAGGCCGTCGGGTTTTCTTCGCTGTTGACCGGCACCAGGAGTTCAAACTTGAGTTTCTGTTGCCGCTGGCTGGCGGCGAGCACACGGCCAGCGCGGCCGAAGAAGGGATCGTTGGCCACATCGATGGTCAGGGGCAGGGCCAGGGAACGCATGAGCTTCTCACCGGCTTCCAGCCAATGGGCACGGAAGGCCAGCACCTGATCGGGCGTGCCGATGCGCACATACTCGCGCATGCGGAACAGTTGGAGGCGGGTTGGCTCCAGTGATGGCTCATGACGGAAACAGTAGGACAGCAGATCCAGAGTCACACCATCTGCCCCGACCGGGCCACGACGAGCTACCACCGGGTAGGATGGATAGCAGGCCGCCGGCGTCAGCACCACCCCCGAGGCCTTTTGGCCTTCGGTCCAGTCCTTGCCCTCAGCCACACACTCAAGGATACGGCGGTGTTCGCTCTCATCACCGCAGAAGCAATGCACCGTGCCCGCGAAGTGCGGGAAAGTCTTGAGGTACTCGCTCTCTTCGAAAGTCTGTTGCGAGATGGCCGGTGGAAAGCGCATCACCTCGGCCTTTTGGTCAGCGCCATAGCGCGTGATCAGGCGATCCAGCTTGTCGAGGATGTCTTCAAACACACCACTCTTGCCATAGAGGCCATCCACCCCCATCGGAATCAAGTGGCCTGCAGCGATCAGTTGCTGAAGAAAAGTGGGGTTCGTGTCCAAGGCGTCGCTCATGTCAGGCCAATCCGAATTGCAAGGGATCCATCAGCAAAAAGCTGCTCATGGTTTCGATCAAGCGTGCGTTGTTGATCATCAAGGGGGCGGAGTGCAGATCACGCAGGTGGCGGCCCAGGCTGGCCGCGCCTTCGGTCTTGTAGCCGGCAAAGCCGACCGTGGTCAGGGCCTCCTGGACCACCGCCAGACAGCCCTCAGACATCGTGCTCTTGAGCAGGGTGAGATCCGTGGTCAGAGACATCGGCAAAGCGCCCTGCCCTGCGACCATCGCAGCCTCGAAGCGGGTGGCGGCCGACAGCAGGCGCGCGTGCAGGAGCTGCACACGGGCCACCAGATCAGGCAGGCGTGTGGCAGCAGCCGGCAACTGCCCACCGGATTGCTTCATCACCGAGCGCAGGTGAGCACGGGTCCGCAACAACGCACTGTGGGCGATGCCAAACCAGACGCTGGCCCACAGAATGTGCGAGACAGGCAGCATGGTGTTGGCGATGATTTCGGCAAACGGTGCCTCAAAGATCTGTTCGCAAGCCCCTTCGGCACGGATCATGAACGCATCGCTGCAGGTGCCGCGCATGCCCATGGCATCCCAGCTTCCCGTTTTCTCGAGCTGGTACTGATTCTTCAGCACCGTCACCATGACCTGACCATTGGGAGGTGACTGCTCATCTGCACGTGCCGTGATCAGCAGCGCGTCGGCATAGGCGCCATACGAAACCACCGAGCCATGCTTGTCGAGTTTGAAGCGGTCGCCTTCCCGGACCACGTGGGTCAATGAACGACGGATATCCCCACCCACGCCGACCTCTGAGGTCACCGATCCAAGCAGCAAAGCCTCGGCAACCACACGCTTTTGCAACTGCTGGTACCAGGGAGAGGCGCCGGCATGGTGCACGATCGAGGACAGCTTGATCTGGTGCATGGCAAAGATCATGCCGCTTGCACCACAAGCACCACCGATCTGAGCACAGATGGATGCGATCTGCCGAAGGCTCAGACCCGGGCCGCCGAGGGACTGCGGAACCCAGGCAGCAAGCAAGCCCGAGTCGCGCATGGCCTGCACCGATTCCGAAGGGAAACGCCCCTCACGATCCACCTCGTGGGCGTGGCGGGCGGCCACCTCGGCGATCG
>RXJO01000136.1:8219-8886 GCA_003987795.1 Curvibacter sp.
GCGACAGGACACAGCGCCCGGCAGCGTCTCGGCCGGGTCAAGTGGAGTGAGCGTGCTCATGTGGGGGTTTGTTCTGCCTGCAGCTTGTGCAGAACGGCGGCCAGGGCTGCAATGCTCGAGAACGTGGCACGGTTCAGGTACTCGTCGGGAATCTCGACGTCAAAACGATCTTCAACGGCCAGCATGACGTTGACGATGGCCAGGCTGTCCAGCCCGGCAGCAAACAGATCAGCATCGTCGCTCAAGCCATCCAGGGCCTGTGCCATGCGCCCTTGCTTGGCAAATATCTCACGCAGTGCGTTGTTCATGATTACGGTGATTCCATTGAGCCATCAGACGATAGCGATGCCCACACCAGAGTTCCGGGCGAGCGCATCGAAATGTATTGATGGGTAACATTCTGTGACCGGAATCATAACGACCGACATGAGCCCTTACAACCGAACTCGATGACAGGCATGGCAAGGTTCAATGCAATCGGTGAACTATTTGACAAGGCCGAAGGGTGGACAGAGATCCGAGGCCGGCGCAGTCAGCGGATGCACAAAACGTTCAGACGAAAAAAATGGGTCAGCTCCTTTTGAGAGCTGACCCATTGTTTCACTGGAATAAAATGGTCGGCGTGGCGGGATTCGAACTCGCGACCCCTTGCACCCCATGCAAGTGC
>RXJO01000547.1 GCA_003987795.1 Curvibacter sp.
GTAAATGCGAACGACCCAAAATTCTATTGCAATGCAGCAATGGGGGGCTTGGGACGGCGCCTATTTTCGACGTTTCTCATCAAGTTGGGGCTGCTTCTTTTTTTAGTTGAGTTCGTTCCTGTAGTGATGCGTGTCGGTTCGGTAAAGACCGCGACGCAGTTCCATGGGGGTGTTGTTGTAGGTGTAGGCCACCCGTTCCACGCTCAGCAGAGGGGTTTGAGGGCTGATCTGCAGCAATTGGGCCTGGGTTTCATCGGGCAGCACGGCCTTGATCTTCTCTTCGGCGCGCACCATGCGCACCCCGAATTCAAGCTCGAACATCGCGTAGGTGGCGCCATGAAACTGAGCCATTTGCTCGGCTGTCAGGCCCTTGAAAGCCTGCCCCGGCAACCAGAGATCTTCGAGGATGGTCGGGATCCCGCCGAAGGCGAGGATCCTGCGGACCTGCAGCACGGCGTCACCGTTGCGCAGCGCCAGTGGGCGCGCCACTTCGGCGCTCGCGCGGGCACGACGGCATTCGATGATGGTGCGTTGGGCCGGGCCTTCGGCAGCGATGTCGCCGACATCAGGCTTGAGCTTCAGGAAGCGGTACTGGACATGTTGCTCGGCATGGGTGGCCACGAAGGTGCCCTTGCCCTGGCGGCGCACCACCAGGTTGTCAGCGGCCAGCTCATCGATGGCCTTGCGCACCGTGCCCTGGCTGACACGGTAACGCGCCGCCAGATCCATCTCGCTGGGGATGGCTTCGCCGGGCTTCCAGTCGCCTGCCTGCAGGCTTTGCAGGATCAGGCCCTTGATCTGCTGGTACAGCGGGCTGAAGGCGGGGGTGACCATGCTGCCGGCGTCCGGGGAGCTGGCGTCTGATAGGCTCAGTGAGGGCGGTGGCATGGTGGTGTCGGGTGGCATCTGGCTGGGCGTGGGCCGCGTGATTTTCAGCGTGGCACGGGTTCGCATCATATCTTATATAAGACATAAGACAAATTGACCGGGCGGCTGTAACCAGAGTACACTCTTGATCTGTTTCGCAGGCTCGGACGCTAGTTCCTGGGACAGGTCCAGCACTGTGGCGACACCCGTTTTACACAACCTCCTGGAGTTCCTCATGAGCAAAAAGCCCGTCCGTGTTGCCGTTACCGGCGCCGCAGGCCAAATTGGTTACGCCCTGCTGTTCCGCATCGCCTCCGGCGAAATGCTGGGCAAGGATCAGCCGGTGATCCTGCAATTGCTGGAAATCCCCGACGAAAAGGCCCAGAACGCGCTCAAGGGCGTGATCATGGAGCTCGAAGATTGCGCCTTCCCGCTGCTGGCCGGCATTGAAGCCCACAGCGACCCGATGACCGCCTTCAAGGACACCGACTACGCCCTGCTGGTGGGTTCGCGTCCGCGTGGCCCCGGCATGGAACGTGCCGAACTGCTGGCCGTCAACGGCGCCATCTTCATCGGCCAGGGCAAGGCCCTGAACGCCGTGGCTTCGCGCAACGTCAAGGTGCTGGTGGTCGGCAACCCCGCCAACACCAACGCCTACATCGCCATGAAGTCGGCCCCGGACCTGCCGGCCAAGAACTTCACCGCCATGCTGCGTCTGGACCACAACCGCGCTGCCTCGCAACTGGCTGCCAAGACCGGCAAGGCCGTGTCGGACATCGAAAAGCTGACCGTCTGGGGCAACCACTCGCCCACCATGTACGCTGACTACCGTTTTGCCACCATCGGTGGTGAGTCGGTCAAGGCCATGATCAACGACGAAACCTGGAACCGCGAAACCTTCCTGCCCACCGTGGGCAAGCGTGGTGCCGCCATCATCGCCGCTCGCGGTCTGTCGTCGGCCGCTTCGGCAGCCAACGCCGCCATCGACCACATGCGCGACTGGGCCCTGGGCACCAACGGCAAGTGGGTCACCATGGGCATTCCGTCGGACGGTTCGTATGGCATCCCCAAGGACGTCATGTTCGGCTTCCCGGTCACCACCGAAAACGGTGAGTACAAGATCGTTCAAGGTCTGGAAATCGACGCCTTCTCGCAAGAATGCATCGACAAGACCCTGAAGGAACTGACCGACGAGCAAGCCGGCGTGGCCCACCTGCTCTGATCGGACAGCCTTCGTGAAGCCGCATCCGCGCGACATTCTGCTGGAGGCACAGGCCCGTCGAGGTCTGTTGCCGGTCTGTGACCATTACAGCGGCGTCGAGCTGCGGATGCGCAAAAGCCTGCAGTTGCAGGCTGAGATGACCGAGCGCCTGGGCACCTGTGTCTTCGATGTCACTCTGGACTGCGAAGATGGCGCCCCGGCCGGTGGCGAGGCAGAACATGCCGCCCTGGTGGCCGAGCTGGTGCTGGGGGCAGGGCCCTCAGCCCGCGTGGCCGCCCGTGTCCACCCGGTCGATCACCCCTCTTTTGACGCTGACGTGCAGACCATTGTCGGTCGTGCCGGAGCCCGCCTGTGCCATGTGATGGTGCCCAAGGTGGAAACCGTGCAGGACGTCGAGCGTGCGACCCGTGCCCTGGCGGCGGCGGGCCATCCTGATCTTCCTCTGCAGGTGCTGATCGAGTCGCCTGCGGCCGTCCACCGTGCCTTCGACATCGCCGCCTGCCCGCAGGTGCAGTCGCTGAGCTTCGGCCTGATGGACTTTGTCTCTGCCCATGGCGGCGCCATCCCCTCTGCCGGCATGGCGGCGGCAGGGCAGTTCACGCATCCGCTGGTGGTGCGTGCCAAGCTCGAGATCGCCTCGGCTGCCCATGCCCACGGCAAGGTGCCTTCGCATTGCGTGGTCACCGAGTTCAGCGACATGTCCGTGATGCGGGCGGCTGCCCAGAAAGCGGCTCGCGAGTTCGGCTATGCCCGCATGTGGAGCATCCACCCCTCGCAGATCCAACCGATTCTGGAGGCGTTTTCGCCCGATGAACGGGAGATCGAGACCGCAACGCGCATCATCGTGGCGGCGCAGGCCGCTGATTGGGCTCCGATCAGCCACGCCTCGCAGTTGCATGATCGCGCGAGTTATCGTTATTTCTGGCAGGTTCTGGAGCGCGCCCATCAAACCGGGTGCGTCCTGCCTGCCGAGGCCCAGGCGTACTTTGCGCCCGCCCACCCTTGACCCAATTCCGGGAGTTACAAACATGAAACATCTGATCGCCGCAGCCCTGATCCTGGGTGCCAGCACCCTGGCCCTGGCCCAGAACCCGACGGCTGACTCGGCCCACAAGGCCCACAGCGAGAAGAAGTCCAAGGCCAAGCCCAGTGCCAGCCGCACCGAAATCAAGAGCACCGCCAAGAACATCGCGGCGGGTGTGGAGGCTGCCGAGGCAGCCCTTTCGCCCGAAGAGCTGGCCCTGGCCGACCGGGTGCACACCGGCCGCATCCCCTGCGAACTGGGTGCCTACGTGACCATCACGGCCGACGAGAAGGCCCCCGGCTACTTCAATGTGGTGGGCAAGGGCTTCAAGTACCGCATGTCGCCGGTGGCCAGTCGCACGGGCGCCTTGCGCCTGGAGGACGAGAAGGCCGGCGCGGTCTGGATCCAGATCGCCAACAAGTCGATGTTGATGAACCAGAAGCTGGGTCAGCGTCTGGCCGACGAATGCATGAGCCCGGAACAGGCCATCGTGGCCGACAGCCTGCGCAAGAACCCGGCCCCAAGCTTGCTTGACACCCCGGCCACCGCGCTGGCCAAGTGAACTTCAGATTTTCAAAAACCGCCCCACTATCCCCTTAGTGAACTGACAGGAGAACAACATGTTGCAAGCCTACCGCCAACACGCTGCCGAACGCGCAGCCCTGGGCATTCCGCCCCTGCCGCTGGATGCCAAGCAGGTGGCTGAACTGATCGAACTGATCAAGAACCCGCCCGCTGGTGAAGACGCCTTCCTGCTCGACCTGCTGACCCACCGCGTGCCCCCGGGCGTGGATGATGCCGCCAAGGTCAAGGCCAGCTTCCTGGCTGCCGTGGCCCACGGTGACATCGCCGTCGGTCTGATCTCCAAGGCCAAGGCCACCGAACTGCTCGGCACCATGGTGGGTGGCTACAACGTGCACCCCCTGATCGAGCTGCTGGACGACGCCGAAGTGGCCGGTGTGGCCGCCGAAGGTCTGAAGAAGACCCTGCTGATGTTCGACTTCTTCAACGACGTGGCCGAGAAGGCCAAGGCTGGCAATGCCAAGGCCAAGGAAGTCGTGCAGAGTTGGGCCGATGCCGAGTGGTTCACCACCCGCCCCGAAGTCGAGAAGAAGATCACCGTCACCGTCTTCAAGGTGCCCGGTGAGACCAACACCGACGACCTGTCGCCCGCCCCGGACGCCTGGAGCCGCCCTGACATCCCGCTGCACTACCTGGCGATGCTGAAGAACACCCGTCCTGACGCGGCTTTCAAGCCTGAGGAAGACGGCAAGCGCGGCCCGATGCAGTTCATCGAAGACCTCAAGAAGAAGGGCCACCTCGTGGCCTACGTGGGCGACGTGGTGGGCACCGGCTCCAGCCGCAAGTCGGCCACCAACAGCGTGATCTGGGCCACCGGCCAGGACATCCCCTTTGTGCCCAACAAGCGCTTTGGCGGCGTGACCCTGGGCGGCAAGATCGCCCCCATCTTCTTCAACACCCAGGAAGACTCGGGTTCGCTGCCGATCGAAGTCGATGTGTCCAAGCTCGAAATGGGCGATGTGGTCGAGATCCTGCCCTATGACGGCAAGATCGTGAAGAACGGCGAAACCGTGGCTGAGTTCAAGCTCAAGAGCGACGTGCTGTTCGACGAAGTGCGCGCAGGCGGTCGTATCAACCTGATCATCGGCCGTTCGCTGACCGCCAAGGCCCGCGAGTTCCTGGGCCTGGGGGCTTCCACCCTGTTCCGCCTGCCGCAGGCTCCTGCCGCTTCGAACGCTGGTTTCACGCTGGCCCAGAAGATGGTCGGCCGAGCCGTCGGTCTGCCCGAAGGTCAAGGCGTGCGCCCTGGCACCTACTGCGAACCCAAGATGACCACCGTGGGCTCGCAAGACACCACCGGCCCCATGACCCGTGACGAGCTGAAGGACCTGGCCTGCCTGGGCTTCTCGGCCGACCTGGTGATGCAGTCCTTCTGCCACACGGCCGCCTATCCGAAGCCGGTCGACGTCAAGACCCACCGCGAACTGCCGGCCTTCATCAGCAGCCGCGGCGGCGTGGCCCTGCGCCCGGGCGACGGCGTGATCCACAGCTGGCTGAACCGCCTGCTGTTGCCTGACACCGTCGGCACCGGCGGCGACTCGCACACCCGCTTCCCGATCGGCATCTCCTTCCCGGCAGGCTCCGGTCTGGTCGCCTTCGGTGCCGCCACCGGCGTGATGCCCCTGGACATGCCCGAATCGGTACTGGTCCGCTTCAAGGGCCAGATGCAGCCTGGCGTCACCCTGCGTGACCTGGTGCATGCCATTCCGCTGTACGCGATCAAGGCCGGTCTGCTGACCGTGGCCAAGGCCGGCAAGAAGAACGTGTTCTCGGGCCGCATCCTCGAAATCGAAGGCCTGCCTGATCTGAAGGTCGAGCAAGCGTTCGAACTCTCCGACGCCTCGGCCGAACGCTCGGCCGCCGGTTGCACCATCAAGCTCAACCCCGAGCCGATCAAGGAATACCTCACCAGTAACGTGGTGCTGATGAAGAACATGATCGCCGACGGTTACGCCGATGCCCGCACCCTGCAGCGCCGCATCGAGAAGGTCGAAGCCTGGCTGGCCAACCCCAACCTGCTCGAAGCCGACAAGGACGCCGAGTACGCTGCCGTGATCGAGATCGATCTGGCCGACATCAAGGAGCCGATCGTCTGCTGCCCGAACGACCCGGATGACGCCAAGTTCCTGTCCGAAGTGGCCGGCACCAAGATCGATGAGTCCTTCATCGGTTCGTGCATGACCAACATCGGTCACTTCCGCGCTGCAGCCAAGCTGCTGGGCGGCCAGCGCGACATCCCCGTCAAGCTGTGGGTGGCCCCGCCGACCAAGATGGACCAGAGCGAGCTGATCAAGGAAGGCCATTACGCCGCCTTCGGCACCGCCGGTGCGCGCACGGAAATGCCGGGCTGCTCGCTGTGCATGGGTAACCAGGCTCAGGTGCGCGAAGGTGCCACCGTGATCTCGACCAGCACCCGCAACTTCCCGAACCGCCTGGGCAAGAACACCAACGTGTTCCTGGGCTCGGCCGAACTGGCCGCCATCGCCTCCAAGCTGGGCAAGCTGCCCACCGTGGCCGAGTACCACGAAGCCATGGGCATCGTGAACAAGGACGGCGCCTCGATCTACAAGTACCTCAACTTCAACCAGATCGAAGAGTACGCCGAAGTGGCCAAGGGCGTGAGCGCCTGAACTTTTCTTCCGGGTGTTGGCCCGGACTGAGTTCACCCGGAAGCCCCCGTCAGAGTGATCTGACGGGGGCTTTTTGTTGGCCTCGGACGTTCGGCGTCGTGGGAGCCTCTACGCCCGTCCTCGATTAGACTGACGACGCAGTGAGTGGGCCGTGTTTAGCCGGCTCCATGAATGGGGTCCATCGTTCAAGAGCAGAAGCTATGGTGAAAGTGATTTTCGGTCTCCGCCTGGTACTTCGCTGGTGCTTGTCAGCGCCAATGCGCTTGCCGCATAAGTCCTGGATAGTGGTTTGCTTGCTGTCGGCGGGTGCGCTTGCGCATGGAGGTGTTGTGATCAGCAACACCCCCAATGGATCCACGGGCGGGTCAACCCTCGATGCTCAAAATTGGAAGGCTCTGCTGTTCACCACCAATGCATCGGAAGCCCGAATTGAATCCGTGACCTTGGGGCTCAATCCGATGACTCCAGCCAGTGTCCCTATCCAACTCAAGGTTGAGATGGCCTTGTATTCGGTGCAAGCAGGTCTGCCATCGCTCCAATTGACGACATCCGGTTTGCAGGCCGTCCAACTCAACCAGACCCAACAGACCTATGTGCTGGCGACCGGATCAGGATTCAACTTGGCGCCGAACACGCAATATGCGCTGGTTGTGCGCTCGGACGCCACAGGGATCAAGTGGGGCAACACGGCGTCCCCAGGGGGGACCACCCCGACGGCCTACTCTGGGTACACCTTTGATGGCTTCCGGTTGACAACGGATGGCGGCGCGACTTGGACTTCTCCAGCGTCCAATGTCAATACGATCGTTATCAGCGTCGGGGAGCTTGTGTCGGTTCCGACTTTGTCTAAGTGGACGACGCTGATCTTGATGCTGTTCGTATTGGTATGCCTTGCCTCTCAGCGCGATGTCGTTGGCCGGTTGCGGGACTCAAAGCACCGAAGCTGTGATGGGCACTAAGTTGAGCAACGCGTTAACCGATTGACGGCCAGACCTGTCCTCATTCAGCGAGGCACTCTTGTTGACGCATGGCCGCTGGGCCGCCAGGGCAGGCGTGCCCCCTGCACGGGGGCGAACGGACCATCACTTGTGTGACTGGGCCAAAGCCCAGTTTCGAGTCTAAGCCAGTGGCCTTGTGCTCAGGCCCAGGACGCCAGCGTGGCTGCTCCTCTCGCCAAGCTGAGCGTCCAAGGGGGGGCAGCTTAACCCAGCAACTCTGCAGGCACGTTGCCGCCATGGGCCGCCAGCTTTTGCAGCACGGTCTTGTGCAGCCAGATGTTCATGGCGGCTGAGTCAGCCATCTTGTCGCTGGGGCAGCCCAGTTCGGTGGCCAGGGCCTTGCGGGCGGCCAGGCTGCTGTCCAGGCCCAAGAGCTTCATCAGGTCGACGATGGAGACTTTCCAGTTGAGCTTCTCGGCATGTTTGGCGGCCAAAGCCTCGAGTTGCCCCAGCACGTCGACCACGCTGATGGCGGCAGGGCCCGCCACGGGGGCCGGCGCTGTGGGGGCGCTGGGCGCTTGTTCGGCGGCGGTGACGGCCTGTTCGCCGAAGCCCAGTTTGGAAAGAATGCTGCTGAAGAAACCCATGAGGAACCCCCGGTGTTGAATGAACCCCGGTTGTAACTGCGCCGAGTGACGGCCTGGCCGACGGCCAAGACCCAAAGTGTGACAAATACCCCCGATCAGGCGGTCGCGAGCGCTCAGGCCGCCACCAGATGGACGGCGACCCCACTCAAGACCGAATTGCCTGACAAAGGATCCCGCCTCTGTTCATCCAACAGCGCGTTCAGGTTGACGCCCGGTCGTTCAGCCGCCAGCTTCAGGCTGACGCCGGGCTGATCGTGGCCCCAGCCGTGCGGCAGGCTGACCACGCCGGGCATCATGTCGGTGCTGTGGTGCACCGGCACGAGCAGGGTGTTGGCAGGCTGGTCGCTGCGGCTCAGGCGGGCTTGGCTGCCGTCCGGCAGGCCCAGTCGCTGGGCATCGGCGGGGTGGACCAGCAGGGTGCAACGCTCAGGCCCCTTGGCCAGGATGGGCAGGTTATGCATCCAGCTGTTGTTGGAGCGCACATCGCGCCGGCCGATCAGCGTGAGCGACGGACTGGGCTCGCGCAAGGCGGCCTGGGCGCGTGCCAGGTCCTGCATTAGCGCTGCGGGGCACAGATCGATGAGGCCATCGGGGGTGCGCAGCAACTCTGGGAGGCGGGGCTGCAGCTCGCCCAGGTCCAGGCCGGCTGGCGCCGCCTGCACTTGCGCCAAAGTGAGCTGATAGGGCCCACCACGCAGCGCGAGGTCGAGCAGGCGATCCGGGCCTCGAAGGTGGCCGCAGGCCTGGCGTGCTGCTTCCGCCATGGCATCGGGCAGTCGCTTCAACTCGTCGTCGAAATAGTCGTCGTCCAGCTTTTGTGGGTTCTGCGGCCCCTGCTCGCCCCGGGCGATGGCCGCCAGGCGCAGCAGGGTTTGCCATTCGGCCGGCTGCTCG
>RXJO01000211.1 GCA_003987795.1 Curvibacter sp.
TAAAAAGGAAAGGAACACCAAGAACTTATCCACAACGTGAGCTTCAAGTTCACGCAACAGGGTGGGTCAGATCGAGATGGAATTGGTGGGTTCGGATTGCATGGAAATCAACACAGTAAGTTATGGATGAAGTGTTCGCTGCCGTTGAGATGCGACCGTTGTTAGGGCGATGTCAGTTCGAACAGCGAGTAAGGCGTCGAAGACGCCGACCAGGCGTGTCAAGGATCGAAGGTTCAACGACTGTTGGTTAGCCTCCAGCCAGCGGGAAAGTCTGACGCGCCGACGTCTACAGTAACACCGCGAGTGCCTCGCACGCTCAAGTCGACCTCCGGGTGGTGAACCGCGGCTCGGGCGGAAAGGCCGTCAAGGCCTCCGTGTCAGTCGCCGAGGTCGCGCTCTCCTCGGCCGGGTAAGGACTTGGCTGCTGGCGAGGCGGACGCACGACGTACAGCGGACGCTGCTTGGACTCGATGTACAGCCGCCCCAAGTATTCGCCGATAACACCGAGGCTGATGAACTGCGCGCTTCCAAAGAACACGATAGCTACCATCAACGACGAGTAGCCTGGCACATCCGCGCCATGGAACACGAACTTGATCACGATGTCTGCCGCGACGATCAAGGCGGCGAGTGCACCCAGCAGGCCGAGGTAGGTCCACAACCGCAACGGCACCGTGCTGAAGCTGGTCAGCCCTTCGAGCGCTAGGTTCCAGAGCTTCCAGCCCGAAAACTTGGTGGTCCCCGCCGAGCGCTCCGCGCGCTCGTAGTCGACCGTGACAGAACGAAAGCCCACCCAGCTGAAGATTCCCTTCATGAAGCGGTTGCGCTCACGCACGCTTTGCAAAGCGTCGACCACCACGCGGTCCATGAGCCGAAAGTCGCCGACGTTCTCCGGAATCTTCTGCGACGACAGCAGGTTGTGAACCTTGTAGAACCAGTTGGCGCTCTCGCGCTTGAGGTAGCTGTCGGTGCTCCGGCGGGCCCGCTTCGCAAGGACAACCTCGGCGCCTTTTTCCCACGCCTGGATCATCTTCAACACGAGCAGAGGCGGGTCCTGGAGGTCTGCGTCGATCGGGATGACGGCATCACCTGTGGCGTGGTCCAGGCCCGCCGTCAGCGCGGCCTCCTTGCCGAAGTTTCTTGACAGTTCGACGACGCGGCAACATACACCGTCAGGTAGGTAGCGATACAGCAGCTCGACCGACCGGTCGGAGCTGCCATCATCGACGAAGACCGCTTCGAGGCGGTACTTCGGTACGAGTTGGAGCGATAGCTCCTTCAGGTACTTGAACAACGCGGGAATGGCCGCGGCTTCATTGAAGATCGGGATGACAAGAGAAATGATTTTCATGGCGATTCGCTAGAAGCAAGTGCCTTCAATGGCAGGGACGCTCGCTCGGCGTTCGTGAGCGCAGAGTCAGGCTGACCTCGGTACACGGCGTCGACCGACGGTCAATGCCTGGCGAGAAGTCAGTGGCGGCCGATGGCCTCGTGCATGAGCGCTTCACTCCCCAGAGCGAGCTCGTGTTCAATGGCAGATTCAGCTGGCAGCGCGAGAGTGGACGAGAGCGATCACAAGGCGTCGCCCGCGCTTTGGGTGCTCGTCGTCAGGCAAGTTTCGGAGGCTTGTGCAAGGGCTCTGGCGCAAAGCTGCTTGGAGCACCCCGAAGGTAGGGAGGCTCGTGGGTCAGAAAGTGAGCATCCAAGGATGTCGTGAACTCTGGACACAAGGTCGACAGGTCGATGAGGTCATCTTGCGCCAGGTGATCGACGGACTGCTGGGAGGCATCCTGATGCAGCTGGCCACCCTCCTCATGGTGGTGCAGCTTTTCGCTCCAATGCATGGCGGCGATGTGCCCCAGCTCTTCGGACGATTGCATGGGCAGCTTCATCTGCCCGGCCAGCGTGAGTGCTTGCCAGGCAATGCAAACCAGCAAGAACGCCCGAAACAGCGCCCTGCGGGATACCGTGAGACTGAGCCCTTGCACGCGTCACCCCCAAGACGATGTCGACCAGGCGCCCATGCGTTCACCACGCCCGAAGCCGATGGCAAGGCGCGAGCGCGATCGATGCGCGAGGGTGTGGTGGAGTGACATGCTTCGCCGTTAGGCCTGTGCCGGGCTGCTGGTCAAAGGCGCCGCTTCGGCCTCGGCTTCCGGCTTCTCATTGCCATCTCGTCGGTGGGCCCAACGATACAACATGGGCAGCACCAGCAGCGTAAGCGCGGTGGACGAGAGGATGCCGCCAATGACCACTGTGGCCAGTGGGCGCTGCACTTCGGCACCGGTCCCGGTGGCGATCGCCATCGGGACGAAGCCCAGTGACGCGACCAGCGCGGTCATCAGCACGGGGCGAAGCCGCGTGAGTGCGCCTTCGCGAACCGCGTCCTCCAGGTTGTACCCTTCATCGCGCAGGTTACGGATGAAGGACAGCATGACCAGGCCGTTCAGCACCGCCACGCCCGAGAGCGCGATGAAGCCGACCGCCGCTGAAATTGACAGCGGGATGCCGCGTAGCCACAGCGCCAGCACACCACCGGTCAGTGCAAACGGGATGCCGGTGAATACCAGCAGGCCATCCTTCACGTTGCCGAACATGGCGAACAACAGCACGAACACCAGGAGCAGCGACAGCGGCACGACGATCTGCAGCCGCTTGGTGGCTGACTGCAGCTGCTCGAAGGTACCACCCCAGCTCGTCCAGTAGCCGCTGGGGATCTCCACCTGCTCGATAGCCGTCTGAGCCTGTGCCACGAAGGAGCCCAGGTCGCGGCCAGTCACGTTCGCGCTGACCACGACGCGGCGCTTGCCGTTCTCGCGCGACACCTGATTGGGACCGGGTGACAAGTCGAGCGTGGCAACTTCGGCAAGCGACACGTAGTTCGTGCGACCTTCGCCACCTGCCTTGGGCAGGGGAATCGGCAGCCGCCGCAGCGTGTCCAGGTTCTCGCGCGCAGCGTCGGGCAGGCGCACCAGGATGTCGAAGCGTCGGTCGCCCTGGAAGAACGTGCCGGCCTCGCGCCCGCCAATGGCCGTGGCCACCGCGTCCTGCACGTCCGTCATGTTCAGGCCGTAGCGTGTCGCCTTCGATCGGTCGATGGCCACCGTCAGCATAGGCAAGCCCGTGGTCTGCTCAACCTTCACCTCGGTGGCGCCGGGAATGCCTTGCAGCACCTGAGAGATCTTGGTCGCCGTCTTGTTCAGGACTTCGTTGTCGTCCCCGAACACTTTGACGGCCACATCAGAACGCACGCCCGAAATGAGTTCGTTGAAGCGCAGCTGGATTGGCTGTGAGAACTCGTAGTTGTTGCCTGGGACCTTGTCCGCTTCCTCCCGGATGGCGGCCAGCAGCTCGTCACGCGTCTTGCGCGGCTCGGGCCACTTGTCGAGCGGCTTGAGCATGATGTAGCCGTCAGAGATGTTGGGCGGCATCGGGTCGGAAGCGATCTCCGCCGTGCCGGTGCGCGCGAAAATTCGCTCGATCTCGGGGAACTTGGCCATCAGGTGCACTTCGAGCTGCTTTTGCATCTCGACGGATTGCGTAAGGCTGGTCCCCGGAATGCGCAGGGCCTGAATGGAGAAGTCCCCCTCGTTGAGGTTCGGCACGAACTCGCTGCCAAGCTTGGTGGCCACCACACCGCAGAACAGCACGAGCATGGCTGCCAGCGTCGCCACCACCGGCGCATTGGCCAGGCTGCCCGACAGCAGCGGCTTGTAGCGCCGTTCGGCCCAGACCATGATCGGGTTGTGCTTCTCGGACACGCGGTTGCCCATAAACAGGGCGACGGCTGCGGGAACGAAGGTCACGGACAGCAGCATGGCACCCAGTAGCGCCAGCAGCACTGTGTAGGCCATCGGGTGGAACATTTTGCCTTCCACGCCCGTCAGCGCCAGGATAGGCACGTACACCACCATGATGATGAGCTGGCCGAACAACAGCGGGCGACGCGCCTCCTGCGCGGCAGCGAACACTTCGCGGAACCGCTCGCTGCGGGTCAGCGCACCGCCCTTGCTGGCCTGAGCATGGGACAGTCGGCGCACACAGTTTTCCACGATCACCACCGCACCGTCGACGATGATGCCGAAGTCCAACGCGCCCAGGCTCATCAGGTTGGCGCTGATGCCCGAGCGCACCATGCCGCTGAACGTGAACAGCATCGACAGCGGAATCACCATGGCGGTGATCAGCGCTGCGCGGATGTTGCCCAGGAACAGGAACAGAACGGCTACGACCAGAGCAGCGCCTTCGATGAGGTTCTTCTGCACGGTGCGGACCGCCTTGTCCACCAGTGTGGTCCGGTCGTACACCGTGACGGCCTTGACACCGGCGGGCAGCGACTTGTTGATGGTGGCCATCTGCTTGTCGACCGCGCGCGAGACGGCGCGGCTGTTCTCGCCCATGAGCATGAAGACCGTGCCGAGCACGACTTCCTTGCCGTTTTCGGTGGCAGCACCGGTGCGTAGCTCGCGGCCGAGTTCCACTGCGGCGATGTCGCGGATGCGGATGGGCAAGCCTTGGGCGGTTCCAACGATGATGTCGCGGATGTCGTCCATGGACTGCACCTGACCAGGCGCGCGGACCAAGTATTGCTCACCGCGGCGTTCGATATAGCCCGCGCCCTGGTTGGAGTTGTTCTTCTCCAGCGCATTGACGATGTCGGCCAGGCTCAGGCCGTAAGCGGCCAGCCGCTCCAGGCTGGGTGCCACCGCATATTGCTTCTCGAAGCCGCCGATGGAGTTGATCTCGGTCACGCCAGGCACGTTGCGCAACTGCGGCTTGATGACCCAGTCCTGGATCTCGCGTAGGTCGGTCGGCGTGTAGACCGATCCGTCAGCCTTCTTCGCGCCAGGTTCGGCCTCGACCGTCCAGAGATAGATCTCGCCCAGGCCGGTAGAGATCGGCCCCATCGTCGGGGTAATGCCCGAAGGCAGCTTTTCCCGGGCCTCCTGCAGTCGCTGGTTCACGAGCTGACGCGCAAAGTAAATGTCCGTGCCGTCGTGGAAGATGACCGTCACCTGGGACAAGCCGTACCGCGACAGCGAGCGGGTCTGCTGCAGGCCGGGCAGGCCGGCCATCACGGTCTCGATAGGATAGGTGATGCGTTGCTCGGTCTCCAGCGGCGAGTAGCCCGTCGCGCTGGTGTTGACGACGACCTGGACGTTGGAGATGTCGGCGACGGCGTCCACTGCCAGCTTGGTGTAGCTGAAGACCCCGAGGCCTGCCATGGCCAGCACGGCCAGCATGACCAGCCAGCGCTGCTCGATGCAGAAACGGATGATGCGTTCAAACACGGTGCGTGCTCCTAACTCAGTGGCCGTGCTCGGCGCTGGACTTGCCCTGCTCGGCCTTGAGCACGTAGGCGTTATCGGTCACGACGGACTCACCGGCCGTCAAGCCACCAAGGATTTCGACGGTCTTGCCGTCGGAGCGCCCCGTCTTGACCGGAACGGCACGGAAACCCCCGTCGACCGCCTTGAAGACCGTGGGCTTGTCTTCGATGGTCTGGACCGCCTCGGCCGCCACGGCGACGGCGACGGCTTGCTCGGCACCCAGCACGCGCACGGTGACGAACAAGCCCGGTCGCCAGGCGCCTTGCGGATTAGCCAGCGTGACGCGCGCCCGGGCGGTGCGAGTCTGTTCACCCAGCAGCGAGCCAACGTAGGAAATCGTTCCCTCCACCTTTTCGGGGAAGGCCGTGGACGTCACCACCACCTTCTGGCCCACCCGGACGATGGCCAAATCCTTGGGGGCCACGGCGAACTCGGCCCACACGGTGCTGAGGTCAGACAGCGTGAAGATGTTGGCGTCCTCGCGCACGGCTTCGCCGAGCGCCAGGTGCTTCTCGACCACCGTGCCGTCGAAGGGTGCACGGATCTCGAAACGGTTGAGACCGGTCGATGCTGCGGTAGCGCCCACGGCGGCCAGCTTCTGACGCGCGTTGGACACAGCGATGTCCGCTTCGCGCAACGCCGTCTGCGCCTGCAAGTAGTCCTGCTCGGCGGAGATCTTTTCCTGCCAGAGCTTCTTCTCGCGCTCAAACGTTACCTGGGCGGCCTCCTGGCGCCGCTGCGCAGTCAGAAGTTCGCTGCGTTGCTCGGAGAGCGACGTGCTGGCGACGACAGCCAGGACCTGGCCCTTCTTGACCAGTTGGCCCAGATTGGCCTGGACTGCCTCCACGACGCCGGCCAGGCGGGGCACGACGTGTGCGGTACGGTCCTCGTTGAAGCGAACCTCGCCGGGGAAGTCGCTGGCGGCCTGCAGCTGGGCAGCGCCTGCCGGCGCGACGCCGAGACCGGCCGCCTTTTGCTGCTCGGGCGACAGCCGGATGAGGCCTTCGTCCTTGTGTTCGCCTTTGCCTTCGACCTTCTCGTCGCCTTTCTTGCCGCCCTTGCTTTCGGCGCCGTGGTCATCGTCATCCGCATGTCCGACCTCCATCTCTGCGGCGGTGATCTTTTGCTTGCTGAGCAGGACGGCGCCGCTGCCAATGACGCCAGCGATGACGATTGCCACCATGGCGATGCGCTGCTTGTGGGTGATAGCCATGTTGTGTCCTTTCCTAGCGACCGACGATGCGGTCGATGACGGCGGCGGCCTGGTAGGCGCCCGCCAGGGTGTTCAGGTAGCGCGCACGCGCCTGGAGAAGCGAGCGCTGGGCATCCAGCACTTCGAGGAAGCCGAACTTGCCGGCTTCGAGGCCCTTGCTTGCGGCGTCGTAAGCCTGCTCGGCCGAGGGCAGCACGGTGTCCTGCAGCGTCTGCAGCGAGGTGCGCGCCACGAACAGGCGGTTGGAGGCCTCCTGCAGTTCGGCAACGAGGCGCAGTCGGTTGGCCTCCAGCTCATCGCTGGCTTTCTCGGAACGCCGAAGCGCTTCCAGTATCGAGCCCTGGTTGCGGTCGAACACCGGTAGCGGTATGGCGATGCCGACCACCGCCTGGGTTAGGCCTTGCTCGTTGACGCGCTTGGCCCCCAGGCTCACCACCACATCGGGCTTGGCCTTGGTGCGCTCGACATCGACGAGGGCACGGCGCCGCTCCAGCTCCAGGCGGCTGATCGTGAGGCTGGGCGAGTTCTCCAGCTGATCCAGCAACGCGGTGAGCGCTGGCCGCGTGGGTAGAGTGCTCGCGTCGCCAGACACCTGGTCGAACCGGGGCGCGCTGTCGCCCAACAGCACGGCCAGGCTGAACTTGGCGGTCTGCAGTTCGGCACTCGCCTCAGTCGCTTCGAGCTGGGCATTGGCCTGGTCGACGCGCGCCCGGGTCTCTTCGACCGGGGAGATCTTGCCTGCCGCAACCCGCTTGCCGACGGCGTCGGCGGCACGCCGAGCAATCTCAGCGGAGCTGGCCGACAGCTTGGTGCGCTCTTGCGCGACGAGGACGGTGAAGTACGAGCCGATCACACGCGAGCGCAGCTCTGCGCGCACCAGCGCAAGGTCGCCAACAGCCACATCCTTGGCCCGCTCGGCCGCCGCGACGCGCGCTTCGCGCTTGCCGCCGAGCTCGAACGGGATGCCGACGGTCGCTGTTGTCGTGCGCGTCTGAGCGCGGAGGTCTTCGACCGACGTGCTGAGCTCGGGATTGCGGCGCAGGCCGGCCTGGCGCAGCGCGCCTTCAGTGGCCGCGATCTCCTTGGAGGCGGCGGCCAGGCTCGGGCTTCGCGTCGTGGCGAGTTCGAGCGCCTGCTCCAGGGTCAGTATGGTTTGTGCCTGCAAGGGCACGGGACTGAGGAATGCGGCCGCCAGCCCGAGCGGCCATAGAAGTTTTCTCATCGAATCTCACGGTTGAAACCTGGGGATTCGGCGAGACGTGCTGGAACGGGGAGGTTGAGACGTCTCGCCGGCTAAGCGAGACGCAGCCACTGTGGGCGGTCGGGGGTGCGCACTGGTGCGAGCGGAGGAGGACCTGAAATGTAGGGTGCGAAGCCGTCTGCAACCGGCAGGCCGGCAACCATCGGGACCTGAGCGATCGCAGCGACCGGTGCCCCCGAATGGCAGAAACCACAGTCGCTGTCGATGCTGGTCTTCACGTCCGCCTTGCCCGACTCAGACTTATTCGATTCCGCCTTGTGCACGTGGGCGTGGTGACCGAAGTGGTAGGCAGCCGGACTCGACTCGTGCTGACAATACTTACCGACTGCTGCCCAGGTGAACTGGAGCGGCAGAAGCAGCATGATCAGCAGTGACAACAAGCGGGCCATCGGTGCGAATTATCGTTCAGGCAAGTGACAGTGACTACGGCAAATGTTTCGAAACTGTGCCTTTGAAGGGGTATGCCAGGCAACGAAGAATCTGAAACATAGCAGGACTGACGTCTTTCGTTTGAATCTTAACACCTGTAGTAACTACAGAGTCAAGCGCTTTCGTAGAAGCCCAGGTCGCCGCGTCATTGGCGCTTCCTCCTTCTCAGGCGGCGCACCTCACAGCGTTCTCGCTTCTCCTTGCGTTAGCGGGCATCCTGGTACAAGCCATAGGCAACCATTCCCGCCGCATAGACCGCGCCGATCCCGAGGATCAGCCAGTAGACCCTGTCATGAGGATCGGACATGCGGGCCCTTGAATGCGAGCAGACGCAGCGCGTTGACGACTACGATCAGTGTTGAGCCTTCATGGAACAGCACGGCCGTCCCGATGTTGAGACCGAAGATCGTCGCGGGGATCAGCACCGTCACCACCCCGAGGCTGAGCCAGAGGTTCTGGCGGATGACCCAGCTCGTCTTGCGCGACAAGCCAACGGCGAACGGGAGCTGCGCTAGGAGTCTGGGCGGCAGAAGCACGAGACAGATGACGAGGGCAGCGAGATGAGGTAGCTTTGCGGTAATGGCTGCGAACTACCTTCCCTACGA
>RXJO01000261.1 GCA_003987795.1 Curvibacter sp.
GAATCCCGGGATTGCTGCGCCCGTAGCTCAATGGATAGAGTACTGCCCTCCGAAGGCAGGGGTTGCTGGTTCGATCCCAGCCGGGCGCGCCACGTCGCCGCCAATCGCGTCGCCGCACTAGGTGGCACCTTATGCGAGTAGCTGAACGGCTGATTTTCCGAGGTCGGGTGAGAGGTGCGCGTAGCGCTCTGTCACTGTCACCGATGAGTGTCCCAGCAGGTCTTTGACCACGTAAAGCGAGACGCCCTCCATGACCAGCCAGCTCGCGAAGGTATGACGCAGGTCATGAATGCGGAAGTTTTCAATCTCTGCACGTTGGCAAGACGCTGCAAAGCCCTTTTGCAAAGTGGTCAGGCGTCGCTCATTGGTGACACCAAAGACCCAAGGTGATGCAGGGCAGTGCTCTAACACCCATTGCCGCTGATCACGCAATGCGGCCAGAGCCTCCCTATTGAGTGGCACGGATCTGCGCCGACCGTTCTTCGTGTGGTGGCCTTCCAGACCGAACACCTGCCGATCAAAGTCCACACGGGCCCACTCAAGGCCCAGCATTTCATTTCGACGGCACCCCGTATTGAGGCCAAGCCGGATGAAGTTCGGCAGGTGAGGGCGCCTTGCCGTTCGCTGGGCCGCTGCAATCAGTGCGCTGGCCTCCTCCTTGGTGATCCAGCGCACTCTGCACTCCGGCTCGGGTAGGCCAATGCCTTGCGCCGGATTGGGCAGGTCAGCCCTGTCGTGCTCCAAGCGCACGAAGTTAATGGCCGCAGACAGAAAGCGCAATTCCCGGTTAATCGTGCCGGGCTGAATACCCAAGGCCGTGCGACGTTGGATGTACTGGCGCACATCACAGCGTCGGAGTTCTTCAATCACGCGCCCTGCGAAGTGGTCGCGCAGATTCTTGAGGCTGTAGACATCACGCTCCTTACTCCTGTGGTTCGTGGAGCCCGTGTAGATGCTGACAACTTCTTCAAAGACCATGTATCAATCTCCCTTTTGAGGAAATGTTGGTGCCCCAAACTGGGGCAAGAAAGACTGAAAAGGGCGGTGTTTGATGTCTAGTTGCTTGCTGACACATTGAGCAGTTCACTGGGTGTTTTGTCTTGATGGAGCGGGAGACGCTGAGCAAAGGTGTAGAAATGGGCCGCGTATGGCTGTTTGTGGTGTGCTACCGTTATTGGGTTTGATGCGCCAAACGCTAAGTAGCTAATCCGGGCCTACGGCCCACCTCGCATATAACATCTCGCTAAATTAAAAGTGCGTGAGTAGGTTCAGTTGCTGTAGATTGGGTATCCGCGAAATTGGCTGCCAAATGAATAATCTGCAAGGTACTATTTGAGAGGTTTTAGGGGATATTTATGAATAAAAGTCATGGGGAATGGCATTTGTCATTCGTGAGTCATGAGCGAGTGGATGGAGAGGCGAGAGGTAAAACCAATTTATCTGCAATTGAGTTGATTGATATAAATGTTCTAAAAAAAGAAAATGAATTAATACTGGATTACTACGGTAGTCTTCGATTGATAAAAGCGGTTCAGCTAAATGTTGGCGACTTGATTCAAAGCATTGTTCATTATGCTGCGCAGTTCTTGGAGACAAAGCATATAAATGAGGGTGAATTTGACGAGGTGATGTTGAACTTTTCTCGTAAATTCCTAAACATTCTTAGTATGTTTAGATCATTTTTGGATCATTCTGACAATTCATTGTCTAGCTTGTCTGGAAAGAACTCTGAAGCTTTTAAGCGATGGAAGGAGTTGCAGTCACATTATTACGACTCTAGCTTTGAATACAGATTCATTTATAAACTAAGAAATTTTGCTCAACATGTAGGCATGCCCCCAATTAATATATCCTATGGTGCAAGCGCAGAGGAGGAGGGCGTATCGTTTCGAGTTGATCTCACTAGAGATGAACTGCTTGTGGATAATTTTTCATGGGGGGTCAAACTCATAGATGACATTAAATGTTGCTCTGAAAAAATCCCTGTTCTAGATGTGCTAAATAAATGGGGTGACTGTTTCCGAGGTATTGCTGTTGAGCTTCTGATAATAAAAAGGGATTTGGCAATTAATGCTGCCAAGAGTATTCTCTCGCATCGCGTTAGGTTGGGCCTCCCTGTTGATAATGGGCAAATGTGTGCCATATTGGTTCCTCCTGTAGGTGGTGAGGAAAAGCCGTCAGCAATTAAATTAACATTAATGTGGTTGCCAGAAAGTAAAGCGAAGGATATGTTGGAGAATGTTCATGTTGAGCAAATACGATCAGCGTTAAATAAGTAGGTAAATTTCTGTCGCTGTCATATCCTCTCTTAAGAGCCAGACGTGTCATTTCTAGTTGATGTATTTGGGACCGCCGGAAACTGGCTTTCAATGCCCGAGGGTGCGGAAATAGCTTGCGAGGGCGTAGATACTCGATTTGCAGGGACTGCGTAGAGGCCAGCCATCACAGCTTTGCAGAAACTGCCATAGCCCTCATGAACGCGTGCGGGTGTCGTGGTCACACACTGGCACTTGTTGCCAACCACGTAGCACCCTGCCACATGGTCTGGTAGCTGGGGCATGTCTTCGGGAGCCGGTGGCGCTGGATGCATGGCCACGAACAAGAGCACCTCGGGTTTGGGCTTCTTCGGTGCGGATGCCGTGGGTATGGGCTCGATGGCCTGAGGTGGTTTGACCAGGCTGTCAGTGGCCGGCGCGGTGCTTTGGTTCGCTGGTTGTGCAATGGCTTCAGGCTGACCCGAAAGCCGCTTTTTGTAGAAGTGATACCCAAGGCCCAGCGTGGCCAGCGCACACACTGCCATCGCATAGACAGGCCATGGCGTGGACGTGGCGGGCTTGGTGTGGACCTCTGCTGACTTGTACAGCCCAAACGCTTTCTTGTCGTGCCGCCAGTAGGTCACTGCTGCGGTCTTGACCTTGTCCGGGTGCGTGCAGTGGTCCCATTCATAGATCACCGTGGAGCCGCCGCCAAACATCCTGCGGACGTGCTGGTGCCTGCCAATCAGGTTGCGCACATTGGTGTGCAAGAGCTGCGGGTGCTGGGTGATCAGCACAAAGTCGATGCCGTAGTGCCGATGCGTTTCGAGCTTGGCAATGAACTGCGGCACCTTGCGGCCGGATGCAATGGGCCTGAACAGGCGCTGGCATTCATCAATGACGATCAAGTCACCGGGCATGCACCACAGCCACCAGTTATAGGCCCGGCATGGCACCTCTAGCGGTGGATCACCAGGATCACGACGCATCGAGCCCCAGTCATCCCGATTCGACTCGGGATCAAAGACGGGCACATCAATGACTTCGTGTTCAATAAGCAGCTCAGGGATGCCGCCCACCATCAAGCGGCGTTTGGTTGCCCTGCCCTGATATTCGAACTGCTGCGCCGCAATCTCAGGCAGCACCTTGGAGACGGTGTACAGGGTCTTGCCAGCGCCAGGAACACCCGTGGTGAGATACAAGGCCATACAGCACCCCTACCCTATTTCGCGTGAGAAACGATCACTGAGGCGCGCGCCCCGCCCGCATACACGCGACTCGCTTGAGAATGTGAAAGCCCCAAGGCAATCCACCACATTGACTCCCCTCTCTGATGAAAATTTCGGAGACTCAACATGCCAATCACGAAGGGTGCACCCACATAGCCAGACGATCACTGTGCGAGGCGGGGCGCGCGCCCTTCATGCCTTGCCGATCCAACCTGACAGGCTTGTGAGCCCGCGTAGCGTGATCGCGAAGGTGACAGCACCAAAGATCATTCCCAGGCCTTGCCAGCAGCCAATGAGGCCCGCCAGTTGAAGGATGTTGGTGTTGGCCGTGCCCAGGTTTGTCAAGATCAGGTTCTTGAGCTGATCAATGGCCACCGACACGCCCGTGACCGTGATGACGGAGAAGCCCAAGGCCATCAGCACACGTGAGACGATGGGCGCGGCCATGCTGGCCAGGAAGGCTGCAAAGTTCATGTCTTCACCCCCGCCACCGCGTACACGCAGATCATGAGCGCCGAGAAGGCTGCAAAGGCCAGCACAAAGGGCCGCATGGTGTTGGCATTGCTGCAAGCACTGTCAAAGCTGATCTGACCATAACGCCCCAGTGAGATCGGAGCCGGACAGCCAGACGGAAGGCTGACGCTTTCTGCCGTGAAGGTGATTGACTTGGACGCCGTGGGCATGGATGCCGCTTCAGGTGTGCCCAGTTGCGTGCAGCCAAGAACCGATGACAGGCCAAAGCATGGACTGTCTGACGTGGTGTTGCCCACCGGCTTGGTGCTGGTGTTGGTGGAGCCGTCAGGGTTCGTGGTGGTCTTGTTCACCTCAGTGCGCAAGGTGACGGTGTCGCCCGCATAGTCAAGGTAAGTGACCGGTGTTTCCGTGGTGGTCACGGTCTGGGCATGGCCTTGCGCATCGGTGATCGTTTCTGTCGATGTCACCGGCTGGCCGCTAACCATCGTTGCGCCCGAGACGGTCACGCCCTCATCCGGTGGAGGCGCAAAGCCCGTCGCGTCCATGGCATCAATGACAGGCGCCCAGTCGCTCACATTCGCAGGCATGGGTGCGGCTTTGGCCTTTTCCTTTGCCACCGCGGGATCAGCAGGCTGGGGCGTACCGTCAGGACATCCACCGGCTTGGGGTGTCGTGCCATCGGGGCAGAGCATGCGCGCACTGGCGTGGTAGGTGCCGATGGCCTGTTGCGCATAGGCAGGCTGACCGACATGGGTTGACCCTGCAGGCCACCACAGCAAACACTTGGTCATGCCGTCCGAAGGTGCATTCGGATCACCCGGGTCACTGCCGGAGGGACACCAGCCACCGACGTTTGAGCCGTCGCCTGTACTGGCCACAATGTAGTTAGACCAAGAGTCAGTACACACCGTGTTGCCAGGGTTGCACCACTCGCCAGCCGGGTGGGGCTTAGGCGGCACCATGGACGGCACCTGCCAGGAGCCATCCGAGCCCTTGGAGTAGCCCATGTCCTTCATGAACTTGTCGGCCAGTGGCGAGAGCAAGGCAGCGGCCGCAACGGCACCAGCGCCGACCACACCACCACGGGCAAAGCCTATGGCCGCGTCAGCCAAGGCGCTGCGCACAGCAGCACCGGCCACCGTGCGGGACATGGTGACAGCGGCTGTACCTGAAGGCGTGGCAAGCGAGACGGTTTCACCAATGCGAACCGCATCATTGGCAGCTACAGCACCGGCACGGGCAACTGACTGGACGGCCTGACCGACACTGTTGTAGGTCATCTGATAGCCGCCGGAGGTCTGCACCGCGTGAGGCACGGCAGACCATGAAGGTAGTGCCTGACCGTGTGCGTTCAGAACCCAGAGAAGGCCACCCAGAAGACCAAGAGCACGAGCACAACGGGCAAGAACTCGTTCGCGTTGAAGTTCATAAAGGCACCTCATCACAATGTCTCACGAGAAAAGATGCGGGTCCAAAGGACTTTGGCCGCGATGACTGTTGCGATAGCCGTAACCCAGGCTGTGATGGCGGGGGACCAGTATTCGTAGTCATAGCGCTCACAGGACCAGACGGTGACGGATCGCGTCTGCGATTTATTGTTGCCGTCAACATCGGTCATCATCACGCGGAGCTGGCCGCTATAGCCACCACCTGTAGTGGTCGACCCACCATCAAGGACGGTGATGCAATTGGCAGCGGTGCCATCTGGGTTTGTGGAATGAATGGCCGAGCAAGCCGCCGTGAACGCCTCCTTTTGTGTGGGGTAACACGTCTGGTTGTACAGCGAACCGGTGGACATGCTCGACCTCCCCCGATCAGCGGAAGAACTTACGGCGGATGTAGTTCGCGCCCCAGACAGTGGCGCCCAGCACGGTCAGTGCCGTCACGACTTGCAGCGCATCGGTTTGAGCGCTAGTGATGGCCGTGGTCACGCTGGTGTCAACAGCGGCATTGGCAGCAGTGGTGACAACGGCAGCAGCAGCGGCAACGAGAGCAGACAGCTTCTTCATGGAAAACTCCTTTGGTGCGGTTGAAAACACCCAGGCTGATGCACCAGCCAGCATGGGCAATTCGTTAGCGGGGCTCGGGGATGTTGTCGATATCGACCACCATGTAGCAACCGCGATCGCAGTGGTCTTCGATCAACTGCGCAGCTTGCTCATGGTCAGAAATCAGCCCATAGACCAAAGCCGTTTGCAGGCTTGGTGTCCAGCTCACATCGCCATTGATGGGCGACGAGTGCAGGAAGTGGAAGTCCACTGTTGACTGGATGAGCAAGCGCATAGCTGCCCCTTACTGTTTCGCGTGAGAAACAGGCTTCAGACCGGTCATGATGGTGGACTGAAGCGAGCCAGAGGTGACGATTTCAAACTCAGCCGTAGCCTTGAAAGGGAACGGCAGATGCTTGTACTTTTGGAATTCAGCACTGTCATTGAAGCGGTATTCCGCAGCGGCCTGCCCTGCTGCATCGCCCTTGCGCTGATCCATGTCCACCAGGGTGTAGACCTTGGTGAAGTCATAGGCCATGCCGTTGTCCAGAACGCCCTTGCTGGCCTTCATGCCATAGACCGTGATTTCGCTTTGAAACTTCATAAAGACCTCAATAAGCCCCGCTGACTACTGGCGCGGACGACGGGGCAATAGCCGCCGCGACTTTTTCAAATGCCTGCTCGATGGCTTCACGTTTGAAGCCTGTCAGGCGACGTGCAAAACGGTGCTGGTTGCGCTCGATGAGTTCGGCCACCAGATCACCACCCATGGACCAGACCGCACACAGCGCAGGTGCTGCGGTGTCATTGACCCAGCGAACCAGACGAGTGACAGCGGCTTCGGCTGTACGGTCTGCAAGTTCGGGGTTCGTGGGGATCACTGCGCGCTCGACATCGATGTCCAGCTCTGCAAGGTAGGCCGCGCACCAGGGGTAGGCACCTGCGAAGAAGTCGGCAGGCCTGCGCAGGACATCGGCTTCGATCACCCGATGGTTGTTGCGAAACTCGACCTCAAGGCGTACCCATGGGTCATCGACCTCATGGCCGAACAGTTCATCGCCCTTTTCATAGGCCCGCATGAGCTTGCCGGTACCGCGTGAGCCCACCTCAAAGGTGCGCGAGTGGCCAGAGGACCAAGCGCCATGTTCTTTCTGGCCTGGGCGCTTGCCGCGTACATCGAACTCCCCTGCTTTCCAGGCATCGCGCACGCGTTCAACTTCAAGGCCCTGCCATACGTCCAAGGACAAGTCACAACGCGTGATCCAGCCGCCCATGGCATCAATCCAATCAGCCAGAGCACGCAACTGTGACGGGCCCAGGTGAAGGCATGCACCGCCAAACAGGTTGAAGTGCACGGTGTTGGCTTGGTTGGCCGACTTGCCACCGGCCAGAACGAAGCCCACGAGCGCACCCTCAAAGTACAGGGGCGAGCGTGCCGCGTAGAAGTCCATCCCAGAGTCTTCAACCGGGTGTGCCGTGCTAAGAGGAAAGAGCGCCAGACCGTTTGCGCCCTTGAGCACGCCGGTTAGCTCAAAGTGGCCGATGCTGGCCAGAGCCTTTGGCGTCATGTAGTGTTCAATGCCGTCAGCATTGAGCACCTCGACCGCCAGCCGCTGAGGAACGAGCCCACGGTATGTGGTCCACTCGTTATCCGTGCAGGCCATGTACCTGCGACACCAGTCCAGTTCGGGGCCGACCTGGGGCACCAACGAATCGACCGGGACTGTGAAGCGCAGCCAGTCAACACGCACGCGATCTGGGTTGGCTTGCTCGACTTGCTCCAAGGTCCACTTGATGTGGGAGCCGTCAAGGACTGGGCGTGCTGGCTTCATCGAGCGTCCCCCACCGTTGTTGTCCCCGTGTTACCGAGGGGGGACGCGCCGAGCCGCGCCCGTGCGGCGCACACGCCGCCCGGTTGCGCCGCGACGCCCATTTCGGCCAGCTCCTTCGTCCAGGCCATGGCCGCCAGGGCTTGAGAGACGCGGACCCAGCTATCGCGGTTCGTGCCGTGGTGGGCCGACATCGCAGCCAAGCCGCGAGCCGCCGTCAGCATCTCAGCGGCGGAAATGCCCTCAAACGCGTCTATGGCCTCGGGGGTCGCTTCAAGTCCAAATTTCTGCAAAGTCTTCACAGCGGGCTTCCTGGTGCGGTACAGTGCTATTACGCAAAACGGCAATTACCGTTTTGCGTAATGTACCCACGGTTACCCATTTGCGTAATAGGAAGTTGCAATGGACCTGAATAAATTGATAGACCTTGCCTCTATGGCTGTAGGTTCTCAGCAGGACCTTGCTTCGACCATGGGCAAACAGCCCGCGCGGCTGTCAGAGTGGCGAAAAGGAGTGCGCAAGCCAGACGCACATGAGATAGCGTTCCTGGCTGAAAGGGCAGGGCTACCCGTGTTGGAAACCGTGGCTGAAATCGAGTCCCAACTGGATGACCGCTATGCAGCTATCTGGCGTGCAGCACTCGACAAGCTAAAGGCCGCAGGGGTGGCGGCCTCGGTGGTCATGGCTCTTGTGTTGTCGTCGCTCATGACACCGCAAGATGCTGAAGCCTCGGGCACTGTTCTCCGAAGGCAGGGGTTGCTGGTTCGATCCCAGCCGGGCGCGCCAAATAGATCAAGCACTTAGAGCGTTTCTCTAGGTGCTTTTTTCTTGGTGGT
>RXJO01000382.1 GCA_003987795.1 Curvibacter sp.
GGTGACCGAGGACTGGGCCAGGGCCAGGCCCGGGGCGGCGAAGGCGCTCAGGGCCGCGAGGGCGACAAAGGTTTTTTTCATTTCAAAGGTCTCCGTTGGGGTTGAGGAAAAGAAAAGGCTTGGGCTGTCGGGAGTCACGTTCAGGCATCGGGCTTGACACCGGCCTGCCGGATCACGCGGCCCCACAACTGGCTTTGCTGTGCCAGCCAGGTTGCGTAGTCCTGCGGGCTGTTGTCCAAGGGCTCCAGCCCTTGCTGGCGCAGCAGCTCGTGCACCTCGGGCTGGCGCAGCACGGTGGCGATCGCCTGGTTGAGCCGGCGCACCGTGTCGGCCGGCGTGCCTGCCGCTGCGAACACACCTTGTGAGATCCAGGCCTCGAAGCCGGCGAAGCCCGCCTCGGCCACCGTGGGCACCTGTGGCAGTTCGGGGATGCGGCGGGGCGAGGTGACGGCCAGCGCCTTGAGCTTGCCGGCCTTGATCAGGCTGGCCACGGTGGCGTAGCCGGTGAACACCAGGTCGACCTGACCGCCCACCGTGTCGTTGATCGCGGGGCCCGAGCCCTTGTACGGAATGTGGTTGAGCTGCAGGCCAGTGCTGATCTTCAGCAGCTCGGCCGCCAGATGGGGGGTGGCTCCATTGCCTGACGAAGCGATCGACAAGGCGCCGGGGCGGGCCCGGTCCAGGGCGATCAGATCGGGCAGCGAGTTGGCGCTCAGGCGGGTGGGCCCGACCAGCACCAGCGGAAACTGGGCCAGGTTGATCACTGGCGCCAGATCGCTGGCACTGTAGGGCAGCCTGGGGAACAGGGCCGGACTGATGGTCAGCACGCTGGCATCCGCCAGCAGCAGCGTCTGCCCGTCCGGGGCCGACTTGGCCACGTAGGCCGCACCGATCGCGCCCCCGGCCCCGGGTCGGTTGTCGACGATCACGGGCTGCTTGAGCCCTTCCGCCAACCGGGGTTGCAGGATGCGGGCCAGGTTGTCCGAGCCGCCGCCGGTGCCAAAGGGCACGACGATGCGCAAGGTCTTGTCGGCGCCCTGGGCTCGCGCCGCAGGCGCGCCCACCAGGCCGCCCATGCCGGCGGCCAGCGCCGCGCCCAGCAAGGTGCGCCGTGAGGTGGCCGTGGTCTGTTCCCCCCGCGGCTGGATGGCGGAGGGGCCGTGCGTCTGGGCGAGGTCATTCCACATGGATCTGCCCCTCGGTGATGATGGTCTGGGCCTTGCGCATCTCGTCGCGTTGGAAACGCTCGAAGGCCTCGGTGTCACCGCCGCCTGCGATCAGGCCCTGCTGACCCAGCCAGTCTTTCATGTCGCCGCTCAAGGCCTTGTTGATCTCGCGGTTCAGGCGTTGCCGGAGGTCGCCAGGCACCTGGGCCGGCACCCACAGGCCGTACCAGCTGTAGAACTCGTAGTCGGGCACGGCATCGGCCGCCACCGGCACGTCGGGCAGGTTGCTGGCGCGGGCGGCCGAGGTCACGGCCACCACGCGCAGCAGGCCGCTGCGGTGGTATTGCAGCGAGCCCAGAATCGGGTCGATGAAGCCATCGATCTGTCCGCCGATCAGGTCCTGGAACGCCGGGGCCGTGCCCTTGTAAGGCACCACCGTGTAGTTCAGGCCGGCGCTGCGCTTGAGCAACTCGGTGGCCAGATGGCCTGCCGAACCGACCGAGCCGACGGCGAAGGTCAGGGGCCGCGCCGCTTTCTTCGAGTACGCGATCAGCGACTTCAGATCGCTCACCGGCAGGTTCTTGTTGATGGCCACCGACAGCGGGGCCTTGGCCACCAGGGCCACCGGTGCGAAATCGCGTGTCACCGCATAGGGCACCTGCTTCATGGTCATGGGCGCGGTGGTGAAGGTCGAGGCGTTGAACAGCACGGTGTAGCCATCGGCTGCCGCCTTGGCCACCGCCTGGGCGCCGATCACCCCATTGCCCCCCGGCCGGTTGTCGACCATCACGGGCTGGCCCATCTGCTCGGCGAGCTTTTGCGCCAGTTGACGGCCCACCGCGTCCAGCGTGCCCCCGGGCGGGAACGGAATCACCATGCGGATCGGTCTGGTCGGGTAGGCCTCGGCGGCCACCACCGGGGCTGTGGCAGCGCCGCAGCCCAGAAAAAGGGCGAGCGCTGCCCGCCACAAGCCTGTCGCTTGCTTCATGTCTGTCTCCTGTTTTTGTTTCTTGAAACCGGGGCCTCGCTCAGAGTGAGGCGCCTCCACACATCACGATCTGCTGGCCGGTGATGGCCCCGGCCCAGGGCCCCAGCAGGAATGCCGTCAGGCCGGCCACCTCTTCGGGCCGCACCAGACGACCGATCGGCGGCACCCGCGGCGGGCTGCTGCTGCGCCCGGGCTGCTGCAGAAACGGGGTGTCGGTGGCCCCCGGCGCCACCACATTGGCGGTGATGCCGCGTGGGGCCAGCTCGGCCGCCCACGAGCGCACCATGCCCAGCAGCGCCGATTTGGTGGCGGCATAGGCACTGCGCCCGGCCGCCCCTTGGGCCACGCGGCTGCCCACCAGCACGATGCGGCCACCGTCACGCAGCCGGGGCAGCAGGCTGTCGGCCAGCACCTGGGCGGCCAGCACATGCACGCGCCACATCGCGGTCGCGTCGTCCACCGACAGCTCGCCCAGCGGCGCGGTGCGCATGAAGCCGGCCGCGTGCACCAGGGCATCCACCGGCTCCAGCGTGGCGCACACCCGTGCCAGTTGCTCACTGTCGTCCAGGTCCACCGATTGCCAGTGCAGTCTTTCATGCGAGCTGGGCGGCCGGCTGCGGCTCAGGCCGCTCACCTGCCAGCCCTCGGCCAGCAGCGCCTGCGCGATCGCCCAGCCGATGCCCGAGGACACGCCGGTCAGCACCACATGCCGACGGGGTGGGGGGGTGTCGAGGCTCATGCGGGCTGACGGAAACGGGCGGCGACCGCATCGGCACCGGCGATCAGCAGGTGCAGGTCGGTGCCCACGCCCACCAGGGTGGCGCCGCCCTCGAAGTAGTGCTCGGCCTTGCCGTCAGCGGCCAGCACGCCGGCGGCCTTGCCGGCGGCGCGTGCCGTCTGGAAGGCCTGGGCGATGGCAGCCTGCACCTCGGGGTGGCCGGCCTGGCCCCGGTGGCCCAGGCTGGCGGCCAGGTCGGAGGGGCCGATGAACACCGCATCCACGCCCGGCACACGGCAGATCGCGTCCAGATCGTCGAGCGCCTCGCGCGACTCGATCTGCAGCACCAGCCCGATCTCGTCGTTGGCGCGTGCCATGTAATCTTTGTAGCGGGTGTAGTTGCCGGCCCGGGTGCTGCCCGCCACGCCGCGCAGGCCCTCGGGGGCGAAGCGGGTGTAGGCCACCGCTTCACGGGCTTCGGCGGCATTGCGCACATTGGGCACCATGATGTTGGGCGCGCCGGCGTCCAGCACGCGCTTGATCCATCCCATGTCGAGGATGGGCACGCGCACGACCGGCGCCACCGGGCGGCCTCGCACCGCCAGCAGCTGCTGGCCCACGTCCACCAAGTCGGTGGGGCTGTGTTCCATGTCGAACAGCAGCCAGTCGAAGCCGGAATCCGCCAGCACCTCGGCGATGGGCTGGTGGGCGAAGGTGACCCACAGACCGACTTGGCGGCGGTTCTGTTGCAGGGCCTGTTTGAAGGTGTTGGTGGGCAGGGAAATGGGGTTCATGGCGGAGCTGCGGTGAGGGTGGCGGGTTTCAGATCAGGGCGGCGTAGAGGGCGCGCATGTCGTCGCGGTTCATGGGGCGCGGGTTGTTGTCGAGCAGGCGGGTGACCTTGGCGGCACCGTCGACCAGGCCTTCGAGTTCGGCCGGCTGGATGTTCAGGCTGCGCAGCGAGTCGGGCACGCCCAGATCGCGGTTGAGATCGCGCAGGGCTTGCACAAAGGCGCTGGCGGCCTCGTGCTCGCTCAGGCCCTCGACCGGCAGGGCCATGGCGCGCGCCATGGCAGCAAAGCGGGTCTCGTTGCCGAGCTGATTGAAGGCCATGATCGAGGGCAGCAGGATGGCGTTCGACAGGCCGTGGGGCATGCGGTATTTGCCCCCCAGCGGGTAGGCCAGCGCATGGACCGCCGTGGTGCTTGAGGTGGCGATGCACACGCCGCCCCAATAGGCGCCCAGCAGCAGATCGGCGCGGGCCTGCAGGTCGTCGCCCTGGTGCACGGCGCGGCGGATGCTGCGTGCGATCAGGCGGATCCCCTCCAGCGCATACAGATCGCTGAATGGGTTGGCCTTCTTCGAGCAATAGCATTCGATGGCGTGCGTCAGTGCGTCCATGCCGGTCGAGGCGGTGACGGCGGGCGGCAGCGTCAGGGTCAGGCGGGCATCGAGGATCACCGCGTCAGGCATCAGGCGGGCGCTCACGATGCCCACCTTCAGCTCATCCTCGGGCACCAGGATGATGGAGTTGGGGGTGGCCTCCGAGCCGGTGCCCGAGGTGGTGGGCACCATCACGGTGGGCAGGCCGCGTGCCGTGATGTCGGCCTTCTTGCTCAGCAGGTCGCGCAAGTCCAGCGGGTGGGCCAGCAACACGGCGATGATCTTGGCCACGTCCATCGCGCTGCCGCCGCCGATGCCGACCACCAGGTCGAAGGGGCCGGCGGCTCGGGCGGCGGTCTCGATGGCCTGCACATCGGCCACATCGGGTTCGGGCGGGGTGCTGTCGATCAGCGTCACGCTGAGGCCGGCGTCCTGCAGCAGCTGCTGCGGGGCCTTCACCAGACCGGCCGCAGCCACGCCTTTGTCGCTGATGATCAGCACGCGGCGGGCCTGGAAGAAGCCTTGGGCCAGCTCGGCCAGTTGTTCGATGCTGCCGGGGCCGGCGATCACGCGGCCCGGGTTCAGCAGGGCGTAGGGGGTGGTGCTCATGGGTTCTTGTCCTTCAGTGGGATGCCTTCACCCAGTCCGGCATCACCCGGGCGTGGCGGATGTGCTGGCGGAACACGGTGTAGGCGAGGTGCAGGGCGCCGTCGGCCGTCTGGCGCAGCGAGGGGTAGGAGTACTCGCGGTTCAGGCGCTGCTCCGAGTTGTTGCTCAGGCAGTGGCCGTCGCCCTCTTCAAGGTGGCGCTGCCAGGGCCAGCTCAGGCCGTCGTCCTCGGACAGGGCCAGGGTCAGCGGGGCCCGCGGGGCGCCCCAGAAGGCGCGCCGCGCGGGGGGCTCGCCAGCGTCCGGCCGGACCTGGGGCGTGGCGGCCTGGTGCTCGTCGAGTTCGTCGTACAGCGATTCGCGGCGGGCGGTGGCATCGAGTGCGCTGCTGGCGTTGAAGATCATGGCCAGGCGGCCATCGCTCAGGCGCAGCGCCTGGATCGACGAGTTGTTGTTCGGCAGCGTGGTGGGCTGCGGCGCGCTCCAGCTCAGGCCACCGTCATCGCTGGTGCTGCGGTACACATGATCGGCCCAGCGACTGCGGTAGAAGGCCAGCAGGTGCTGGCCGCCCCGGGCGGCGGGCACGATGTTCATGTGCACGCAGCCCAGGCTGTCGGGCACCTCGACCCACGACCAGCTCTGGCCCTGGTCGGTGGAGCGCAGCACGGCGCTGTCGTCCAGGCTGCCATCCCAGGCCTGGCCGGGCAAGGGGCGGCAGCGGAAGGTGGGCAGCAGCCAGCTGCCGTCGGCCTGCACCTGGATCGGCTGGCGCACAAAAGTGCCAGCGGGCGCGGCGGCCAGGGTCTCGGTGGGGCCCCAGCTCAGGCCGTTGTCATGCGAGATGCGGCGGCGCACCAGGGCGGTGTCCTGGTTGCCGGCCTGCTGGGCGGTGTGCAGCAGCCACAGCGAACCATCGGGCAGCGGGAACAGGATGGGGTTCTGCTCGGAGCGCTCCGGGTCATCCGACAGCTGCACCGGGGCGCTCCATTGCGCGCTGCCAGGGCTCAGGCGCGACATGAACACGCTGATGTCCGAGCGGCCCTCCATCGAGCCACCGAACCACACGCAGGCCAGCGTGCCGTCGGCCAGCACCATCAGGTTGGCCGCATGGGCCTGCACCCGGGCGCTGGGGATGTCGGCCACCTGGCGCTGCGGGTCGGCCGGGTGGGTTTGGAGCAGGCCGCCGCTCATGCTGCCACCCCGGCAGCGGCTTGCACCGCACGTTGTCCCTTGATCAGCTTGAAGGCGTATTCGGCGGCCTCGACCAGGCTGTTGGCATTGGCCACGCCCTTGCCCGCGATGTCGAACGCGGTGCCGTGGTCCACCGAGGTGCGCAGAATCGGCAGGCCCAGCGTGATGTTGACCCCGCTGATGGCCTGCCAGGCTCCGGTGGCCGGGTCGACCTGGAAGCCCATCAGCTTGACCGGGATGTGGCCCTGGTCATGGAACATGGCCACCACCGCATCGAACTGGCGCGCCCTGAGCTTGATGAACACGGTGTCGCCCGGCCAGGGGCCCGAGAAGCCCCGGTCGGCGTATTCGCGCACCACCGGCGCCACGATCTCGTCGTCTTCCTTGCCCAGGATGCCGCCCTCGCCGCAGTGCGGGTTCAGGCCAGCCACGGCGATGCGGGGCTGCTCGATGCCCAGCGTGCGCAAGGCCTGGTGGGTCACGTCAAACACCCGGCGCAGGCGCAGCGGGGTGATGCGCTTGGGCACATCGGCCAGGGCGCAATGGGTGGTCACGTGGGTCACGTGCATGTCGTCATGCGCCAGCATCATCACCGCGTCGCGCTGACCGGTCAGGTGCGCCAGCATCTCGGTGTGGCCTTCGAAGTGGTGGCCGGCCAGGTGCAGGGCCTCTTTGGACAGCGGCCCGGTCACGATGGCATCGGCCTCGCCGGCCTGCACCAGTGCCACGGCCTTGGCCACCGCGCGGTAGGCCCATTCGCCGCCCACGGCGCTGATCTGGCCGGTGACCACCGGGGTCTCCACCGGGCCGACGTCGACCATGCGGTAGAAAGGGCGCCCGTTGTCATCGGGTGCCAGCCCCATGCGCTGTTCTGCCTCATGCAAGGCCTGGGCGCTGCCCAGCACGATGAATTCGGCCAGGCCCTGGCGCACCAGTTCGGCCATCTGGCGGGTGGCCTTGGCCGTGATCTCGGGGCCGATCCCGGCGGGGTCGCCCATCGTGAAGGCGAGTCGTATCGGTGCAGTCATGTCGTCAGTCTTTCGGTGAGGTGGGTATGGGTGTGGATGGGGGTGTCAATCGGGTTTGATGTTGGCTGCCTTGATCAGGCGGCCGATGCGCTCGTGTTCGACGGGCAGGAAACGCGCCAGGGTGGCGCTGTCGCCGGTGGCCACGGTGATGCCCACGCTGTTGAGGCGGGCCACCACGTCGGGGTTCTTCAAGCTGGTGCCCAGGGCCGACGAGAGCTTGGCCACCACCGGCTTGGGCGTCTTGGCGGGCACAAAGATCGCGTACCAGGCCGAGAAATCGAACTGCGGGTAGCCAGACTCGGCAAAGGTGGGCACCTGGGGCAGATCGGGCAGGCGCGCATTGGCCCCCACGGCCAGGGCGCGCACCTTGCCGGCCTTGAGCAGCGGCATGCAATTGGTGGCCGTGTCGAAGATCACGGGCACGCGGCCTCCGATCAGGTCGAGGATGTGCGCATTGCCGCCTTTGTAGGGCACATGCGTCATCGTCACCTTGGCCTGGTCACTGAACATCTCGCCCGCCAGATGCAAGGGCGAGCCATTGCCTGAAGAGCCGTACATCACGGCGTTCGGGTCTTTGTGTGCGGCGTCGACCACGTCCTTGAGCGATTTGAACGGCGAATCGAGGTAGGTGATCGCGATGATGGGGGCGCTGCCGATCAGGCCCACGGATTCGAAATCCTTCAGCGGGTCGTAGTCGGCCTTGAGCATGTGAGGGCTGGCCGCATGGGTGGCCAGTCCGCCCACCAGCAGGGTGTGGCCATCGGCCGGCGCCCGGGCCACCACGCCGGCGCCCAGCAGGGCGGCGGCACCGGGCCGGTTGTCGATGATGGCGGTGCCGCCCAGGGCCTCGGCCATCTTCTGGCCGATCAGCCGACCCAGCATGTCGTTGGCACCACCCGCGGGGTAGGGCACCACAAAGGTGAGGGTTTTGTTGGGGAAGCTGCCCGAGGTCTGGGCCCAGCTGGCTGTGGGTGCGGCGGCCAGGGAGGCGAGGGCCCAGGCCCCCAATGTCAGAAGATCGCGACGTGAAGCTTTGTGGAAGATCATGGTTTGTCTCGGTCGTTGTCAACGCAAAATAAGGGGTGCACAGGCGTTTTGCTGCGTATTGATGCTCCAAATTACGCCACAAAGCTTCAAAAACAATCATTATCGTTTACCCGGATGAGTAAATCCGTCACGATCAGTCATCATTCGCCGGAATCTTGTGTCTTACCTTCCAAAATCCACCATGAACACCGAGTCGGCGCCTTCGCCCCTGATGCCTGTCCAGCGGCGCCAGCACATCATTGATTTCCTGCAGCGCCACGGCGCCGTCACCATCGCCCAGTTGGAGCAGGCGCTGGGGGTGTCGCTGTCCACGTTGCGGCGCTACCTGGACACCCTGGCTGCCGAAGGCGTGGTGGATCGAACCCACGGCGGGGCCGTGCTGCGCCAGCATGTGGCCAG
>RXJO01000236.1:0-7563 GCA_003987795.1 Curvibacter sp.
AGGTGCTGCCCACCGGCGGCTTTTTGCTGACCTTCATGTGGGCCACCACCTCGTGGTCCTGCAGCACGCGTTCGACCAGCAGTTCGACCTTGCCGCCAGTGGATTTCTCGCCGAACAGTCGGGCCTTGATCACCTGCGTGTCGTTGAACACCAGGAGGTCACCGGCACGCAGCAGGTTGGGCAGGTCTTTGAAGATGCGGTCGATGGCCGAGGGGCCGGTGCCATCGAGCAGGCGGGAGGCGCTGCGCTCGGCAGCCGGGTGTTGGGCGATCAGTTCAGGCGGCAGTTCGAAGTCGAAGTCGGCCAGAGTGAACGGACGGGATGCGGGGTGAAGCGTCATGGTGCTTGAGGGCCTGACAGGCCCGTGCCAAGGGTTGTGAAAGATCAGGCGCGCAGCTTACTGCAGTTTGGCCGCGTGGCTCACCTGAAAACGCTGGCACAGCTTGTCCAGGCGCTGGTCCAGGGTCCAGAGCGTGGCGCCCGGGGTCAGTCGGGTGGAGGCCAGCAGCATCACGTCCACGATGCCGCAACCCAGGCCGTGGAGTTGTTCTTGCTCAATGAAGCCCATCACCTCGGGCAGAGTGGCCTGTTGGACTGTGCGCAACAGGCCGATGTCGCGCAAAGTGCGCTGGCGTGGTTCGGGCGGCGTACCGCAGGCCAGTTCACCCAGCACCAGGGGATGGACCATCGCCTGGTCTGCCACCAGGAGTTGCACCAGGTGCTCATGGCGCTGCCGGAAGTGGGCCACCCAGACGGAGGTGTCGACCAGCACGCTCATGAGGTGCCAGGGGTGTCGCGCTGCCGGGGGATGTCTGCGGTCTCGGGTTGGCTGCCGCCCAGGGCGGCCAGGCGCTTGCCAGCCTGCAGTCGCACGAAAGCCTTGATGGCCTCACGGAACAAATCAGATTTGTCCATGTCGGGGTCGGCCATTTCAAGGGCTTGCGCGTACAGGGTGTCGTCGATGGTCACGGTGGTTCGCATGGGGCCTCACCATTTCAGATGCTTGACGGCATCATATTCTGCATCTCGCCGAGGTTTAAAGGGCCGGCACCTGCGGGGTTGTCTCCGAAGTCCGCCTTTTTGAGGTTCACAGGGCCTGAGTGCTGAAAGACTGGGTAAAAATACAGTCATGGCCCCCAAGCCCTCAGCCCCACCGCCGCCACCAGCCAAGCCTGCCAAGGCGGATCCAGCCGCCCCGGCCGGCCGTGAACTCTCGCCGCCGCAAAAAGCCATGCTCAAGATGGGGCTGCGTCGTGACATCGACTTGGCGCTGCACCTGCCGCTGCGCTACGAAGATGAGACCCGCATCACCTTGCTGCGCAACGCCCGTGACGGCGACACGGTGCAGATCGAGGCCACGGTGGTCAAGAGCGAGATCACGATGCGCCCGCGCCGCCAACTGGTGGTGACGGTGGAAGATGAAAGCGGCAGTTGTGAGCTGCGGTTTTTCAGCTTCTATCCCTCGCACCAGAAGACGATGGCGGTAGGCGCTCTGTTGCGGGTGCGGGGCGAGATCAAGGGCGGTTTCTGGGGGCGGCAGATGCTGCACCCGGCCTTCCGCCTGGCCGGAGGCGAACTGCCCACGGCGCTGACGCCGATCTATCCCACGGTGGCCCAATTGCCCCAGCCTTATCTGCGCCGCGCGGTGCAGTCGGGTCTGATGCGCGCGGATCTCAGCGAAACCATCCCGACCGAGGTCTTGCAGGGCATCGACTTCCTGCGCCTGTCCGATCTGCGCTCGGCGCTGTCTTTTCTGCACCACCCAACGCCCGATGTGTCGTTGGCGGCGCTGGAGGATCACAGCCACCCCGCCTGGCAGCGTCTCAAGGCCGAAGAGCTGCTGGCGCAGCAGCTGTCGCAGCTCGAATCCAAGCGCGAGCGGGCGCGGCTGCGCGCCCCGGCCCTGCAGGCCCGGCACCAGCGGGGGGTGTTGTCATTGCATGAGCAGTTGCTGGCCGTCTTGCCATTTGCGCTGACGGCGGCCCAGCGCCGGGTCTGCGAGGAGATCGCGCATGATCTCGCACGCGGCGTGCCCATGCACCGCCTGCTGCAGGGCGATGTGGGTTCGGGCAAGACGGTGGTGGCGGCGCTGGCCGCGGCCATCTGCATCGACGCGGGCTGGCAATGCGCCCTGATGGCTCCGACCGAGATCCTGGCCGAGCAGCACTTCGGCAAGCTGGTCGGCTGGCTGGAGCCGCTGCTGGCCCCCCTGGGCAAGAAGGTGGCCTGGCTGGCAGGTGCCCAGAAGAAGAAAGAGCGTGGTGCCGCCCTGGCCCTGGTGGAGAGCGGCGAGGCGGCGCTGGTGGTGGGCACCCATGCGGTGATCCAGGATCAGGTCAGGTTCAAGAACCTGGCCCTGGCGTTGATCGACGAGCAGCACCGCTTCGGTGTGGCCCAGCGCCTGGCGTTGCGCAGCAAGCTCGACGATGGCAGCGGACGCGAGCCACACCTGTTGATGATGAGTGCCACCCCCATCCCGCGCACCCTGGCGATGAGCTACTACGCCGATCTGGATGTGTCCACCATCGACGAACTGCCACCGGGGCGCACCCCCATCGTGACCAAGCTGGTGTCCGACAGCCGACGCGATGAGGTGGTGGCGCGTATCGCCGATCAAATTGCGCAGGGGCGACAGGTCTACTGGGTCTGCCCCCTGATCGAAGAGAGCGAGGCGCTGGACCTCAGCAACGCCACCGCCACCCATGCCGACCTCAGCGATGCCCTGCCCGGCGTGATGGTGGGCCTGCTGCACTCGCGCATGCCCACGGCCGAGAAGAAGGCAGTGATGGAGCTCTTCACCCGTGGCCAGATGGGCGTGCTGGTCAGCACCACCGTGATCGAGGTGGGGGTGGATGTGCCCAATGCCTCGCTGATGGTGATCGAGCACGCCGAGCGCTTCGGCCTCAGCCAACTGCATCAGTTGCGTGGCCGGGTGGGGCGGGGCGCCGCCGCCTCGGCCTGCGTGCTGCTGTACGCCACCAACGAGAGCGGGCGCCTGGGCGAAACCGCCCGCGAGCGACTGCGCGCCATGGCCGAGACCGCCGACGGCTTTGAGATTGCGCGCCGTGACCTGGAGATCCGGGGGCCGGGCGAATTCCTGGGGGCACGTCAATCGGGGGCGCCGTTGCTGCGTTTTGCGGATCTGGCCACCGACACGGTGCTGCTGGACTGGGCCCGCGAGGCCGCTCCTCTGATGCTGGACCGTCATCCCGAAAAGGCCCAGGCGCACGTGAGCCGCTGGTTGGGAGGAAAATCGGAATACCTCAAAGCCTGAGGATGGGCCGGGCCCCTTCGGACCCGGCATGCAGCGAAGATCGACATGACCCTGACCGAACTCAAATACATCGTGGCCGTGGCGCGCGAAAAGCACTTTGGCAAGGCCGCCGAGGCCTGCTTCGTCTCGCAGCCGACTTTGTCGGTGGCGATCCGCAAGCTCGAGGACGAACTCGAGGTGAAGCTGTTCGAGCGCAGCGCCAACGAGGTCAGTGTCACCCCGCTGGGCGAAGAGATCGTGCGCCAGGCCCAAAGCGTGCTGGAGCAGGCCGCTGCCATCAAGGAGATCGCCAAGCGGGGCAAAGACCCGCTGGCCGGGGCTTTGAAGCTGGGCGTGATCTACACCATCGGCCCCTACCTGTTGCCCGATCTGGTGCGCCAGGCCATCTCGCGCACGCCGCAGATGCCGTTGATGCTGCAGGAAAATTTCACCGTCAAGCTGCTGGAGATGCTGCGCACCGGCGAGATCGACTGCGCCATCATGGCCGAGCCTTTCCCGGACACCGGTCTCGCGCTGGCGCCGCTGTATGACGAGCCCTTCATGGCCGCCGTGCCCAGCACCCACGAACTGGCTGCGCGCAAGAGCATCACGGCCGAAGAGATGAAGAGCGAGACCATGCTGCTGCTGGGCAACGGCCATTGCTTTCGTGACCACGTGCTGGAGGTCTGCCCGGAGTTCGCCCGCTTCTCGAGCAATGCCGAAGGCATCCGCAAGAGTTTCGAGGGCTCGTCGCTCGAGACCATCAAGCACATGGTGGCGGCCGGCATGGGCGTGACCCTGGTGCCCCGCCTGAGCGTGCCCAAGGACGCCCTGGCCCCACGCACCCGCCGCCGCAAGAGCGACGACGAACCCCATGTGGTGTACCTGCCATTCGAGGGCGATGTGCCCTACCGCCGCGTCGTACTGGCCTGGCGCCGCAGCTTCACCCGTTATGAGGCGATTGCCGCCCTGCGCAATTCGATCTATGCCTGCGAGTTGCCCGGGGTCAAGCGTCTGTCTTGATGGCTTTGGCGCACGTCCTACGTGAATGACCGTTCGGCGGCGTTACAGTGAATCTTCTGATTGCCAATCGCTTGAGTTTTGCCGTGTGGAGCTGGCCACTCAAGCCCTTGTGATGGTTTGTTTTTCAACACTGAAGGAGTGACCCCATGGCCAAAGCCCCCCGCAGCAACCCCAAGTCGGCGCCCGCGATCAACATCGGCATCAGCGACAAGGACCGTGCCGCCATCGCCAAGGGCCTGTCGCGCCTGCTGGCCGACACCTACACCCTGTACCTGACCACGCACAACTTCCACTGGAACGTGACCGGGCCGATGTTCAACACCTTGCACACCATGTTCATGGCCCAGTACACCGAACTGTGGAACGCGGTCGACCCGATTGCCGAGCGCATCCGCTCGCTGGGCCATGTGGCCCCGGGCTCTTATGCCGACTTCGGCAAGCTGGCCACCGTGCCCGACGCCCCGGGCACCCCACCCAAGGCGCTGGAGATGGTGCGCATCCTGGTCACGGGCCACGAGGCCGTGGCGCGCACGGCACGTGAACTGTTCCCGCTGGCTGACAAGGCCAGCGACGAGCCGACCGCCGACCTGCTGACCCAGCGCCTGACGGTGCACGAGCAGACGGCCTGGATGCTGCGTTCGCTGCTCGAAGAGTGAGGCCACGGCTCTGAGCGGTGCTTGAGAGGGCTGGGCAGGCCTGGGTCGAGGGCGGCTTGCTGCGAGAATCGGCACCGCCCTTCATTGACCTAGCCCGTTCGCGATGACTGCCCCCTCGACCCCTTCCCCTCTTTCCCCAAGTCGCTTCTCGCTCTACCTGAGCCTGATCCGCTGGGACCGGCCGGCCGGCTGGTTGTTGTTGCTGTGGCCCACGCTGAGTGCGCTGTGGGTGGCCAAGGGCGGCTTTCCGGGCTGGCACCTGCTGCTGGTGTTCACGCTGGGCACCATCTTGATGCGCAGTGCCGGGTGCTGCGTGAACGACGTGGCTGACCGCGGCTTTGATCGCCATGTGAAGCGCACGGCGAACCGCCCTGTCACCTCGGGGGCCGTTTCGGTGCGAGAGGCCCTGATGGTCGGGGCCGTGTTGGCCTTGCTGGCCTTCGGCCTGGTGCTGACCACCAACGGTCCGACCATCCTCTGGTCCTTCGGTGCCTTGGCGGTGACCCTGTTCTACCCGTTTGCCAAACGACTGGTGTCCATGCCGCAGGCGGTGCTGGGGGTGGCTTTCAGTTTCGGCATCCCCATGGCCTTCACGGCGCAAGGCGTGCCTTTGTCACCCTTGGTGGGCTGGCTGGTGTTCAGCAACCTTTTGTGGGTGCTGGCCTACGACACTGAGTACGCCATGGTGGACCGGGACGACGACTTGAAGATCGGCATGAAGACCTCGGCCATCACGCTGGGCCGCTGGGATGTCCTGGCCGTCACGGTTTTCTACCTGGGCAGCCTGCTGATCTGGGCGGCGGTATTGCGTGATCGGGTCGCGCCGGTGTTCCTGGGTGGCGGGCTGGTGCTGGCCCTGGGCCAGGTGGGCTGGCATGTGGGCCTGATTCGGACCCGCAGCCGAGAGGGTTGCTTCAAGGCTTTCCGCGCCAACCACTGGCTGGGGGCGACCCTGTTCGCCAGCCTGTTGTTGGCCGGTTGGCTGGCCTGAACCCAGGCCGCAATGAAAAGGCCCGCACATGGCGGGCCTGATCGCAGCAGAGGTGCGGGCTGCTCAGAAGGTGCGAGCCTTGGCCTTGTGTGCGCTCTTGCCATGCTTGGCATGTTTGCCCTTGGCCTTCTTGGCATGTTTGCCGGCTTTCTTGGCATGTTTGCCCGAAGCCTTGGCGCTGTGCGGCGTCTTGGCGGCGGCTTCGGTGCTGGTCAGGGCCAGGGGCATGACCACCAGGGCGGCCGAGAGAATCGCGGTAAGCAGTTTTTTCATGTTGTGACTTGGTTGGTTGAGGGTTGGCCGCCACGGCACCGCGCCGACGGACTGCGGGTGCCCTGACAGGCGTATTTTCGCTGAAGTTGGTCTGTGGCCCGGTTCAGGCGGCCCCGAATTCGTCGCCGAGTTCCTGGGCCCGGGCCCGGGCCTTCTCCATGGCTTGCATGAAATGGGCCTTGACCTGGCTCTCTTCCAGTGAGCAGAGGGCGGCGTAGGTGGTGCCCCCCTTGGAGGTGACACGCTGGCGCAGCACCTCGGGTGGTTCGGTGGAGGCCCGGGCCAGTTCGGCCGCGCCCACGAAGGTGCCGATGGCCAGTTTGAGTGCCTGGGCTTCGGTCAAGCCCATCTGGGAGCCGGCGGCGGCCATGGCTTCGATGAAATAGAACACATAGGCCGGGCCCGAGCCCGAGAGGGCGGTGACGGCGTCGAGGTGGCTTTCTTCGCTGACCCACAAGGAGTCGCCAGTGGTCTGGATCACCTGCTCGACCACGCCGCGATCGGCCTCGGTCACGGCTGGGCGGGCGAACAGACCGGTCATGCCCTTGCCCACCAGGGCGGGCGTATTCGGCATGCAGCGCACCACACGCTCGGTACCAGTCCATTGGGCAATGCTGTCGCTGCGGATGCCAGCCGCCACACTCAGGTGCAGGGCCTGCCGGGTGTGGGCCTGCACGGCCAGGGCGGCGTCGCGAAAGGTCTGCGGTTTGACGGCCCAGACCACCAGGCTGGCCGGGGCCAGGCGGGCGTCGGCCATTTCGAAGGCCTGGATGCCGAAGTCACGGGCCAGGCGCTCGCGGGCCTCAGCAAAGGGCTCGACCACCAAGATGTCCGAGGCCTGGCGCCCCTGCTTGAGCAGGCCGCCGATGATGGCGCTGGCCATGTTGCCGCCGCCGATGAATGCGATTGTTGAGGTCATTGGGATGCGTCCTGATACTCGAAAGCTAGAAATTGGGTGATCTGGATTGGGCTGAAATTGTCGTCGCTCAGCACCACCAGGCTGCGCCGCCCGTTGCTCAGGGTGGGCCCCCAGCACAGGCATTCGCTGTTGTCCAGTCGGCTGATGCCGAGGCTGGCGAAGTCTGCGACCAAGGTTTTGGGCGCCACTGGCGCACCCCGCGGCAGGGTGCCGAGGTTCAGGACATCGGGTGCCTGCCGGGTGTCGATGCGGTACAGCGCCAGCGACACCCCCACGCCTGTCATGTAGGCCCGCTCAAGCAACAGCAGGTGGTACTCGTCGACCATCAGGATTTCGCTGATGCCGTTGTCGGCTGGTGCGCCCGGGGGCAGTGAACTGCGGGGCACGGCGTCGGGCTGGTAGGCGATCTGCCGGTCAGCCTGGCCGGTGTGCAGGTCGAAGCGGGTCA
>RXJO01000236.1:7613-8529 GCA_003987795.1 Curvibacter sp.
GCTGCAGGGGCTGCGGCTGTCGGTGCTGCACGAAACCGAGTTCAGGCTGCGCTACCGCGAGGTGGACCGCCCGGCGCTTCAGATGATCGGGCTCCAGCTCGACCTGCCTCTCGGCCCGCGCGCCTATGTGCCGCTGCAGGCCTCGGGCGCCTATACCGCCTACCTGGGCTATCCCGGCTACGCCGAGATCCTTGGCGGGCTGGGCCTGCAGACCCGGCTGGAGACCGGCGAACGTTGGCAGGCCTTCGCCCAGGCCCTGGTCGGTGCCAACGTGCATGGCCGCACGGTGAAGGGCTCGGCCGGCCTGCGCTGGCTGCTGGACGAGCGTCTGGCCTTGAACGCCAGCCTGGGCCGGCTGGCCGCGCGCAGCCGTGGCGTCGGCCGCTTCGAGGCCAACCACGTCTCGCTGGGGCTGGACTACCGCTTCTCGGTGCCCACGCGCTGAGGCAGCGGCGCGGCGACGGCGTCAATCGCGCCGGAAGGCGATCTACACGTCCACCGTGCGCGCCTGCGCCAGGGGCGCGAACTGCCATTGCAGGATGGCGTCCACCGCGGGCTTGGCCAGGCGGCGTGGCACCTGGGGCGCGGCCTCGGCCTGGCTGACGCGGCCGTCGGCCTCCACCGTGAAGCGCACCTTGACGTTGCGTGAGCCGGCACCCAGCGTCTGCTGCACGGCCGGCGTCAGCACCGGCGGAACAAAGGCGCGCAGTTGCAGCGCGCCGTCGTCGCCCTCGTCGTCGTCTGGCTCTTCCGCCTTGGGCGCCGCGGGCATCGGGTTGAGCGCCGGCGTCAACGCCACCGCGGCCAGGGGCGGGGCTTGCGGTGTGGGGGCGGCAAGCGTCACCGGGGCCAGCGCGGGAGGCGGTTCGACCGGAGCGAGCTCGGCCACAGTCTTCACGCCCGGCTCCTCGGCCGG
>RXJO01000545.1:0-913 GCA_003987795.1 Curvibacter sp.
GCTGATGGAGGCTGGCGACCAGCCGCGGGCGCACTGGGGGCCTCCGTCTGCGGCAAGTAGCCGGCCGGCATCGGCTACACGAGGTTGAAGCCTAGCTTGCCGGGTCCGTGCCCGTCACTAGAGCAGCTGCTGGACGGCGAGCAGCCAGGCGGCTGGCCATTGCCAACTCGAGCGTACTGGGAGGGCCTATGAAGAGTGCTGGTGTGGGTCGACGAAGCCTGGCCTGCTTGCACTGCAGTCGTTGAGGCTGCGAAGGGCAGTCCTTGCCCGTGCGAGCGTCGTCGGTAGCCTGGACGCACCATTACGACGAAATGAAGCGCATGGGCTCCGCCGCTTTCCAGGGCCGACGCTCAATGGAGTCGAGTTCGTCAGGCCCGGCGCCAGCGCGCCGGCGGAGTGATTGCGCGAGGAGTAGCGATTGAACAGTGAAGCAGGCCAACAGTCCCGAGCAGGCGCAAGCCAGCGATTCGCGAGATCAGTGGGCACCCCAGGCAACCCAAATCCCCATGTGCCGGTGGACTGCTCGGACTTCATGCGGATTCCGGTGCAACGAAAGATCAAGTTCATCCAACACTGGGACGACGGGAAGAAGAGCAAAGTGTCGATCCGTCGCCTGAGTGAGCGGTGGGTACGGCTCAAGTTGACGGATCTACACGGGGTGAAGAACAGGGTGGAACTCGACCTGGTTGCAAGGACCGGTCAGCTCACCCAGGGGGACGAGTCTTTCGATCTGGGTTGGGCCGCGAGTTGCACGCGCCTTGCCGTCGACCAGTGCCGCGAGCATCTGCGGCACGAAGAGGCAAGGTGTTGAGCGATTGGGTCAGGCTGACGAGGCGCCCATCATCTGCGTGTTGCAAATGACCGGGGGCTGGCTTCCGCCTCAGGCACGCAGCTCGCCGTTGTGCACCGATGA
>RXJO01000545.1:963-8036 GCA_003987795.1 Curvibacter sp.
GGCCGCCCCGCTGGGCACGCCCGAGCCCACCGTGGCCCGGCTGGTCTGGGCCGCCCGAGAGGCCCTGGCCCAGCCCGAGGTGCAGGAGGCCTTGCGCAAGCTCGGCGTCACGCCCCAGGCCGGCACACCGGCCGAGTTGGCCCGCCTGCTGAACCAGGAGATCGCCCACTGGGGTGAGGTGGTGAAAAGAGCGGGGATCACGCCAGAGTGATCCCTCCGCATCACGGCCTCAAGCAAGCAGGCTGGCCAGGTTGAAGCCTGGGTCCGCCGCCTGTTCAGGCGTCGGCGACACGCCCGCGTCCAGCAGCTTGCGCGCCGTGAGGTGGTCCTTGGAGGCGTTCACCGAGTCCACCGCCACCAGACGCCCGGCGCGGTACTGGAAGACCGAGAACGGGCCGTCGTCCAGCTTGCCGCGCAGCACGGACTGGTCGGCGCCTTCCGACAGACCGGCCATCTGCAGTTTGCGGTCGTATTGATCAGACCAGAACCAGGGGGAGGCCGTGAAGGGGCGCTCCAGCCCGAGCAAGGCCGCTGCAGCCGACTTGCCCTGTTCAGATGCGTTCTGCACCGACTCGAGACGCAGCAGGCGGCCATCGGACAGACGACGGGCCGCACAGTCGCCGGCCGCCACGATGCGAGGATCTTCCGTGCGTCCGCAGGCATCGACCACGATGCCGCGGTCCACCGCCAGGCCCGCCGCCCGGGCCAAGGCGTCGTTGGGCTGCACGCCCACGCCCAGCACCACGAGACCGCAAGGCAGCTCGCGGCCGTCGGCCAGTTGCACGGCCTGAGCCTGGCCGTCTTGCACCACCAGACGCTCGATGACGGCCCCCAGTTCGAGGGCCACCCCATGGCTGCGGTGCAGCGCCGCATACCAGTCGGACAGCTGCGGGCTCAACACGCGGCCCAGCAGGCGGGGTGCGGCCTCCAGCACGGTCACGGCCACACCCTTCTTGCGGGCGGTGGCCGCCACCTCCAGGCCGATGAAGCCGCCACCGATCACCACCAGGGGCAGACCCTCGGCCTGGCAGCGGGCCAGACCAGCCGCGATGGCGCTGGCATCGTCGCGGCTGCGCAAGGTCAGCACATTCGCAGCTTCGGCACCGGGCAGACTGAGACGACGGGGGGTGGCCCCGGTGGCCAACACCAGTCCGGTGTAAGGCAGCGAGCTGCCGTCGGCCAGCAGAACACGTTGGGCCGTGCGGTCAATGGCGCTCACAGAGCAGCCGGTGCGCAGCTCGATCTGCTTGCGCGCCAGCAGCTCCGGTGCACGCATCAGCAACTGGGCGGCATCCACCTCGCCGGCGAGCCAGGCCTTGGACAGAGGCGGACGGTGGTACGGGGCATGCGGCTCGTCGCCCAGCAGCGTGATGGCGGCGGCGCTGCCCGCGCTGCGCAGGGCTTCGGCGGCCATCAGGCCGGCCTGGCCGGCGCCGATGATCACGATGTGCGCGCCGGTGTCTGGCGCGACGGGTGCCGGCAGGCCGCTCACTCCTGGACCTCAGGCAGGGTCAGGGTGCCACCGGCCAGGGCCGGGCTGGCCTTGATCTGGCACGCCAGGCGGCTGTTGGGCCGGCGCTCGGCGGCCACGTTCTCCAGCATGTCGAGCTCGCCGGCGCTGGGCGCCGGCAGGGCCGCCGCCAGCAGATCGTCCACATAGCAGTGGCAGGTCGCGCAGGCGCAGGAACCCCCGCATTCGCCGAGGATGCCATCGATGCCGTTGGCGATGGCGGCCTGCATCAGGCTCCAGCCGTCGGGCACGTCGACATCGGTGCGCTGGCCCGAGGCTTCGATGTAGGTCAGGGTGGTCATGGTGGTCTCCAGGGTCAAGCAGTGGTCAGGTCGAGCACCAGGGGGCTGCGGAAGGTGGACGAGGGCATCCAGGCCAGTTGGTCTTGCAAGCGACGGTACTCGGGCACCACCTGATGGAACTCTTCGAACGCGGTCTTGACGGCCAGGCGCGCGATGGCAGTGCCCAGACAGGCGTGCACGCCGCCGCCAAAGCCCAGGTGCCCGCGTGGCTTGCGCGTGATGTCGTAGGCATCGGGGTTGGGGTATTGGCGCTCGTCGCGGTTGCCCGAGCCGTAGGCCAGGCAGACGAAATCACCGGCCTTCATGGTCTGGCCATGCAGGGTCACGTCCTTCATGAGGCGGCGGCGGAAACGCTGGGCCGAGGTGTTGAAGCGCAGCGACTCCTCGATGGCGTCTGGCAGCAGGGCCGGGTTGGCCACCACGGCACGGCGAGCCTCGTCGAAGGTGGCGAGGTTGTAGGCGAACATCATCATGAAGCCCCCCAGCGACTCGACGCCGGCCATGATCAGGGTGGTGGTGGTCAGCAGCACCTCGCGCTCGTCCAGGCGGTCGCCATCGATCTCGGCCATGGCAAAATGGCTGATCAAGTCGTCACGTGGTTCGGCGCGGCGCATGGCGATCACCTTGGAGGCGTAGTCCTGCATCCAGTTGTAGGCCGCGATGTGCTCAGGGCCCTTGGTGCGGGTGCGGGCATCGCTTTGAACCATCAGTACCGCGTTGTCTCGCACGGTCTGCTCGTCGACGATGGCTTCGTCGCCCATGGGCAGGCCCAGCGCCGCCATCAGCACCTTGACGGTGAACTGAGAGGACACTTCCTTGAAGTCGAAGCGCTCGACACCGCGCAACTGACCGAAGACCTGTCGCGCCACCGCGCGGATGGGTTCATCGAGTGCCAGCAGGTTGCGCTTCATGAAGGCATGCTGGATCAGGCCACGCAGGCGGTCATGGCGCGGTGGGTCGGAGCTGCCGAGCGTGGCGCCGGCACGGCCTGGCAATTCGGTCATCAGGTTGCCGCTGGCCGAGGAATAGGTCTGCCAGTCCTGGCCGGCCGTCACGATGTCCGCATAGCGCGACAGCACCCACATCTGGGCTTCGGGGCTCCAGAAGCAGGGGTGCTCGTCGCGCAGGATCTTGTAGTAAGGGAATGGGTCGGCATCGATGGCCGGCGAATAGGGATCGAAACTGAAACTCATGTTGTCTCCTGGGGTACCCGCTGTGGGGCTGGGCTGAATTCTGTTTTGACCCAGGGCAAAGCGCAGTGGACGAAAGCCGGCCAATACTTGCACTTTTGACGCACCCTGCCTGACATGCCTCATTCGCCCCGATCACCCCAAGCGGTGCGCCGCCGCTTCAACACCCTGCCGGCCTTTGCGCTCTATGGTGAAGCAGGCAGCCCCGGCGCAGCCTTGCTGCACATCGAATCGATCGAGTCGCGTAGCCGCCTGTACGACTGGGAGATCGATGCCCATGTGCATCAGGGTTTGCACCAGGTGCTGTGGTTGCGCTCAGGCTGGGCCGAGGTGATCTTGGACGAAAGTCGCAGTCACTGCGAAGGCCCGACCGCGGTGCTGATCCCGCCCGGGGTGGCCCATGCCTTCCGCTTTTCATCCGACAGCGACGGCCATGTGCTGACGGTCAACGCCCATCTGCTGGCCGAGGGCGAAGCCGCCGGCATGGGAGAGGCCTTGCAGCATTTGTTCGCACACCCGCGAACCCTGGCCTTGGAGGCCGACTCTCCGGATGTGGCCCGTTTGCAGCCCTTGTTCGATGCCCTGCATGCGGAGAGCAGCGCCGATGATGCGGCCGATGCGCCGGTGCCTCTTTGGCTGGCCCGCGCACTGATCTGGCGCCTGGCCCAGTTGGGACGACGCCTGCCGACAAGCCAGCACCACCGACCCGGTTCGCGCCAGTCGCTGTATACCCGCTGGGTGGTGCTGCTCGAGTCACATTACCGCGAGCATTGGCCGGTCTCACGTTATGCCGAGCACCTGGGGCTGTCGACCGAGCGCCTGAACCGCATGGTGTCGGCGGAAACCGGCAGCCCTGCCCAGACACTGATCCATGCCCGGCTGGCCCGCGAGGCCTGTCGGCGCCTGGTCCATGTGGCTGCACCGGTGTCGCGCATCGCCTTCGATCTCGGGTTTGACGACCCGGCCTATTTTTGCCGCTTCTTCAAGCGCCACAGCGGGCTGTCACCCAGAGCCTATCGTTTGCAGGCGCAGCCGTCAGCCGCTGCGCCCGGGGCTGCGAGGCCCGGTTGAGTCGCCCAGCGCCAAGACTCAGAACGAATCCCAGTCGTCGTTCTTGTGCCGGGTCGAGGCCAGGGCCGGGACACGCTGCGGTGCGCTCACACTCGTGCGCATGGGCAAGGGACTGGGCGGCCCGGAGATCACTGTTCGTTTGGACACTGAACTGAGCCCAGCTTCGGCGGCATCCAGCTGAAACACGCTGACCGCCTCCAACAAGGCCTGGGATTGCTGTCTCAAGCTGCTGGCGGCGGCGGCCATCTGCTCGACCAGCGCGGCATTTTGCTGCGTGACCTGGTCCATCTGGGTGACGGCTTCGCCGACCTGCGACACCCCCCCACTCTGCTCGCTGCTGGCGGCACTGATCTCGCCCATGATGTCGGTGACACGGCGGATCGATGCCACGACTTCCTCCATGGTGCCGCCCGCCCGGTCGACCAGATGGGCACCGGCCTCGACACGCTCGACGCTGCCCAGGATGAGCTGCTTGATCTCTTTGGCCGCCTGGGCACTGCGCTGGGCCAGGTTGCGAACCTCGCCCGCCACCACCGCAAAGCCCCGGCCCTGTTCGCCTGCCCGGGCTGCTTCGACGGCTGCGTTGAGCGCGAGGATGTTGGTTTGAAAAGCGATGCCGTCGATCACATTGATGATCTCGGCGATTTTCTTGCTGGACTCGCTGATGCCTTTCATGGTGCCCACCACTTCGGCCACCACCTGCCCCCCCTGCTCAGCCACCGTCGAGGCACCCATGGCCAGTTGGTTGGCCTGTCGGGCGTTGTCGGCGTTCTGCTTCACATTGGCGCTGAGCTCCTCCATCGAGGCGGCCGTCTGCTCCAGGGCACTGGCCTGGCTTTCGGTGCGGGCAGAGAGGTCGTGGTTGCCCTCGGCGATCTCGGCACTGGCAGTGGCCACCCCTTCCGAGCCCTGCCTGACGGTCATCACGACCCGCGCGAGGTTCGAACTCATGTCGGACAAGGCCCTCATGAGTTGTCCGAGTTCGTCACGACGCTCCATCGTGCGCCCGGCGCGCAAATCTCCGGAGGCCACCTGGGCCGCCATGTTGACCGCATGGACCAAGGGGCGGGTGATGGAAACGGTGAGCACGTAGGCCGTCCAGGCTCCGATCAGGATGGCAAGCACGATCATTCCGATCACCTCCCACCTTGTCTCTGTGTAAGTGTCCTGTGACAGTTTGTAGGTCTGATCTGAACCCCGGGTCTGGAAATCCAGGTCGACGTTGATGCGTTCCAGCAGTTGAGCAAACGCCTGGCTGGATGGGCCGCCATAGATCGCCCTGAGGGCGTCGGTCACGCCATCAGTCGCGCGGGAGGTCGCGAGCAGTTCGCGCTGCACCTCGTAATAGGCCTTTTCGGCCTGCTGGATGGCCTGGACCAGAGGGCGCTCTTCGTCGGTGGTCACGGTGGTTACATAGGTCGAAAAATGCTTTGCAGCCTCGGCCCGGGCCTTTTCGATCACGCGCTCCTGCTCGGTGAACTGAGCGTCGGTCACGGACATCATGTGCTGGGCCTCGGCGCGACGCATGCCATTGATGGCGGCACGGTAGTCACCCAGGCTGCGGGTGGCCACCATCCAGTTGGTGGCCATCTCGGCGGTGGCCCCGTTGACCACCGCGATGCGGTTGAGCGACAGCAGGCCCAGGGCGGCAGTCAAGACCAGCAAGACAGCGAAACCCAGACTCAGACGAACTCCGATACGAACATTGGCCAGACGCATGGCGGCTCCTTGAATGACGTGACAACCTGCAAAAAGCCGCCGGTCAACCCTTGAAATGGCTCACTCCGGCGACCCCACTGGCCCGCATTCGCATGCGTGCCCAGGTGCCCCCGGGAAGTGACTCCATCGTCACTTCGCACCAATATGGATCATTTCTGATTTTTTTGATCACATTGCATCATTTAACTGCAAGCCCACTGAACTGGCAACCAGGTATGAGAAACGCCTGTAACAGGCCTTGATCACCTCAGGCGTCGGCCAGCACTTGCTGAGTCACCCGTTCAAGGGTCGCGCGCAGCCATTGGTGCACAGGATCGCTGTGATGTCGCAAATGCCAGACGATGTACATCGGCATGGCTGGCAGCTCCAGTGGCACGGGGGCCATGGCCAAGCCACGCAGGCTCTCCCGGGCCAGCAACGATGGCGCAGTGGCCAGCCAATCGCTGCCGCGCAGCATCGACCCCAGAGCGGCCATGCCGGGCACGCTGGCCACGAAGCGGCGCTGCAGGCCCTGCCCCTGCATCCACTGGTCGATGTCGAGCGTGCGCCTGGGTTCGTACAACACGGTCACGTGGTCGGCCGCCAGGTAGGCCTCGCGGCTGTTCGGAGCCGAACGGCAACCAGGGTCGTAGAAGACACAGTAACGGTCTTCAAACAAGCGCTTTTGCAGGATGTCCGAGCCCACCGGTGGGCGTGGCGTGATGATCAACTGGCACACCTCGTCGCGCAACAGGGCCGGCCCCGGAGCGCCCGACTTGATCACCCGCAACGTGACACCCGGAGCTTGCTCGCGCAACACGCGCAACAAGGAAGGCAGCAGCAGATCCCGTTGCAGGTCATTGGCTGCGATGGTGAAACAGGTGTTGAGGCGGGCCGGATCGAAGCCGGCGGCCACACTGAAAGCCTCCAGTTCGTCAAGCAGATGCCGAGCTCGCTGGGCCAGCAGCCCCGCCTGAGCGGTGGCCACAATGCCGCGCCCCGATTTGACGAACAGCGGGTCGCCCACGATGGCCCGCAGGCGGTCCAGCCCATGGCTGACCGCCGACTGGGTCAGGCCCAGGCGCTGCGCCGCCCCGGTCACGCTGCCCGCCTCCTGCACCGTGACCAACAATTGCAACAGGCGGGCGTCCAGACTCAACCAATCGATTTTGTTCATGAGATGTATGAGTATCCATCTGTTTATCTTTTGCAATGGCGTCGGAATACTCCAGCCCTGACACAGATCAACCGCAGGAGACCCCGATGACCGCCACCAAGCCCCAGATCCCGGGCACCACCTTG
>RXJO01000545.1:8103-8506 GCA_003987795.1 Curvibacter sp.
ACCAGCGCAACGCCTTCAAGGCCGACGAAGCCGCCTACATTGCCGCCTACGGCCTGAACGAGGAACAAGCCCGGGCCATCCGCGAACGCGACGTGCTGGGCCTGCTGGCGGCCGGCGGCAATGTGTATTACCTGGCCAAGTTCGCCGGCATCCTGGGCCTGGATGTGCAAGACCTGGGCGCTGCCCAGACCGGCATGAGCAAGGACGCCTTCAAGGCCATGCTGCTGGCCCAGAACCAGCAACCCGACACCCTGGCCGCCTGAGCCGCCCCCACAAGCACGATAACGACGACAACGGAGAAACAAAATGGCAAAGATTGTTGGTGGCATGACCACTTCCCACGTGCCCGCGATCGGCGGTGCCATGGCCAAGGGCATTCAGAACGAGCCCTACTGGAAGCCCT
>RXJO01000190.1 GCA_003987795.1 Curvibacter sp.
CAAGGGCGGGGTGGGCAAGAGCACCACGGCGGCCAACCTGGCCCTGGCGCTGGCCGCCGAAGGCGCCCGCGTCGGTCTGCTGGACGCCGACATCTACGGCCCCAGCCAGCCCATGATGATGGGCATCGAGGGCCGCCCGGCCAGCAGCGACGGCAAGACCATGGAGCCCATGCTCAAGCACGGCGTGCAGGTGATGTCGATCGGCTTCCTGGTGGCCCAGGACGAAGCCATGATCTGGCGCGGCCCCATGGCCACCCAGGCCCTGGAGCAACTGCTGCGCCAGACCAACTGGAAAGACCTGGACTACCTGATCGTCGACATGCCTCCGGGCACGGGCGACATCCAGCTCACCCTGTCCCAGCGCGTGCCCATGACCGGGGCCGTGGTGGTGACCACCCCGCAGGACATCGCCTTGCTTGATGCGCGCAAGGGCATCAAGATGTTCGAGAAGGTGGGCGTGCCCATCCTGGGCATCGTCGAGAACATGGCCGTGCATGTGTGCAGCAACTGCGGCCACGTCGAGCACATCTTCGGTGCCGACGGCGGTCAGCGCATGGCGGCCGACTACAAGATGGACTACCTGGGCGGCCTGCCGCTGGACATCAACATCCGCTTGCAGGCCGACAGCGGCAACCCCACCGTGGTGGCGGCCCCCGACAGCGAGGTGGCCGGCCTCTACAAGACCGTCGCCCGCAAGGTGGCGCTCAAGGTGGCCCAGCAGGCCAAGGATTTCTCGTCCAAATTCCCGACCATCACCGTCAGCCAAGGCACCTGAGCCCCGCCGCCAGCCGCCCGCGCCATGAACATCCTGGCCTCGCTGCGCTACCTGGTGTCGCTGAGCGAGCACCAGCATTTCGGGCGGGCCGCGCAGGCCTGCCACATCACCCAGCCGGCGTTGTCGAACGCGCTGCGCGCGCTGGAGGCCGAGTTCGGCGTGGTCATCGTCAAGCGGGCGCGCCAGTACGCGGGCTTCACCCCTGAGGGCGAGCGTGTGCTGGTGACGGCCCAGCGCATGCTGCGTGAGCACGAATTGCTGCAGCAGGACCTGGCCAGCGAGGCCGATCAGCCACGCGGTCGCCTGCGCATCGGCGCCGTGCCCACCGCCATCCCCATCATGGCCCGCTTCGCCGCCTGGCTGCAGGCCCGTCATCCGGGCATCCGGCCGGCTGTGCTGTCGCTTTCATCGCCCGAGATCGAGAACGGTCTGGACGCCCTGACCCTGGACCTGGGGCTGGGCTACACCGACCGTCTCGGGCGTCAGTCGGGGGTGCGGGTGCTGCCGCAGTACAGCGAGCAGTATTTCCTGGTGCGCCGGGCCCGCCAGCCAGCCGCACCCGGCAGTGTCGGCATGCGCCGTGGCGAGCCCATGCCCTGGGTCGAGGCGGCGGCGCTGCCCATGTGCCTGCTCACGCCCGAGATGCACAACCGCAGCATCGTCGACAGCGCCTTTGCCCTGGCCGGGGCCGAGGTCACGCCCGTCATCGAGACCAACTCCATCCTCACGCTGTCGCTCAGCGTTGTGGCAGGCGAGGTCTGCAGCGTGCTGCCCGGTGCCCTGGTCGGCGCCGCCCTGGGCTATGCCGAGCTGGAGGCCCACCCCTTGATCAGCCCCGAGGTGCGTACCCCCATCGGCTTCATGCTGACCCAGGTCGAACGCCCTTCGCGTGCCCTGGCCGCCGCCCTGGCGCTGGCCCAGGACCCGGAGTGGCTGGCCCATGCGGCGGCGCACAGTGGGGCGCTGGGGGCTTGAGGGGGCGCTTGTTGGCTGGACCAACCGCCAACCCAACCGCCAACCCAACCGCCAAATTGAACTTTGATCTCGTCCGGTTTTTTTTTAAGCTTTTGATTTGATTGTGTTTTTTGAAAGAGGCGGCGCATGGGTGCAAGCGCCAAAGCAACCGCCAAAAGAGGCGCGAATTCAAGCTCCAGCCCCCTCGTCGCGAACCCGAACATGCAGGGCCATGGCCATGAACGCCGGCCCACTTTGATTCAATCCTTGAATCAAGGCATGTCCCGATTCAATTTGACCGTCCCGAGCCCCTGCACCGAAACTCTCGCCCGGCATAACGCTAGGCCATGACCTGAGCGGCGCCGGGGCGGAAACAACAACCCTTCCTCCTCACCACAACAATGGAGACAGACACATGGCAGGTTTTCTCGACAAGGAACGCATCATTGCCGGCCCCGGCTTCAACCGATGGCTGGTGCCGCCGGCGGCGCTGGCCATCCACCTCTGCATCGGCATGGCCTACGGCTTCTCGGTGTTCTGGTTGCCACTTTCCAAGGCACTGGGCATCAAGGAGAGCGTGAAATGCGGGCCCGAGGTCGGCTTCTTTGCCGAGATGTTCACCACCACCTGTGACTGGAAGATCTCCACCCTGGGCTGGATGTACACGCTGTTCTTCGTCTTCCTGGGCTGCTCGGCCGCCCTGTGGGGCGGCTGGCTGGAGCGGGCCGGCCCGCGCAAGGCCGGCGTGGTGTCGGCGCTGTGCTGGTGCGGCGGCATGCTGTTCTCGGCCCTGGGCATCCACCTGCACCAGTTCTGGATGATGTTGCTCGGCTCGGGTGTGATCGGCGGCATCGGGCTGGGCCTGGGCTACATCTCGCCCGTGTCCACCCTGATCAAGTGGTTCCCGGACCGCCGTGGCATGGCCACCGGCATGGCCATCATGGGCTTCGGCGGTGGCGCCATGATCGGCTCGCCGCTGGCGGCCGACCTCATGAAAGTGTTCGCCAGCCCCGAGAGCGTGGGCGTGATGCCCACCTTCATCGTGATGGCGTTGATCTACTTCGTCTTCATGATGGCGGGGGCTCTGGGCTACCGTGTGCCGGCCACCGGCTGGCAGCCCGAAGGCTGGACGCCGCCGGCCATCCATGCCTCCAATACCATGATCACGCAGCGCCATGTGCACGTGAAGAACGCCTTCAAGATCCCGCAGTTCTGGCTGGTCTGGATGGTGCTGTGCATGAACGTGAGCGCCGGCATCGGCGTGATCGGCATGGCCTCGCCCATGCTGCAGGAGGTGTTCGGTGGCTCGCTGATCGGTGTCGCTGCCAAGTACGGTGAGCTCGACAAGACGCAATTGGCGGCCATCGCCGGCGTGGCGGCCGGTTTCACGGCGCTGCTGAGTCTGTTCAACATCGGCGGCCGATTCTTCTGGGCCAGTCTGTCCGACAAGCTGGGCCGAAAGATGACCTATGTGGTGTTCTTCGTGCTCGGCGGCGTGCTGTACTTCGGCGTGCCCGGCAGTGCAGCGGCCGGCAGCACCGTGCTGTTCGTCGGCGCCTTCTGCATCATCCTGAGCATGTATGGCGGCGGCTTCGCCACCGTGCCGGCCTACCTCGCCGACCTGTTCGGCACCCAGTTCGTCGGCGCCATCCACGGCCGGCTGCTGACGGCCTGGGCCACCGCGGGCATCCTGGGCCCGGTGGTGGTGAACTACATGCGTGAGTACCAGCTTGGTCTGGGCATCGCCCGCGAGCAGGTCTACAACCAGACCATGTACATCCTGGTCGGCATGCTCGTCATCGGCCTGATCTGCAACCTGCTGGTGCGCCCCGTGGCCGACAAGTGGTTCATGAGCGATGCCGAACTGGCCGAAGAAAAGCGGCTGGCGCATGAGAAGGCGGTTTCTGCCAACACCACCGGCACCAGCAACGGTCGCCCCGACAGCGTGAGCCCCGCCGTGGTCGCCCTGGCCTGGGCGGCCGTGGGCATCCCGCTGGCCTGGGGTGTCTACCGCACCCTGCTGAGCGTGCTGAAGCTGTTCGGCTGACACGCACGCCAACGACCCAAGACAAGAAGAGGACCCCATGAGCACCCCCCACGCCTCAGATTCCGCAACGACCGCAGACGCTGCAGCACCGAAAGCTGCATTGCAGATCGTGCAGCAAGCGGTGGACGAACTGGCCCACCTGCCTGGCGCCCTGCTGCCCATCCTGCATGCAGTGCAAGACCGCCTGGGCTATGTGCCCGAGGCCGGCGTGCCGCTGGTGGCCGAGGCCCTCAACCTGTCGCGGGCCGAGGTGCACGGGGTACTCAGCTACTACCACCACTTCCGCACCAGCCCGCCCGGGCGACATGTGGTGCAGGTGTGCCGGGCCGAGTCCTGTCAGTCGCGCGGTTCCGAGGCGCTGTGGGCCCATGCCTGCAGCCGCCTGGGCTGCGCCGACAGCGATCATGGCGCCACCAACGCCGACGCCAGCGTGACCCTGTTGCCTGTCTACTGCCTGGGCCTGTGCGCCTCGTCCCCCGCCATTGCGGTGGACGATCGGGTGCATGCCCGGGTCAGCCTGCCGCGCTTCGACCAACTGGTGGCACCCTTGCAAACCCAGGAGGCCTGAGCCATGACTGCCAAGATCCGTGTTTTCGTGCCGCGTGATTCCGCCGCCCTGGCCGTGGGCGCTGACGAAGTCGCCCAGGCCCTGCAGGCAGCCGCCGGCGACACCATCGAACTGGTGCGCAACGGCTCGCGCGGCTTGTTCTGGCTGGAGCCGCTGGTGGAGGTGCAGACTACCGCCGGCCGCGTGGCCTACGGCCCGGTGAGCCCCGAGGAGGTACCCGGCCTGCTGGCCGCGGGCCTGCTGCAAGGTGGCGAGCACCCGCTGCGCCAGGGCATCACCGAACAGATTCCCTACCTGGCGCTGCAAGAGCGCCTGACCTTCCGCCGCATGGGCGTGACCGACCCCCTGAGCCTGGCCGACTACGAGGCCCACGAGGGCTGGGCCGGCCTGCGCCGGGCGCTGGCGCTGGACAGCGCCGGCCTCATCCACGAGGTCACCCACTCGGGTCTGCGGGGCCGTGGCGGGGCGGCTTTTCCGGCCGGCATCAAATGGAAGACCGTGGCGCATGCCCAGGCCGCGCAGAAGTACATCGTCTGCAATGCCGACGAGGGCGACTCGGGCACCTACTCCGACCGCATGACGATGGAGGGTGACCCCTATGTGCTGATCGAGGGCATGACCATCGCCGCCATGGCCGTGGGGGCCACCCAGGGCTATCTTTATGTGCGCTCCGAGTACCCGGATGCGGTGGTCACCCTCACCGAGGCGATCGCCCGGGCCAAGGCTGCCGGTTTCATCGGTGATTCGGTGCTGGGCAGTGGCCATGCCTTCCATCTGCATGTGCGCGTCGGGGCTGGCGCCTATGTCTGCGGCGAAGAGACGGCCCTGCTCGAAAGCCTGGAAGGCCGGCGCGGCATCGTGCGCGCCAAGCCGCCGCTGCCGGCCCTCAAGGGCCTGTTCGGTCAGCCCACGGTGATCAACAACGTGATCACCTTCGCCTCGGTGCCCATCATCCTGGCGCGCGGGGCCCAGTTCTATCGTGACTTCGGCGTGGGCCGCTCGCACGGCACGCTGCCCTTCCAGTTGGCCGGCAACATCCGGCACGGCGGCCTGGTCGAAAAGGCCTTCGGCCTGACCCTGCGCGAGCTGGTCTATGGCTTCGGCGGCGGCACCGCCTCGGGCCGGCCGATCAAGGCCATCCAGGTCGGTGGACCGCTGGGGTCCTACGTGCCGGAAGACAAATGGGATGTGCCCCTCGACTACGAGGCCTATGCCGCCTTCGGCGGCGTGGTGGGGCATGGCGGCATCGTGGTGCACGACGACACCGCCAACCTGGCCCGCCTGGCCCGCTACGCCATGGACTTCTGCGCCCTTGAGTCGTGTGGCAAATGCACGCCCTGCCGCATCGGCTCGACCCGGGGCGTCGAGGTGATCGACCGCATCACCGCCGGTGGCCCGCAACAGCCCCAGCAGGTCAAGCTGCTGCGCGATCTGTGCGACACCATGCTGCACGGATCGCTCTGTGCCATGGGGGGCATGACCCCTTACCCGGTGCTGTCGGCCCTCAACCATTACCCGCAGGACTTCGGACTCACCGTGCCTGACACGACCGCGACCCAAGCCACTCAAGCCGCCTGAGGAGTTCAACATGCTGGACCATCTGAAAGAAACCGATCACGGCACCCCGCTGCGGGTGTCGGAGCGCGAAGTCACCCTCGAGATCGATGGCATGCAGGTGACGGTGCCCGAGGGCACCTCGCTGATGCGCGCTGCGGTGGATGCCGGGGTGCGCGTGCCCAAGCTCTGCGCCACCGACAGCCTCGAGCCTTTCGGCTCGTGCCGGCTGTGCCTGGTCGAGGTCGAGGGGCGCAAGGGCTTCCCGGCCTCATGCACCACGCCGGCCGAGGCCGGCATGAAAGTGCGCACCCAGAGCCCGCGCCTGCAGGAGCTGCGCAAGGGCGTGATGGAGCTCTACATCTCCGACCACCCGCTCGACTGCCTGACCTGCTCGGCCAATGGCAACTGCGAGCTGCAGGACATGGCCGGCGTGACCGGCCTGCGTGAAGTGCGCTACGGCCTCGATGGCGCCAACCACTTCCGCGGCGACAGCAAGCCGGCGGTCGATGACTCCAACCCCTATTTCAGCTACGACGCCAGCAAGTGCATCGTCTGCAACCGCTGCGTGCGCGCCTGCGAAGAGACCCAGGGCACGTTTGCGCTGACCATCCAGGGCCGGGGCTTCGAGTCGCGCGTCTCGCCAGGCCAGGGCCAGTCGTTCATGGAGTCCGAGTGCGTGAGCTGCGGCGCCTGCGTCGAGGCCTGCCCCACCGCCACCCTGCAAGAGAAATCCATCATCCAGCTCGGTCAGCCCGAGCACAGCACGATCACCACCTGTGCCTACTGCGGCGTGGGCTGCGGCTTCAAGGCCGAGATGAAGGGCAATGAGGTGGTGCGCATGGTGCCCTGGAAGGATGGCAAGGCCAACGAAGGCCATGCCTGTGTCAAGGGGCGCTTCGCCTGGGGCTATGCCACCCACAAAGACCGCATCACCACGCCGATGATCCGCAAGAGCATCGAGGAGCCCTGGCGCGAGGTCAGCTGGGAAGAGGCGATCGGTTACGCCGCCAGCGAGTTCCGCCGCATCCAGGCCGAGCACGGCCGCGACTCGATCGGTGGCATCACCTCCTCGCGCTGCACCAACGAAGAAACCTACCTGGTGCAGAAGCTGATCCGCGCCGCTTTCGGCAACAACAACGTCGACACCTGCGCTCGGGTCTGCCACTCGCCCACCGGCTACGGCCTGGGCCAGACCTATGGCACCTCGGCCGGCACCCAGACCTTCAAGTCGGTCGAGAAGGCCGACGTGATCATGGTCATCGGCGCCAACCCCACCGATGCCCACCCGGTGTTCGGCTCGCGCATGAAGAAGCGCCTGCGTGAAGGGGCCCAACTGATCGTGATCGACCCGCGCCGCATCGATCTGGTGAAGTCGCCGCACATCCGCGCCGCCCACCACCTGCAACTGCGCCCCGGGACCAATGTGGCCGTGATCAGTGCGATGGCGCACGTGATCGTCACCGAGGGCTTGCTCGACGAGACCTACATCGCCGAGCGCTGCGACGACAAGTCCTTCCGCGAGTGGCGTGAGTTCGTGGCCCGGCCCGACAACTCGCCCGAGGCCATGGAGGCCGTCAGCGGCGTGCCAGCCGCCGAACTGCGCGCAGCCGCCCGCCTGTATGCCACTGGCAGCAGCGAAGGGCGCAAGACCGGCCGCCAGGTCAACGCCGCCATCTACTACGGCCTGGGCGTGACCGAGCACGCGCAGGGCTCGACCATGGTGATGGGCATCGCCAACCTGGCCATGGCCACCGGCAACGTGGGCCGCGAGGGCGTGGGCGTGAACCCGCTGCGCGGCCAGAACAATGTGCAGGGCAGCTGCGACATGGGTAGCTTCCCGCACGAGCTGCCGGGGTATCGGCACATCAGCGACAGCACCACCCGCAGCCTCTTCGAGTCAGCCTGGGGCGTGACCCTGAACCCCGAGCCGGGCCTGCGGATCCCCAACATGTTCGAGGCTGCCCAGCAGGGCAGCTTCCTGGGCCTGTACTGCGAGGGCGAGGACATCGTCCAGAGCGACCCCAACACCCAGCACGTGATCGACTCGCTCAAGGCCATGCAGTGCGTGGTGGTGCAGGACATCTTCCTCAACGAGACCGCCCAGTACGCGCATGTGTTCCTGCCGGGCTCGTCCTTCCTCGAAAAGGATGGCACCTTCACCAATGCCGAGCGCCGCATCTCGCGGGTGCGCAAGGTGATGCCGCCCAAGGCCGGCTATGCCGACTGGGAGGTGACCCAGATGCTGGCCAATGCCTTGGGCTACCCCATGAACTACCGCCATCCGGAGGAGATCATGAACGAGATCGCCGCCCTGACCCCGAGCTTTGCCGGTGTCAGCTACGCCAAGATCGAGCGCCTGGGCAGCGTGCAATGGCCCTGCAACGACAACACCGACGAGGCCGGCACGGCCATCATGCACGTGGACCGCTTCGTGCGCGGCAAGGGCCGTTTCATCATCACCCAGTACGTGCCCA
>RXJO01000041.1:0-5305 GCA_003987795.1 Curvibacter sp.
TCACCGGCACCTACATCCTGGCCATCCCTTACCGCAGCAACCCGCCAGCGGTGACCGACCTGCTGGGCGGCCAGATCGATGTGATGTTCACCGACATGGCCACCGGCTTGCCCCAGGTGAAAGCCGGCAAGCTGCGCGCCCTGGGCGTGACCCCGCGCCAGCGCAGCGCCCTGGCGCCCGACGTGCCCACCATCGAAGAGGCCGGCGTGAAGGGCTACGAGGCCACCTACTGGTTTGCCGCCTATGCCCCGGCCGGCACCCCGGCACCGGTGGTGGCCAAGCTCAATGAGTTGCTGCACAAGGCCGCCCACAGCAGTGCCCAGGCGGCCTTCTACCAGCCCACCGGCACCGAGACCTACCTGAACACGCCCGAGGAGCAGCGCAAGTTCCAGGCCGTCGAATCGCAGAAGTGGGGCCGCATCATCAAGGCGGCGGGCATCGAGCCCGAGTGATCGGATCAGCCCGGGCGCGATGCCCGGGTCTCCTGGCGCAGGGCGTGCAACTCGGCCTGCATGGCATGCAGGTCGGCGCGCAGGTGGCGGATCTCCTTGAGCACCGCGTCATCCATCTCGCGCTCATCGACCTCGACCAGCATGGCCGCCACCGAGGCGGTGACCAGCGACAGCACCGCCAGCCCCAGCAGCACCACCGCCACCGCGAACGCCTTGGACCAGTGCGTGGTCGGCACGATGTCGCCATAGCCCACCGTGGCCGCCGTGGTGAAGGCCAGCCACAGGCCGTCCCAGAAGGTGTGCACCCCGGGCTCGACGATCCAGAAGCCCAGCCCGCCCAGCGTCATCATCAAAAACGCCAGCAGCAGTGAATACAGCAGCCCTCTGCGACTGATGAAACGAACGTGACGGCGCCTGCGTGTGACCATGCCTGGATTGTGGGTGCCAAAGTGGGGCCTTGGCCTTGACCCTCGTCAATGCTGCCGATCCCCGGCATCCGGCCCGGAGGGGAGGACAATGGCCCCATGTCCGTCGATTCCAATCCCCCCAGCCCGTCCACCGAGGCCCAGCACCCCTACGCCCGCCTGATGCCCGACACCGTGCTCGATGCCCTGGCCGGCATCGGTCTGTACGGCGACGGCCGCCTGATGGCCTTGTCTTCCTACGAGAACCGCGTCTACCAGGTGCAGCTCGAAGATGCGGTGCAAGGGCACCGCGCGGTGGTGGTGAAGTTTTACCGCCCGGGCCGCTGGAGCGAGGCCCAGATCCTGGAGGAACATGGCTTCTCGGCCGACCTGCAGGCCGCCGAGGTGCCCGCCGTGGGCCCGCTCACCCTGCAGGGCCGCACCCTGCACCAGCACGAGGGCTTCGCGTTTTCGGTGTCGCCGCGGCGCGGCGGTCGCCAGCCCGAGCTCGATGACGGCGAGGTGCTGGAGTGGACCGGCCGCTTTCTGGCCCGGCTGCATCAGGTGGGGGCCCAACGCCCCTTCCAGGCCCGACCGGCGCTGAACCTGCACACCTTCGGCCGCGCCGCCATGGACAGCCTGCTGCAGGGCCGGGTGCTGCCGGCCGATGCCGAAGGGCCGTGGCGTGAGGCCTGCGAGCAGGCCCTGGCCCGCATCGCGGCCCATCCCCTGGTGCTGCCGGACGGGCGCTTTGACGGCCAGCAGATCGAGCTGATCCGGCTGCACGGCGATTGCCACCCCGGCAACATCCTGTGGACCCCCACCGAATCCGAAGGCGGAGGTCCGCATTTCGTGGACCTGGACGACGCCCGCACCGGCCCGGCGGTGCAAGACTTGTGGATGCTGCTGTCGGGTGACCGGGCCCAGCAGAACCGCCAGCTCGGCAGCCTGATCGATGGCTATGAACAGGTGTGCGAGTTCGACCGGCGCCAGCTCAGCCTGATCGAGCCCCTGCGCACGTTGCGGCTGATCCACTACAGCGCCTGGCTGGCCAGCCGCTGGGAAGACCCCACCTTTCCAATCAACTTTCCATGGTTCGGCAGCAGCGACTACTGGCACGGCCAGACCCACCTGCTGCACGACCAGCTTGAGGCACTGGAGGCCGATCCCCTGGTGGCATGAGGTTCATGGTGACACGGTCGTCTGTTAAATTAACATCAGGTTACATCAAAGCCGACGGCGTCCGAAAACACCATATTCAGCCAGACACCCACCGCGTTGCGAACCCAACCCTGGTTTGCGCGCAAGCCCTGATGCAGGTCAATTGTCCGCCCAGGATCCGACGAAGAATGATCACAAATGAGGCTCCGCCCGCCTGATACCTTTCTGGATGGCCGGGCCTTGCATCCACCAAGCACCATGGACCCAGCCCAAGCGACCCACACGGAAGACACGCGCAACACCATTTTGGTGGTGGACGACACCAGCGCCAACCTGGCTGTGATGGGCGAGTTGCTGAGCCCGCTGTACCGCGTGCGCGTGGCCAACTCGGGCCAGCGTGCGCTGGCCGCGGTGCGCACCCAGCCGCGCCCCGACCTGATCCTGCTGGACATCATGATGCCGGGACTTGACGGCTACAGCGTGCTGGAGCGGCTGCAGGCCGACCCGAGCACCCGAGACATCCCGGTGATCTTCGTCACCGCCATGTCGGGCGATGACGATGAAGAGCGTGGCCTGAGCCTGGGGGCTGTCGACTATGTGGCCAAGCCGATCCGGGCGGCCATCCTGCTGGCCCGGGTGCGCACCCACCTCGAACTGAAGCAGGCCCGCGACGGCCTGCGCCAGCAAAACGAGAACCTGGAGCAGCAGGTACAGCAGCGCACCGAAGAAAACGAACTGATCAAGGACGTGAGCCTCAACGCCCTGGCCCTGCTGGCCGAAAAGCGCGACAACGAGACCGGCAACCACCTGCACCGCACCCAGGCCTATGTGGAGCTGCTGATCGAGCACCTGCGCGAACACCCCCGATTTGCCCCGGCGCTGCGCCCGCCTTACGACAGCCTGATCGCCAAGGCCGCACCGCTGCACGACATCGGCAAAGTGGGCATTGCGGACCAGATCCTGCTCAAACCCGGGCGACTGACCCCCGAAGAGTTCGAGGTGATGAAGACCCACAGCCAGATCGGCGCCGACGCCTTGCAAGAGGCCATCGTGCGTGTGCAGGCAGGCCATGGTCAGGGGTCATCGAACAGCCAGGGGCCCGCCCTGGAGTTCTTGCAGATTGCCCAGCAGATCGCCCTGAGCCACCATGAGAAATGGAACGGCAGCGGCTACCCCCGGGGCCTGGCGGGCGATGACATCCCGGTGGCGGCGCGACTGATGGCCCTGGCCGATGTGTTCGACGCCCTGACCTGCAAACGCCACTACAAAGAGCCTTTCCCCATCGACCGGGTGGTGCAGATCATCACCGAAGGCCGTGGCCAGCACTTCGATCCCGAGGTGGTGGATGCCTTCCTGGCCTTGCAACCCCGTTTTGTCGAGGTGGCCATGCGCTACGCCGACATTCCCCCGCGCCACGCCCTGGGCTGAGCCCCGGCCCAGGACACCGGCCCGCACCCCGCCAGCCCCCCCATGAAAAAACGGGCCAGCCTGCTTCTGCTGTTCTTCATCCCGCTGGTGCTGGCAGCCGGCATGGCCATCACCGTCAACCTGCTGTCCCTGCAACGCCTGGTCGAACAGCAGGACCGGCGCCAGACCGAGGTGCTGGCCGTGACCTCCGCCATGACCCACAGCACGCTGTTGGGCCACCAGATGCTGAGCCTGCACCAACGCCTGAACCAGTTGCTGGAGCAGGCCCAGGAAGGACGGCTGGATGTCGAGCAGGCGCAGCGGGCCCATGGCCGCCTGATCGACGAACTGGCGGGCCAGGACAGGCAACGCGACCTCATGAAGCAGGCCCTGGCCGGCCTGGAAGGCCTGCAGGCGCTCACGGCCGAGACCCTGGAGGCCTACGAGCAGTACCGCGCCTACATGCTGATGGCCACCGAGTTGCTGTCGGCCTCGCCGCGCCTGGGCCAGGTCCGGACGGCAGAAGCCCTGCAGCACTATCTGCACTACGTGGGACACGCCACCCAGCTCACGGCTCAACTGACCGAAGAAACCGAGAGCCGCCTGGCCGCCATGGCCAGCCAGCGCCACGACTTTGTCTACTCGGCGGCCAGCCTGGCGGCCGCCAGCCTGCTGCTGATGTGCCTGCTGTGGCTGATGATCACCTGGTGGCTGACCCGCCCGCTCGATCTGCTGGCCGGCGCCCTGGGGCAGCTCAGCCAGGCGGCGCGCTCGGCGCCTTCGCCTGCTGGCGAAGCGGCCATGCCGCTCGACCTCGGCACCCTGTCGCATGTCGAGGCCCTGACCCGCACCCGCAACAGCCTGGTGCGCGACCTGGCCCAGGCCGTGGTCAATTTCGTGCGCACCCTGGAGGCGCGACAGCAGATCCAGCTGGCACTCGATGCGGAACGCCATCGCCTCAAGAGCCTGGTGCGCGGCATGCCCGATCTCGTTTGGTTGAAGAATGCCGAAGGCCTGTACCTGCTGTGCAACCGGCGCTTCGAAGATTTCGTGGGCCACACCGAGGCCGAACTGCTGAGCAAAACCGACTACGACCTGGTGTCGCACGAACTGGCCGACATGTTCCGCCAGAACGATCTGAATGCCGTGCTGGCGGGGCAACCCGTGAGCAACGAAGAATGGCTGAGCTTTGCAAGCGACCACCACCGCGAACTGGTGCAGACCGTCAAGACCCCACTGTACGACCCGGACGGCGCGCTGCTGGGCGTGCTGGGCGTCGCACGCGACATCACCGCCGCGCGCGCTGCCGAACATGCCCTGCGCGACAGCGAGGCCACGCTGCGCCGCACCCAGCAACTGGCGCGCATCGGCAGCTGGACCCTGCACATGCGCGACGGCAGCCTCAAATGGTCTGACGAAACCTACGATCTGTTCTGGGTGGAGAAAGGCAGGCCTGTCACCCTGGCCAGCTTCATGGAGATGGTGCACCCCGAAGACCGCGAACCGGTGCGCCAGGCCTGGCAAGCCGCACTCAAGGGCAAGCGCTACGACATCGAGCACCGGGTGGTGGTGCAAGGCATCACGCGCTGGATCCGCGAGAGCGCCGAAATGAACCGCGACGAATCCGGCCGGGTGATCTGGGCCGACGGCATGGCGCAGGACATGACGGTGGTGCGGCAGGCCGGTGAGGCCCTGCACCAGCGCGAGCAGATGTATGCGGCCGTGATGAGCCAGTCGGCCAACGGCATCGTGCTGATCGAGCTCGAGACCCTGGCCTTTGTCGAATTCAACGAAGCGGCCTGCAGCATGCTGGGTTACACCCGCGAAGAGTTCGGGCGCCTGACGATCTACGACGTGACGCCAGCGCAGGCTCGCGACCAG
>RXJO01000041.1:5355-7538 GCA_003987795.1 Curvibacter sp.
CGCGTGCACTTCGTGCAGGCGGAAGGCAGTGCGCACGACGAGGTGCAGCGCAGCCGCAAGGACGGCAGCCTGCTCGACCTGGCCATCAACTCATCCGTCATCGAGATCCAGGGACGCCGCTACATCTCGGCCGTCTGGACCGACATCACCCGACAGAAGGAAGACCAGCGCGCCCTGCTGCGCTTCCAGAGCCGGTTGCAGGACATGGTGGCCGAGCGCACCGCCGAGCTGGCCGCCGCCAAGGAGGCCGCCGAGGCCGCCAACCAGACCAAGAGCGCCTTCCTGGCCAACATGAGCCACGAGATCCGCACGCCGATGAACGCCATCATCGGCATCACCCACCTGATCCGGCGCGACAACGTGAGCCCGCAACAGCGCGCCCGGCTCGACAAGGTGAACGACGCGGCGCACCACCTGCTGGGCATCATCAACGACATCCTGGACTTCTCCAAGATCGAGGCCGGTCGCATGTCGCTGGACCCGACCGACTTCGAGGTGGGGCAGGTGATCCGCAATGTGTGCAACCTGTTGGGCGACCGGGCGGCCGAGAAAGGCCTGCCCCTGCTGACCGACATCGACACCCTGCCCGCCCTGCTGCATGGCGACGGCCTGCGCCTGGGCCAGGTGTTGCTGAACTTCACCAGCAACGCGATCAAGTTCACGCAACAGGGGCATGTGCTGCTGCAAGGGCGCGTGCTGCGCCAGGAAGGCCCGCGCCTGTGGGTTCGCTTCGAGGTGCGCGACACCGGCATCGGCCTGAGCCCCGAGCAGCAGCAGCGGCTTTTCCAGCCCTTTTCGCAGGCGGATGTCTCCACCACCCGGCGCTTTGGCGGCACCGGTCTGGGCCTGGTGATCTCGCGCCGTCTGGCCGACATGATGGGGGGCGCAGTGGGTGTGGAAAGCACCCCGGGCCAAGGCAGCACTTTCTGGATCGAGGCTCCTTTCGGCCAGGCCCAGCAGGCCCTGGTCCGCGAGACCGCAGCGTTGCCGCCCCCGCCGGCCTCCGCCGAACCGACAACCGGCCGCAGCGAAGTGGAACAGGCCTTGTCGCGCCACAGCCAGGCCCGCCTGCTGCTGGCCGAAGACAACGCCCTGAACCAGGAGGTGGCCCTGGACCTGCTGAGCCACGCCGGCCTGCAGGTGGACCTGGCTCAGGACGGCCAGGAAGCCCTGGACCGGGCGCGCGACACCGCCTACGACCTGATCCTCATGGACCTGCAGATGCCACGCCTGGATGGCCTGCAGGCCACCCGCGCCATCCGCCAGTTGCCGGCTCACGCCAGCACGCCCATCCTGGCCATGACCGCCAATGCCTACGAGGAAGACCGCCAGGCCTGCCTGGCCGCCGGCATGAACGACCACATCGCCAAGCCGGTCGACCCTGAGGGCCTGTACCGTGCCCTGCTGCAATGGCTGCCCCCGGTGCCAGCGTCCGAGCCGCTGGGCGATCGCCCCCCTGCCGAGCGTCCGCCGATGGCGCCATCGCCCGTGCCGACCTCCGAACTGCCCGCTGAACTGCTCGCCGTGCCCGGTCTCGCGCTGGGCCCGGCCCTGCGCAATGTGCTCAATCGCCCGCAGCGCCTGATGACCCTGCTGCATCGCTTCGGCCTGGAGCACGGCGCCGACGGCCAGTCGGTGCAGGCCTTGCTGCAAAGCGGCGACACCGAGGCCGCCCGCCGCATCGCCCACACCCTCAAAGGCCTGGCCGGCACCCTGGGCCTGAATGAGGTGCAACAGACTGCCGCCGAACTGGAGCAAGCCCTCAAACAGGCTGCCGGCACGCCCGCCCCGACCGAGAACCCGCAGCAGACACACCAGTGGACCAACCAACTGATGAGCCAGCTCCAAGCGCTGATCCCCTGGCTGCGGGCCCTGGCCCCGGCAGCCCTCACGCCCACAGAGTCGCGCCCTGCGGCCAGCCTGGCCGGCCCGCTGCGGGCGCTGCGCGAACTGCTGCGCACCGACGACGTGCAGGCCAGCACCGCCTACGCGGCCCTGGCGGGCGACGTGCGCACCCTGTGGCCCGAGACCGCCGCCCAACTCGACCGGCAACTGGCCGACTTCGCGCTGGACGAGGCCCTGATCACGCTCGACGCCCTGTTGGCCTCCGAGCCCGCACTCGGCGAGGCCTGAAGCCCGCCGCGCGAGGCAGGCCCACGGCGCGCAGCGAAGGCCTGCGCCAC
>RXJO01000041.1:7659-8414 GCA_003987795.1 Curvibacter sp.
ACCTGCAGCGCCATCAGGCGCAGGCGCTTTTCGAGGGCCAGCACCCCTTGCGACACCAGACGCGACTCTTCATCGCCCACGGCCTCATTGAGGCGGTGGTGGTACAGGTGCCGCACGCGCTGGCGAACATCGTCGGCGGCCTCGCGGGCGGGGCCTTGGGCCGCCTCCGCCACGGCGTCCACCTCGGCCTCGACCTCGGGTGAATGCAGGGCCTGCAGGGCCGCACGCGAGGCGCGCTTGCGCGCCCAGCGCAGCTCGCGGCTGCGCCGCCGGCTGCCCGGCCCGCTGGCCGTGCCCAGGCGCTGCAGCAACCAGGGCAGCCCGATGCTGCCCCCCAGCAAAGACACCACGATGATCATCGTTGCCTGAAAAATCAGCAGCTCACGCGCCGGAAACGGCGTGCCGTCGTTGAGCATGGCCGGCAAGCCCAGCACCGCCGCCAGTGTGATACCGCCCCGGATGCCGCCCAGCGAGGCCACGCCCACCCAGCTCAAAGGCACTGGCCGCACCGTGCCGCGGCGCCAGCGCCTGGGCAACCAGGCCGGCAGGGCCGCGCCCACCGCCAGGCTCACAAAGCGCACCGCCAACAGAGCCAGGGCAATGCCCGCCGTGCTCAGCAACAAGGGGCCCAGCGCATGCCCGTGGTGCACCCGGGCGCCCGCCTCTTTCAGGTCTTGCAGCGGCTCTTGCAGGTTCTGCAGCAGCTCGGGCAATTGCTGGCCCAGCAACACGAACACCAGGCCGGTGAAGGCAAA
>RXJO01000323.1 GCA_003987795.1 Curvibacter sp.
AAATTATACATCGCTTTTTACAGCAGCAAACTCAAAGATCGAAAACTTCTCAAACCAACCAACTTCCCACTCATCAAGCACCCAAAGCTCATCGCCTCAGGCACTCAACGAGCACCTGTCGGTGCAGTCGAGCCCGCTAGTATACACAAAAATTTCACACCAAAACAAGAGAGGCTTCCCTGATCTGTCAGAGCGCTTTCTTGGGGTTCTTCTCAAGCCATTCCAGGACTGCGTCTGCGTAAAGTGAGGCGACATCGCAACCAGTCTGATCTGTGATCTCCTGGAAGCAGGTCGGACTGGTCACATTGATTTCAGTGACGCAAGACCCGATCACATCGACGCCGACCAACAGCAGACCACGTGCCTGCAGAATGGGACCAAGGAACTCGGCAATTTCATGATCACGCGCAGACAAGGGGCGGGCAACCCCCTTGCCACCAGCAGCCAGATTCCCTCGCACCTCACCACCCTGCGGGATGCGAGCCAGACAATAGGGGACCGGCTTGCCACCGATGATGAGCACACGCTTGTCACCTTCAGCGATCTCTGGGAGATACCTCTGAACCATCACAGACACGGCGCCATCTCGATTCAAGGTCTCGATGATGCTGCCAAGGTTCAGCCCATCGCGCCCCACTCGGAAAATCCCCATTCCTCCCATGCCGTCCAAGGGCTTGAGGATCACATCACCATGCTCAGCGTGAAAGCGCCGGATCTCCGCTGCATCCCGCGTCACCAAGGTGGGGCCGATCAACTGGGGGAACTCCATGATGGCCAGTTTTTCAGGGTGATCTCTCAGTGCGGCCGGCTTGTTGAGGACACGTGCCCCTTCGCGCTCCGCCTGCTCAAGCAGGTGGGTCGAATAGAAGTACTCGGAATCGAACGGGGGATCCTTGCGCATGAGCACCGCATCAAAATCACGCAAGACATGATTCTCAGAGGCCTCAACCCTGAACCAGGCGTCAGATTGTCCTGTCAAGACGATCCGCCGGACATCGGCTGTCACCAGCCCCCCACTGCGCCAACTGATATCAGACGGCTCACAAGCAAAGACCACATGCCCGCGACGCTGCAACTCTCGCATCATCACGAACGTCGTGTCTTTGTAGATCTTGAAGCTCTCTAGGGGATCTGCAACAAAAAGGATGTTCACTTTGAATTCCTGAAAGACCGAAAGGCGCATGGCTACGGTCATGCACGTGCGAGGAGGAGATCAAACCGGATCCACTCCAAGGCGACTCATGGGCATGACAAATCGCCAAGCTGCCATGAGCCTGAGCGATTTGAAACGCCACCATCGCTTCGGATTGTGGCAGTGACGGCCAAATCCTGCTGAAGCGATGAGGTGCAGGTCAGATTTCGATCTTGCTGCCCAGCTCGACGACCGAATTGTTGGGCAAGTTGAGGAAGTCGGCAGCAGCGCTGGCGTTGCGGTGCATTTGGGCAAACAGCTTTTCGCGCCAGGCGGCCATGCCACTGCCGATGGTCGGAATGACCGTATCGCGCGATAGGAAATAGCTGGTTGCCATCGCCTCAAAGACACAGCCACGGGACCGGATCTGCTCCAGGGCTTTGGGCACGTCCGGATCGTTCTTGAAACCGTAATTGATCACCACCTGCCAGCAGTCGTGTCCCAGCGGCTCGATTTCGACCCGCTTGTCCAGGCCGATCCAGGGTACTTCATGGTTACGCACCGTCACGAAAAGATTGTGCTGGTGCAAAACCTTGTTGTGCTTGAGGTTGTGAAGCAAGGCATTCGGCACTGTTCCCACGTCGGAGGTGAGAAACACGGCCGTCCCCTCCACCCGTACAGGAGGGCTGACAAAGACGGACTCCAGAAAGGATTTCAGATCCAGCGAATCGGCGCGCAATGCAGCACTCATCAGGCGACGCCCCTCCTTCCAGGTGGTCATCACCAGGTACAAGACAAGCGCAAACGCCAGTGGGAACCAGCCCCCCTGCAAGATCTTGAGCGAGTTCGATGCCACGAATCCGAGATCGACCGTGAAAAAGAAACCGGTCGAAGCAATGCAGAGCGGTAACGGATAACCCCATCCATACCGGATCACGTAGAAGGTCAGGATGGTCGTGATGCACATGACCAGACTGACCGAAATCCCATAGGCCGCAGCCAAGGCCGTGGAGGATCCAAAAAGGGTCACGGCCAGAATCACCCCAGCCAACAACATCCAGTTGATGGCCGGAATGTAAATCTGCCCCGTGTCCTTGATCGAGGTGTGCAACACCGTGAGGCGAGGGAGAAACCCCAACTGGATCGTCTGCTTGGTGGCAGAAAAGGCACCAGAAATCAGGGCCTGGGAGGCGATCACCGTGGCCATCGTGGCCAATGCGACGATGGGCAGCAAGGCCCATTCGGGCGCCAGCAAGAAGAACGGGTTCTCGGCCGCCGAAGGATCGCGCAAGACCAGCGCGCCTTGGCCAAAATAGTTGAGCATCAAGGCGGGCATGACGAGGCCGAACCAAGCAATCTGGATCGGCTTCTTGCCGAAGTGCCCCATGTCGGCATAAAGCGCTTCAGCCCCCGTCGTGCAAAGGAACACGGCCCCCAGCGTGATGAAGGCCAAGCCGTAATGCTCAATGGCGAAATGAATCGCGTAGCCAGGCCAGATGGCCTTGAGCACCGAGGGATTCTCAAAGATGGCCGGCACGCCCATGACTGCGATCGAAATGAACCAGACCACAGTGATAGGCCCGAAGAATTTACCGATGTCACCCGTGCCACGACGCTGGACCAGGAACAACACCACCAGCACGGCCAGAGAAATTGGCACCACATAGGGCTTGGCTGCCGGCGTCAGGATCTCAAGCCCCTCGACCGCGGACAAAACCGAGATGGCGGGCGTGATGATCCCGTCACCAAAGAACAAGGCCACCCCGAACACACCGGCCATGACCAGCAAATGACGGGCCCGCGGGCGATCTTTCACGGACAGGGAGGCCAAGGCCAGCAAGGCCATCAAGCCCCCTTCACCATGGTTGTCAGCCCGCATGATCAGCGCCACGTACTTGACAGAGACCACCACGGTCAGCGTCCAGAAAAAGAGGGACAGGACGCCCAGCACATTGTCCGGCGTGATGGGCACATGCCCGCTCACAAAGACTTCCTTGAACGCGTAAAGACAGCTGGTTCCGATGTCGCCATAGACGACACCAATGGCGCCGAGCGTGAGCGCCGCGAGGGAGGATTTAGAAGCTGACACAAATAACGCCCAGCCCACAAGGGGCTAGGCCTGTTGCCTGAGGGATCGCTATTGTGCTCTGCAGGCTCTTTCGTGCAAGCAGGCGATCCCCCCTAATCCGGCGGGAGGATCAGACTCTGTTGCAGCGCAGCAACTTCAAGATCGCATCAGTTGCAGTGGCAGCAGAAATCAGGCATAGACCTCGGCATTCGGGTCGGTTGCCTCGAGCTCGTAGCTGCTGGCCAGCATGGCCAAGCGGGCCACCACGCCATACATATAGAAGCGATTGGGGGCGCTCGCTCCAGGTTTCATGCCCGGCTGCGGCAAATGGGTGCTGTGTTCGAAGGCCAGAGGCACAAAACTGGCACCTGGCGCATTGAGGTTCTCGTCCACCCCTCGGTCGGCATGGATGCGGTAGAAACCACCCACGACATACCGGTCCATCATGTAAACCACCGGCTCGGCCACGCTGTCGTTGACCCGTTCGTTGGTCAGCACGCCTTCCTGGATGATCACCTCATTGACGGTCTGGCCATCCTTGATCATGTTCATCTTGTTCTTGGTCTTGCGATTGATGGCATCCAGGTCTTTCACGTCACGCACGGTCATGATGCCCATGCCGTAAGTGCCGTTGTCAGCCTTGACCACGACGAAGGGCTTCTCGTTGATGCCGTACTCCTTGTACTTGCGCTTGACCTTGGACAACAAGGCATCCACGTTGCTGCGCAGGCATTCGATGCCCTGATCGGCCGAGAAATCGACATCACCGCATTTGGCAAACATCGGATTGATCAGCCAGGGGTCGATGCCAAGCATCTTGCCGAAACGCTTGCTGATGTCTTCGTAGCTCTGGAAATGATTGCTCTTGCGGCGCACAGACCACCCTGCGTGCAGCGGCGGCAACAGATACTGTTCGTGCAGGTCCTCCAGGATGCCTGGAGCCCCGGCCGACAGGTCGTTGTTCAGCAGGATGGTGCAGGGATCAAAGTCTTTCAGACCCAGCCGATGCTGGCTGCGGATCACCGGCTCCAGGGTGACCTGCTCCCCACCGGGCAGGTCAATCACCGTGGTCTCCTTGATTTCGGGGCTGATCGAGCCCACCCGGACATTGAGTCCAGCCATGTGGAAAATGCGCTGGAGCTGCACCACATTGCTCAGATAGAAAGTATTGCGGGTGTGGTTCTCCGGAATCACCAGCAGGTTCTTGGCTTCAGGGCAGATCTTTTCGATCGCCGCCATCGCGGCCTGCACAGCCAAGGGCAGCATCTCGGGCGTCAGGTTGTTCCAGCCACCGGGGTACAGATTGGTGTCCACCGGGGCCAGCTTGAATCCCGCGTTGCGGATGTCCACCGAGGTATAGAACGGCGGCGTGTGCTCCATCCACTCGAGACGGAACCAGCGCTCGATCGCCGGCGTGGAATCGAGGATGCGCTGCTCGAGTTCATTGATCGGGCCTGTCAGCGCCGTGATGAGATGCGGAACCATGCGGGCCCTTGTGAGGAGGTGTAGAAACTGAAGAAAGGCGGAACTGGAACGATATGGGGCTGGATCAAGGCTTTGCAAGCCCCCCATCCAGCCGAACAAGACCCGGACGAGTGACTCAAGTCCGGATCTCGCCCTCACCCATCACGATCCATTTCAGAGAAGTCAGACCTTCGATGCCCACCGGTCCCCGGGCGTGGAATTTGTCGGTGCTGATGCCGATTTCAGCGCCCAGACCGTATTCAAAGCCATCGGCAAAACGCGTGCTGGTGTTGACCATCACGCTGGCCGAATCCACCTCGCGCAGAAACTGTTGCGCATGCACATGGTCGCGCGTCAGGATGGCCTCGGTGTGGTGCGAAGAGTAGCGGTTGATGTGGGCAATGGCCTCATCCACCCCTGCCACCACTTTCACGCTGATGATGGGTGCCAGGTATTCCTCCGACCAATCCTGCTCGGTGGCGGCCACCAGACGGGCACCGGGAACAGCCGCCAAAATAGCCTGTGCCTCGGCGTCGCACCGCATCTCGACCCCCTTCTGAGCAAACACCGCCCCGATGCGCGGCAGAAAGGCCTGAGCCACGCCGCGGGCCACCAACAGGCTTTCACTGGCATTGCAGGGGCTGTACTTCTGGGTCTTGGCGTTGTCGGTCACCTTGACGGCCAAGTCAAGATCACACGGGTCGTCCACATAGGTATGACAATTGCCATCGAGGTGCTTGATCACCGGCACCTTGGCCTCTCGACTGATGCGTTCGATCAAGCCCTTGCCGCCCCGCGGGATGATCACATCCACGTACTCAGGCATGGCGATCAACTGCCCCACCGCCTCGCGGTCGGTCGTCTGCACCAACTGCACGGCATGGGCGGGCAGGCCGGCTTCCACCAGGGCCGATTCGACCAGGCGCGCCAGCGCCTTGTTGGATTCAATGGCCTCAGACCCCCCGCGCAGAATGCAGGCGTTGCCACTCTTGATCGACAGACTGGCGGCTTCAATGGTCACATTGGGCCGGCTTTCGAAGATCATGCCGAACACGCCGATGGGAACCCGCATCTGCCCGACACGGATACCGCTGGGCTGCTGCTTCATGCCCAAAACTTCACCAATGATGTCGGGCATGGCCGCCAATTGCTCACAGCCTTCGGCGCAGGTTTCCAGTACCTTGGGAGTCAACTTCAGCCGATCCACCATCGGGGCCGACAGGCCGGCAGCCGTGGCGCGCTCCAGGTCGCGCGCATTGTCGAGCGCCAGGGCGGCGGTGTTTTCACGCAGCAGTCGGGCCAGGGCCTTCAAGGCCTTGTTCTTGGTGGCAGACGAGGCTCTTGCCATGCGGGCAGAGGCCACCTTGGCCTGCAGACCGAGGGTCTGGGTGTATTCGGCAACATTCAGGGCATTCATGACCCCATTTTGCCGCAAAGCACCGCGGCAGGCCGGTGCCCCCGAGGCAAGGTCAGGGACGACAGAGCGAGCAGAGCATCATGGCCAGGCGCTGCAGGGCCTGCCAGTTGTCGGTTGGCCAATCCGGGCGCTTCAGGCCTTTGACGATGCCATCGACCAGGTGCGCGGCCTGCAGCAACCCAGACAGTTCATGCGAAGCCAAGCGGGGGATCACACGCTCGAACAACCGCTCACGCGGGCCCCACACACGTTGCTCGCGCAGGGCCAAGGGCAGTGGCCGCCCGGCCACCACCGCATCCTTGACCCGCTTGAGCGCGCGGATGTCCTCGGCCAGCGTGTAATGCACCAGCACCTCGGCCTCGCCTTCGGCACGCAGTCCGTCCAGCATGCGCTGAACCCGACCGGCACGACCGGACAGCACCGACTCGGACAGCTTGAACACGTCGTAACGCGCCACGTTCAGCACAGCGCCTTCGACCTGTTCCGCCGTCAACTCGCCAGCAGGGTACAGCAAGGCCAACTTCTGGATCTCCTGGTGGGCCGCCAACAGATTGCCTTCCACCCGGTCGGCAAAGAACTGCAAGGTGCGTTGGCCCTCCTCGCCTGGGGCCACCCGCTGCCCCTGCTGCTGAAGACGATGGGCGATCCAGGCAGGCAGCGCCTGGCGCTCGACGGGCTCCAGCGCGATGGTGACCCCCTGCTGCTCGAGCGCGGTGAACCACGCACCCGTGCGGGTGGCCTTGTCCAGGCGCGGCAGGATGAAAATGGTGAGCGTGCTGTCGTTGCCGACAGCGGCCTGCGCGAGTTGCTGGATCGCCGGGCTGCCCTCCTTGCCCGGCTTGCCGGACGGGATGCGCACCTCCACGATCTGACGCTCGGCAAACAGGCTCAGCGAGCCCCCTGCCGCCAATACCTCGCTCCAGTCGAAGTGGGCCCCCGCCACGGTGTAGCTGCTGCGTTCGGTGTAGCCCTGAGCCCGTGCCGCCGCCCGGATCGCATCGGCCGCCTCCTGCTGCTGCAGCGGCTCGTCACCATGCAAGGTGTAGAGCGAGCGCAGCCCTTTGGCCAGATGGTTCTGCAGTTGCGCGAAAGCCAGTTGCATGAAACCCGGCCCTCAAAGCTCGCGCACCGCAGCCAAGCGTCGCATGAGCTGCTGCACCACGTCGGTCTGCATGCTCTTGTAGAGCAGGGCTTCTTCGGTCTCCTTGGCCAAGGCCAGGGTTTCGCTGTAGTTGATGTCACGTTGCTGCAGGATCTCGGTCGGAGCGATCAGCTCCTTGCCCTGCAGGGTGCGCAGCTTGAAACGAACCCGCACACGCAACTGGAACTGCCGCACCTGGCCCGAGGCATTCAGCGCCACCACCACCTTCTCACGCTGATCCGACAGCAGGTCGATGATCACCTGTGCCGTCTCCATCTGCCGAGCGTCCCGGATGACCTGAAGCTTGTCCAACGACTCCAGGTTGCGGCGCAACTCTTCAGACAAGGGGGAGTTGGACTGACCATTGATGAACACGCGCTCGAAGACGAAATCGGGCGCCCGGCGCAGCTGAAAGCCGCAACCGGTCAGCAACAGGCCCGCAGGCCAGATCAGGGCGGTGCGGCGCAGCACGTCAAACCACCAGGTTGACGAGTCGGCCAGGCACCACCACCACCTTCTTGGGGGCGGCACCATTGGCCAGCTTGACGAACACCTCGCTGGCCAGGGCGATGCCTTCGATGGCCGCCTTGTCTGCCGTAGCAGGCACCAGGATGGAACCACGCAACTTGCCGTTGATCTGCAGCATCAGCTCGATCTCGTCCTGTTGCAGAGCTGCTTCGTCCACTTGGGGCCAGGCCGCGTCGAGCAAATCCCCCAGCGAGCCGGCATAGCCCAGTTCGGTCCACAGGCTGTGCGCCACATGGGGGGTGGCGGGGTAGATGCAGCGCAGCAGGATGCCGAAGCCTTCGATCAGGGCCACCTGGGCACCCGGGCAGTCCATGGCCTTGAAGTCTTCCAGGGCGTTGAGCATCTTCATGGCGCCCGACACCACGGTGTTGTACTGCATGCGCTGGTAGTCGTAGTCAACCTGCTTGAGCACGGTGTGGACTTCCAGGCGCAGCGCCTTGGCCTCTTTGCCGAACACCACCTCGCCCAGAGAACTGGCCTGGGCGGTGCTGGCGTTCGCGGCCTCGACATTGATCGCCAGCAGCTTGTTGCCGAAGTTCCAGACGCGACGCAGGAAGCGGTAACTGCCTTCCACGGCCGCATCGTTCCACTCCAGGGTGGCCTCGGGAGGCGCCGTGAACATGGTGTACAGGCGGGCCGT
>RXJO01000546.1 GCA_003987795.1 Curvibacter sp.
CGGGGCACACATCCACGCAATCGGTGAATTTGCACTTGATGCAGTTTTCGGTAACGACGTGAGTCATGAGGGGCTCTGTTCGGTGGTGGGCATCCCGGATGCTGCCACCCATCGGTTCAGCATTCGGAAAAACCCTGGATTTTAGGGACTTTCGCAAGCCCTGCCGGCATGTGGGGTCCACAAGCCGGCATCAGGGGCTTGTTTTTTGTGTCGGATCAAGCGTTGACCAGCACGGCCGCAGCGGTTTTGTTGCTGGCGGTGTCCACCAGGATCAGCGATCCCAGCGCCCGGGCCTGGGCAAACGGCAGGGTGGCCACGGCCTCTTGCAGCGCCAGTTCGATGTGCCCAATGCTGTTGGGAGGCAGTTCGGTGGCGTCCTCTTCGGCCAGGGTGTTGATGTCGAGCTTGTGCACGATGCGGCTCACCTTGGCCTTGACCCAGCGGTGCCCATGCAGCGCCCAATAGACACGGCCAGGCACCAGCGGCTCGTCGTCCAGCCACGACACGGTGGCCTTCAGGCTGCGCTGTGCCTCGATCTGACCCGGGGCCAGCAGCCAGTCGCCGCGCGACACGTCGACCTCGCGGTCGAGCACGATGCCGGCACTGTGGCCGGCCTCGATGTCACCGGGGCGGCGGGCGTGGTCCAGCACCTGGGCCACTGTGGCGCTCTGGCCGCTGGGCAGCACGGTGATGGCCTGGCCGGGCTTGACGCTGCCGGCAGCCACACGGCCCCAGAACACGCGGCGGCCCTGGCTGGTGTCCGACGAAGACGAGAACTTCTCGACCCATTGCACCGGGAAGGCGAAGGGCTGCTCGACATCGGCATGGGTGACAGGCAGCTGTTCGAGCAACTGCAGCAGGCTGGGGCCCTGGTAGCCGCACCAGTCGGCCTTCGCATCGACCACGTTCCAGCCCTTGAGGGCCGATACCGGGATCGTGGCGCGAACGGTGATGCCCGCAGCATCTGCAAACTTCTTGAGGGCCGCACTGATGTGTTGGAAGGCCAAAGCCGGGTCCGCCACGGCATCGAGCTTGTTCACGGCGAACACCAGCGAGGTCACGCGCAGCAGGTTCACCAGCAGCGAGTGGCGGCGGGTCTGCACCAGCAATTCAAGCTCAGGGTTCTTCCAGTCCAGCTTGGTGGCATCGACCAGCACCACGGCGGCGTCGGCGCTGCTGGCGGCGGTCACCATGTTGCGGGTGTACTGCTCGTGGCCCGGCGCATCGCCGATGATGAACTTGCGGCTTTCGGTGGCGAAGTAGCGGTAGGCCACATCGATCGTGATGCCTTGTTCGCGTTCGGCCGACAGACCGTCGGTCAGCAGCGCCAGATCCGTCTCGCCCTGGCGTTGCACGCCGGCCAGGTGGTCCTGCAGCACGGCTTTGCTGTCCACCAGCAGGCGCCCGATCAGGGTGCTCTTGCCGTCATCGACCGAGCCGCAGGTGATGAAACGCAGGGCGGGGCGCAGCTCGGTGCTGCTCACGGCGGCGGTGGGGTTCAATTCAGTCGTGCTCATCAGAAGTAACCGTCCTTCTTGCGTTTTTCCATCGAGGCGTCAGAGGTCTTGTCGTCCATGCGGGTGGCGCCGCGCTCGCTCACGTCGGCGGCCAGGGTCTCGATCACGATGTCGGCCGGGGTGGCCGCCGTGCTCTCCACTGGGCAGGTGCAGGTGATGTCACCCACGGTGCGGAAGCGCACATCGCGCAACTGCACTTCTTCGCCATCCTTGGCGGGGGTCAGTTCGGTGACCGGCACCAGCAGGCCGCGGCGGTCCACCACCGGACGCTGGTGGGTGTAGTACAGCGAGGGCAGAGCGATCTGCTCGCGGTCGATGTACTGCCACACATCGAGCTCGGTCCAGTTGCTGATCGGGAACACCCGGAAGTGCTCGCCCGGGGCCAGACGGGTGTTGAACAGGGTCCAGAGCTCGGGGCGCTGGGCCTTGGGCTGCCATTGGCCGAAGCTGTCGCGGTGCGAGAAGATGCGCTCCTTGGCGCGGGCCTTCTCTTCGTCGCGGCGGGCGCCACCGATCAGGGCGTCGAAGCGGAACTCTTCAATCGCCTCCAGCAAGGTGACCGACTGGTGCACATTGCGCGATTCGCCCGGGTGAGCCAGGCGCACGGTGCCACGCTTCATCGAGTCCTCGACGTTGCGCACGATCAGCTCGGCGCCCAACTCCTTGGCGCGGAAGTCGCGGAAATCCGTCACCTCAGGGAAGTTGTGACCGGTGTCGATCATCAGCAGCGGGTAGGGGATGCGACCGATGCCAAAGGCCTTTTCGGCGCATTTGAGCATCACCAGCGAATCCTTGCCGCCCGAGAACAGCAGGGCGGGGCGTTCGAAGGCGGCGGCCACCTCGCGCAGAATGAAGATGGTCTCTTCCTCCAGCGCGTCCAGGTGGGCGTTGCTGAGGTGGCTGAGGTTCTGGGTGCCGTTGACGGTCATGTTCTGAGGCTCGAGCAATTGGGGATCGGTTCGGGTGTTCATGCGTTCACCGGGCGGATGGGGATGATGCTGGAGGTCGGTGCCTCGTCTTCCTTGGCGACATGCAGGCCGCATTCCTTGGCGGACTCCTGCTCCCACCACCAGCGGCCGGAGCGGAAATCTTCGCCCAGGGTGACGGCACGGGTGCAGGGAGCGCAGCCAATGCTCGGGAAGAACTGGTCGTGCAGCGGGTTGTAGGGCACGGCGTTCAGCTCGATGAAACGCCATACGTCGCCCAGCGTCCAGTTGGCCAGGGGGTTGACCTTGGCACGCTCGCCACTGGTGTCGATGTCGGGCACTTCGGCGCGGGCATTCGACTGCTCACGGCGCAGGCCGGTGATCCAGGCCTTCTTGCCATCCAGGGCCTGGGCCAGCGGCACCATCTTGCGGATGTCGCAGCAGGCCTTGCGCAGCTCGATGCTCTTGTACATGGCGTCTTCGCCGTTGGCGGCCACAAAGGCATCAGCCGCTGCTGCATCAGGGCGGTAGACATCGATCTTGTTGCCATAGCGCGCCTCGATCTGGCCGATCAGGGCCAGGGTCTCGGCATGCAGCTTGCCGGTGTCGAGCACGAAGACGCTCACGCCCTCGGCTTTCAGCACGCCGGCCTGGTGCAGCAGTTCGGTGATCACCATGTCCTCCACCCCCAGGCTGGAGGCCTGGGTGATGGGGGTGTATTCGGCCACGGCGCGCCGCAACAGTGCGATGCTGGCCTGGACCTTGGCCTCGAAGTCTTTCGAGGCGGTGTGGGCGTAGAGGGAGATGGCACTCATGATCGCGGGGGGCTTTGTTTTGGTTGAGTGTGAATGCCGGTGGGGCTCAGGCGGCCTGGCGTGCGAACAGCGGGCGCGTGTTCACCGCATCGGCCTGATAGAAGCCCGAGAAGCGGTCGAACTGGCGCTGGGCGTCGGCGATGTCCACGCCGGCACGCAACACCGCCACGTCAAAGCCGCTGCGGCTCATCTGCACCAGTTGGTCGATCAGCACGTCACCGGTGGCGCGGATCTCGCCGGCAAAGCCCAGGCGGCGGCGCAGCAGATAGGCCTGGCTGTAGGCGCGGCCGTCGGTGAACTTGGGAAAGTTCAGGTCGATGCGGGTGACGCCTTGCAGCGACAGGGTTTGCGGATCGACGGTGTTATCGATCACCAGCACGCCGGTCTGGCCTTCTGCGCTCTGGTGGTCTTTGGCTTCGATGATCTTCATGGTCTGACTCACAGGTGTTGGGGGCTCAGGCGGCCACGGGTGCATGGGCTGGCACGGCGCGGGCCGCATTGGCGGCGGTCTTGAACGGGTCGTGACCGACGCGGCGCAGGGTGGCGATGAAGGTCTCACCATTGGCACGCAGGTCGCGGTAGGTGGTGAGCACAGCCTCGATCACGTCCGGGACTTCGGCGGCCGAGAAAGAGGGGCCGACCACCTTGCCGGGCACAGCCGCGCCGCTGAGGTCCGAGCCATCCGAGCCGCCCAGGGTCACCTGGTACCACTCCTTGCCATCCTTGTCGACGCCAAGAATGCCGATGTGGCCGGTGTGGTGGTGGCCACAGGAGTTGATGCAGCCGCTGATGTGCAGGTCGATCTCGCCGAGGTCGTCGAGCTCATCCAGATCCTGGTAACGCTCGGTGATGGCTTCGGCCACCGGGATCGAGCGGGCATTGGCCAGCGCGCAGAAATCACCGCCGGGGCAGGCGATCATGTCGGTCAGCAGGTGCACATTGGGGCTGGCAAAGCCGGCCGCGCGGGCTGCCGTGTACAGCGTGTGCAATTCGCTGGCGGAAACCCAGGGCAGCAACACGTTCTGGTCATGCGTGACGCGGGCTTCGCCAGCGCTGAAACGGTCCACCAGATCGGCAAGGGTGTCGAGCTGATCGGCACTGGCGTCGCCAGGGGCCTGGCCCAGGCGCTTGAACGACAGGGTCACGGCGCGCAGGCTGGGGTTCTTGTGCGGGGCCACGTTGCGGGCCAGCCAGCGGGCGAACAGCGGATCGGCGTCGGCGGCGTGACGCAGTTGGGTGTCCACTGCTTCGGCGCTCACCACCGGGCGACCGGCCAGGCTCGGGGGCACGAAGGAGGCGGCCACGCGGTCGTATTCAGCTTGCGGGATGGTGTGTGCGCCACCGTCGTGCTCGACGATGGCCTTGAACTCGGCTTCCACGTCGTCGAAATAGCGCTGGCCCTCGGCCTTCACCAGAATCTTGATGCGCGCCTTGTACATGTTGTCGCGGCGGCCGTAGCGGTTGTAGACCCGCACCACGGCTTCGAGGTAGTTCATGATCTGGTTCCAGGGCAGGAACTCACGGATCACGGTGCCTGGGATCGGGGTGCGGCCCATGCCGCCGCCGACCAGCACGCGGAAGCCGATCTCGCCGGCCTCGTTCTTGATCACGTGCAGGCCCACGTCGTGCCAGGCCGTGGCGGCCCGGTCTTCGCTGGCGCCGATGATGGCAATCTTGAACTTGCGGGGCAGGAAGGCGAATTCGGGGTGCAGCGTGCTCCACTGGCGCAGGATCTCGGCGAAGGCGCGCGGGTCGGCTACCTCGTCCACGGCGATGCCGGCGCGCTCATCGCTGGTGATGTTGCGGATGCAGTTGCCGCTGGTCTGGATGCCATGCATGTTCACGCTGGCCAGCAGGTCCATCACGTCGGCCGACTTGGCCAGCGGAATCCAGTTGAACTGCACGTTCTGGCGCGTGGTGAAGTGGGCGTAGTGGGTCGGAAGCTGGGTTGAACCCATCGCGCCCTGGATCTTCAGGGCTTCGGCGTAGACATCGGCTTCGGGTTCGTCGTATTCGCGGGCGATTTTGGCCAGCACGCGCAACTGGGCACTGGACAGTTCGCCATAGGGCACGGCCACGCGCAGCATGGGGGCATAGCGCTGGACATACCAGCCGTTTTGCAGGCGCAAAGGACGGAACTCTTCGTCGGCCAGCTTGCCGGCCTGCCAGCGCTCGAGCTGGTCACGGTGCTGTGCAGCGCGCAGTTGGACGAACTGCTTGTCGAAGTCGGTGTATTGGTACATCGTGGGTCTGCTTCTTGATTTTCAGAGGGCAATCAGTTTGCTGCCGGCATAGGCCAGCAGCAGCGATAGGACGGAGCGGATTAAGCGCTCAGGCAGTTTGTGGTTGAGGTGGGAGCCGATCCAGATACCGGGGATGGACCCCGCCAGCAGCTTGGCCAGCAGCAGCCAATCGACCGTGCCCAGCCCGGCATGGCCCAGCCCGGCCACCAAAGTCAAGGGCACCGCGTGGGCAATGTCGGCAGCCACGATCCGTTGCAGCGGCAGGGCCGGATAGACCAGCATCAGCACCAGAACGCCAATGGCGCCGGCTCCGACGGACGTCAATGTTACCAAGCAGCCGATCACCGCGCCGAAGAGCACGGGCAAGGCTGGGTGCAGCGGTCGGGCCGGGTCTTTCAATTGGGCACCCGAGGCATGGCTGCCCTGGGTCTTGCCGAACAGGGCCTTGTACAGGGTGGCCACGGCGGTCAGCAGCAGGGCGGCGCCCAAGGTGCTGGTCATGGCGTGCTGAACGCTCGGGCTGGTGGCACCGAAATGGTCGAGCAGGAAGAGGGTGAGCAGTGAGGCTGGCACGCTGCCATAGGCCATGTGCAGCACCACGGGCCAGTCGATGGTGCGGCTGCGGGCCAGCTTGACCGAGCCACTGAACTTGGTGCCGGCGGCAAACAGCAGATCGGTGCCGATGGCCAGATGAGGCTTCATGCCGAAGAAAAAGATCAGGATCGGGGTCATCAGCGAGCCGCCGCCCACCCCGGTCAGGCCCACGACCAGACCCACCGCCAACCCCGCCACAATGAAAGCCAGTTCTTGCATGGGGCGGTATTGTGGTGAGGGCCCTTATGGAGACAAACGATTTTTTAGTTCGCGCTTTATGCGGATAAGCTTATGCGCCTTATTCCATGCGGTTTTCCGGGGCATCAGGCACTCAATCCGGATAAAGCGACCTGAGCGCTTCATTCGTCAGTCGGAGGGGCCGGACGCCCGGGTGCCGGTCGGCTGGCCAGCAGCGCGCGGGCCTGCGACAAGGGCACGGGCAAGGGGTCGCCCACCAGCTCGGAGGCCAGCAGTTCCCCGCACAACAAGCCCCAGGTGAGGCCACGTGTGCCCAAGGCGGTGCACAGCCACAGGCCCGGACGCCGGCCAGGATCCACCGGGCCGACCAGGGGCAGGCGATCGGGCGAGGTGCAGCGGATGCCCGCCCAGGCTTGCAGCCGCTCGGCGGGCTCACCCAGGCTGGCCGCCGTGGCCGGCAGCAGCGTGGCCAGTTTGCTCAGATTGGTCGCGTGATCCTCCGGCTTGCAAGGGGTGGCCTCGCCAGCCGATTGCGGGGGGTGCCCGCGGTCGAAGGTCGAGCCGGTGTGCCAACTCAGCCCCCCATCGCCCGGCAGGTGCGGGATCAGGCTGCCCTGGCCATTCACTGGCAGCGGGGGCAGCCGGTCGCTGTCGGCCTGAGGGGCGCTCGTCAGTTGGCCGCGCAGGGCCTGCAGTGGCACTTGGGGTTCGGCCAGGGCCCGGCTGCCTGGGCCGGCGGCCACCACCATCAAGGCAGCTTGGGCCAGCGTTTGGCCAGTCTCATCCAGGGCCTGCCAATGCCCTGTCGCGCCGTCATGGTGCAATCGGGCCACCCGGCATCCGCCCTGCCAGCGGATGCGGCCCGGGACCGGGGCGGCCAGCAGGGCCTGCACCAGTCGGGCCGGGCGCACCCAGCCGGCATGGCGGTGCCAGGTGGCCGGCGCGTCGGGGGGCAGGCCGGCGGCTTGCTTCAAGGTGGTGCTGGCTTCCTCGCTGCCGGTGGCTTCGCCATCCGTGTCGGCGCGGGGGCCGGCCTTGCCATGCACCCGGTGCTCCAGCACCCCGCTGGGGGCCCAGTCTTGTCGTTCGGCCAGCAGGCGCACGGCGGTTTGCCGGGTGATGCGCAGGCCGGTGCGGGTCAGGCGTGAGATTCGGTTGTCATCGGGCGATACATGGGGCGAGAACAGGCCTGCCGGCAGACCCGAAGCCCCACCCGCGGGTTCGGCGCAGGCATCGAGCACCGTCACCTGCCAGCCACGTCGGGCCAAGGCATGGGCGGTGCCCAGGCCGGACAGACCGCCACCGATGACCACGGCATCGCGTACCGTGTCTTGCGGCCAGGGCGCCACCAGCGGGGGCGAGCGACGCGGCTCCCAGGTCGGCAGATAGCGCGCTTGCAAGCCCGGGGTGTCGCCGGTCGTCAAGACAAATCCCAATCGCTGAAGCCCCTCGCGCAGCGCCGGGCTGTCGTGACCGGCCGTCAGGAAGGTGCCACGCCGGCAAAGTCGGGCCAGCGCCTTCAGCAGGCCTTCATCCCAAGGCTCAGGGCTGGCGGGCAACGGCTGGCGCAAGCAGAGGCTGTCGGCCTCCAGTTGCAGTTCGCGCAGGGTGTCGGGCAGGGGGCCCACACACAGGGTCAATTCAAGCTGCCCGCCCTCGAAGCTCAGGCGATGAAAACCTGGCGCCAAGCCCCACCACTGGGCGCACAACTGCTGCGCTGGCAGGCTGTTGTCACCGGTGCGGGCCAGGTGTTGTTGCAGGCTCGCCAGATCGATGGGGCTGGGCTCGATGGCCACCACCTGCAGTCGGGCCGGGCGCTGCGGGTCTTGTCGCCAAGCTTGCCAGCGGGCCAGAAAGGCCTCGCCGCAGCCAAAGCCAGCCTGCAATTCAACCCAGCGGGGCTGGCCTTGCCAGCCCGGCGTGTCATCGAGGGGGAGGGGGGCACAGTCGGAAATGGTTCAGGTCCTCAGGCCGAAGGGGGCACGTAGCCCTGGGCCACATCGGCGCCACCGCCGAAGAAATGGTTTTC
>RXJO01000554.1 GCA_003987795.1 Curvibacter sp.
GAAGCGGTCAGGCCGGCGCCGGGCCGCCCCAAGGCGGCCTGCGGCCCCCTCGGGGGGCAGCGACCACACGAAGTGATGGAGCGTGGGGGCCGTCAGTCCAGGCCGGCGCCGGGCCGCCCCAAGGCGGCCTGCGGCCCCCTCGGGGGGCTGAGCCCTGCGGCTCCAGGCCTGCCTGCGCGGGGCAGACGAAGCCCAAGTAAAGCCTCGATGGGGACCGCCAGGTCCCCTCCTAGGGTTAAGCAAAAGCTAAAACGAAGCGGTCAGGCCGGCGCCGGGCCGCCCCAAGGCGGCCTGCGGCCCCCCCGGGGGGCAGGGAGTGACACGAAGTGCACGACCGTGGGGGCCTATTCAATCTTCGTCGCCGCCACCGAGGATGCCGCCCAGCAGGCTGCCACCGGCCAGACCGCCGAGCAACGACCCTTCCTCTTTCGAGCCGCCGCGCTGGGGGGCTGCCGCAAAGATCCGCGAGGCCAGGCGCGAGAAGGGCAGGCTATGCAGCCACACGGTGCCGGGGCCGGTCATCTTGGCCAGGAACAGCCCCTCGCCGCCGAACAGCGCGGTCTTGATCTTGCCCACGTACTGGATCTCAAACGCCACGCTGGGCGTGTAGGCCACCACGCAGCCGGTGTCCACCAGCAGGGTCTGGCCAGCCTGCAATTCACGCCGCACCACCGTGCCGCCCGCATGCACAAAGGCCAGGCCGTCGCCGTCCAGCCTCTGCATGATGAAGCCCTCACCGCCAAAGAAGCCCGTGCTGAGTTTCTGCTGAAGGGCGATGCCCAGCGAGACACCCCGCGCAGCACACAGGAAGGCATCCTTCTGGCAGATCAGGGTGCCGCCCAATTGGCGCAGGTCCATCGGCAGGATCTTGCCGGGGTAGGGGGCCGCAAAGGCCACGCGCAGCTTCTGCGTGGCCTGGTTGGTGTAAATGGTGGTGAACAGCGATTCACCCGTGACCAGGCGCTTGCCGGCGCCGAGCAGCTTGCCGAAAAAGCCGCCTTGTTGCGCGCTGCCGTCGCCGAAGACCGTGTCCATGGCAATGCCGGCATCCATGAACATCATGCTGCCGGCTTCGCCGATGGCGGCCTCGCCGGGGTCGAGTTCGACCTCGACAAACTGCATTTCAGCGCCGCGAATTTCGTAATCGATGACATCCATGGCCATGGCCAGATCTCCAGGTGGTTGGGGCATTGAGGCCCGGGTGGGCCGACGCGCGGGGTGTTCCGTGCCCTGCGCGTGGCGATGGTAACCAAGTTGCATGAACCCTCGGGCGAGCCGGCAACAGCCCAGAATTGACTTTTCTGCAGGCGGCAGCCTTTTTGTCCTGCATCGGGGGCTGGCTTGCGCCAGGTGGCTGCAACTGTCAGCAGACCGTGATAAGTTCCGCCGCAACACAAAGACAAGGTCCCCCGACATGAGCTCACTGCAGGCACGCCTCAACGCCCTGACCCCCGCACGATTGGGCGGCATCCGCCGAGGCATTGAAAAGGAAAGCCTGCGGGCCTTGCCGGACGGGGGGCTGGCGCTGACGCCTCACCCCCGGGCACTGGGCTCGGCGCTCACCCATCCGTCCATCACCACCGACTACAGCGAATCGCAGGTCGAACTCATCACCAGCGCCCACGCCCGGGTGGAAGACTGCCTCGATGAACTCACCCAGATCCACCAGTTCGTGTACCGCGTGCTGCGTGAGCAGGGCGACGAGATGCTGTGGGTGTCCAGCATGCCCTGCGGTCTGCCCACCGACGAGACCATCCCCTTGGCGCGCTATGGGTCGTCGAACGTGGGTCGGGCCAAGAGCGTGTACCGCATGGGGCTCGGACACCGCTATGGCCGGCGCATGCAGACCATCTCGGGCATCCATTACAACTGGTCGTTGCCCGGGGTGAGCAGCGAGCAGTATTTCGGTCTGATCCGCAACTTCCGCCGTCAGGCCTTCCTGCTGTTGTACCTGTTCGGTGCCTCGCCGGCCTTGTGTCCCACCTTTGTGAGCGGGCGCGAGCACGAGTTGCAGACCCTCAGCGACTGTGCGCTGTACATGCCTCACGGCACCTCGCTGCGCATGGGCCGCCTGGGCTACCAGAGCGACGCGCAATCCACCCTGGCGGTGAGCTACAACAGCCTGGAAGGCTATGCCGCCTCGCTGCACGATGCGCTGACCCGTCCCTATCCGGCCTACGAGACGGTGGGCATCCGCAACCCGGGGGGTGACTACAACCAGCTCTCGACCACCTTGCTGCAGATCGAGAACGAGTTCTACGGCACCATCCGGCCCAAGCGCACCATCTTCCCCGGCGAGCGTCCGCTGCATGCGCTGCGCGAGCGCGGTGTCGAGTACGTCGAAGTGCGCCTGATGGACCTCGACCCCTTCGTGCCGGTCGGCATCACCGCCCAGACCATGCGTTTCCTCGATGTGTTCCTGCTCCAGTGCCTGCTGGCCGACAGCCCGCCCGACACGCCGGACGAGATCGCCGAACTCAAGCACAACCAGCACCACACCGCGGCCCGTGGCCGCGAGCCCGGTCTGACCCTGCGCCGGGCCGGTGGCGAGCAGTCGCTGGTCGACTGGGGGCGCGAGATCCTGGCCCAGTGTGACCCGATCGCAGCCGCGCTGGACGCGGCCCACCGCAGCACCGATTACAGCCAGGCCGTGGCGGCAGCGCGTACCTTGCTCGCCGACCCCACGCAAACCCCATCAGCCCGCGTGCTGCAGAGCATGGCCGGGTGCGACAACAGCTTCGTGCGCTTTGTCGGTGAGCGTTCCCAGGCCACCCGAGACACCTTGCTGGCCCAACCGTGGTCGTTCGAACAACAGGCGCGCTTCCTGGCCTTGAGCCAGAAATCGGTGGCCGATCAACGCGCCATCGAGGCCGCCGATGTGCTGAGCTTCGAGGCCTACCGCGAGCAGTACGTGTCCTCAGACCGGCTGGGGCTGCAACTGCCGGCGGCCGCCGTGCTCGGCTAGGAGCCCAGGGTGGGTTGAGCAGGGGCCTGGGTAGAATGGCGCCCCCGCCCATCCCCATTCGCACAGCAAGAAAGCAGCCCCCTCATGGCCATCCAGTGGTTTCCCGGTCACATGCACCTCACGCGCAAGGCGATCGGGGAGCGCATCAAGGAAATCGACGTGGTGATCGAGATGCTGGATGCGCGCCTGCCGGGCTCCAGTGCCAATCCGATGCTGGTGGGGCTGACGGCGGTGAAGCCCGCGCTCAAGGTGCTCAACAAAAGCGACCTGGCCGACCCGGTGCACACCGAGGCCTGGCTGGCCCATTACAACGCCCAGCCCGGCACCCGGGCCATCGCCCTGGACAAGCAGAACTCAGCCCCGGCTCGGGCGCTGGTCGAAGCCTGCCGTGTGTTGGCGCCTACCCGGGGCATCAGCCTGGCCAAGCCGATGCGGGTGCTGATCTGCGGCATCCCCAACGTGGGCAAGTCGACCCTGATCAACACCCTGGTGGGCAAGAAGTCGGCCAAGGCGGCCGACGAGGCCGGCGTCACCAAGACCGAGCAGCGCTATGTGCTCGAAGACGGCTTCTACCTGTACGACACCCCGGGCGTGCTGTGGCCGCGCATCATCGTGGCCCAGAGCGGCTACAACCTGGCCGCCAGCGGTGCGGTGGGGCGCAATGCATTTGACGATGCCGAGGTGGCCCTCGAACTGCTGAGCTACCTCAAGCAGCACTATGCGCCTGCGCTGGAGGCCCGCTACCAACTGGGCCTGCCGCCAGGCAGCGTGGCCGAGATGCCAGATGAGGATCTGTTGGCCGCCATCGGGCGCAAGCGTGGCGCCTTGCTGCCGGGGGGGCGAATCAACGAGCAGAAGGCGGCCGAAATCCTGATCACCGATTTCCGAACCGGCACGCTGGGCCGGATCAGCCTGGAAAGCCCTGAAGAGTTTGCCCGCTGGCTGGCCGAGGGCAAGCAACTCGATGCCGAGCGCACTGCGCGCAAGGAGGCCTTCGAGGTGGCCCGCAAGGCGCCTGGGCGCAAGACACGTCAGCAACGCTGGTGAGCCCCAGCCGGGCCGGGGCCTTGATGCGGCCTCAGTGCCGCCTCAGTGCGGCCGGGCCAGGTGTTGATCCAGGGCCAATGCGCCCCAGGTGCCCAGGGCCAGCACGGCGCCCAGCGAACAGGTGCCCTGCCAGCCGCCGTGTTGCCAGGCCAGCGAGCCCAGGGCCGAGCCCGATGCGGCGCCCACGAAATAGCTGGTCATGTAGACGGCATTCAGGCGTGAGCGTGACGGCGGCTCCAGGCCGTACACCACGTTCTGGTTGCTGATGTGCATGCCCTGCAGCGCCAGATCGACCAGCAGCAGCCCCGCCAGGAACCAGGGCAGGCTGGACTCGCCCAGCCACAGACAGCCCCAGCCCAGCAGCAGCACCAAGGCCGCGACCACGGTGGTGGCCTGGGCCCATCCGCGATCCGACAGCTTGCCCACCACGCTGGCCATCAGCGCGCCTGCCACCGCCACCAGGCCGCACAGGCCGATCGCACTGTCGCCCAGGCCATGGTTGGGGCCTGACAGCAGCAGTGCCATGGTCGAAAACAGCACACTGACCGAGGCAAAGGCCAGTCCGCCGATCAGGGAGCGGCTGCGCAGCCGTGGGTGTCGTACCAGCAGGGTGCCCAGTGATCGCAGCACCTGGGCATAGCTGACCTGTCCTTCATTGCGCGACGGGGGCAGCCGCCGCCACAGGCCCAGTGCCACGCCCACCATCAGCACCCCGGCCACCTTGTACACCGTGCTCCAGCCGCCGAGTGCCGACAGCAGGCCCGCGGCACTGCGGGCGCCCAGGATGCCCGTGAGCAACCCGCTCATGACCACACCCACGGCCCAGCCGCTGCGTCCCGGCGCCGACAGGGTGGCCGCCATGGGCACCAGCACCTGCGCTGCCACCGAAAACAGGCCCGCCATCACCGTGCCTGCGGCCAGCCAGACCAGGCTGGGGGCGAAGCCGCTGATGAACTGGCCCGCCGCGGCCAGCAACATCAAGGTGACGGCCAGACGTCGCCGCTCCAGCATGTCGCCCAGCGGCACCAGCAGCAAGAGACCGAATGCATACGACACCTGGGCCAAGGTGACGGTGAGGGCCGCCTGGGCCTCGCTCACCCGCAGGCCGAGCGCGATCGAATGCAGCAGGGGTTGATTGAAGTAATTGCCACCGGCGCACAGCCCCGCGGCCACCGACATCAGCAGCAGCACGGAATGGCTCAGGGGAATGGAGGGCTTCGCAGTCACGCCGGGCTTGGGGTTGAGACACCCCAGGGCGTGGGGCGCACTTGAGCATTCAAGAATCAGGCCACGTAGGCGGCCACGCTGATGAATTGGCAGACACTGCCGGCCAGCACGAACAGGTGCCAGATGCCATGCCCGTGGCGGATGCGTTCGTCATGGATGAACCAGTAGATGCCCACGCTGTAGCAGACACCCCCCAGGGCCAGCCAGATCAGGCCACCCAGCGGCAGGGCCGCCACCAGGGGCTGGGCGGCCACCAGCACCAGCCAGCCCATGAGCACGTACAACAGCATCGACAAGGTGCGGGTGCGGCGGCCCAGGGTGAGTTCCTGAACGATGCCGAACAGCGCCAGCCCCCAGCTGACACCGAACAGGCTCCAGCCCCAGGGGCCGCGCAGGGTGACCAGCGAGAAAGGGGTGTAGCTGCCCGCAATCAGCAAGTAGATGGCCGAGTGATCGCATTTCTGCAGCCAGGCCTTGGCCCGCCCGCGCACGCTGTGGTAGAGCGTGGACACGCCATACAGCAGCACCAGGGTGGCGCCGTAGAGGCTGAAGCTCACGATCTTCCAGGGGTCGGCCTGCAGGCTGGCCATGACCACCAGCACGACCAGGCCGGCGATCGCCAGCAAGGTGCCGACCAGATGGGTGCTGCTGTTGAGGCGTTCTCCGGGGTACATCGCCGACTGGGGTTGGGCTTTATTTGTCTTTGACCTTGCCGCGCGGGATCACGGTGGTGACCGGAGGCATCGGGCGGTCCGATACGGAGGGCTTGCTGGTGGTCGAAGAATCCTTCTTGGGCTTCTTCTGCATCTTGTTGCTGCGTTGTTCACCTTTGGCCATGCTGCCTCCGTGGAAGGCATCGGGATGACACCTGAGGGTGCATGGTAAGGCATGGTGAAAGGGCACGTGCCGCACAGGGGCGCCATTCAAACCATGTTTGCGCAGGATCAGGCGAAGGACGGCTGCCGGGGTTGGGGCATGATCGGGGCCAAGCGCGCGCATTCGGGGCCGCTCCGTCCGATTCTCAGTGCTTCTGATGCCAACATGAACCTTCCCTTGCCCTCATCATCGCATCGCCATCTGTTGACCCGGATGTTCATCATGGTCCGGGTGCGCCCGAGGTTGTTCGGCTCGATTGGCCTGGGTTTGGCGGTGGCCGTCGCACTGGCCTTGTGGATGCCCATGCGCATGTTGACCGCCTGCGTCATCGGCTGGAATGCCGGAGCCGTCCTGTACCTGTTGCTGGCGCTGCACATGATGACGGGGGCCGAAGCTGAGCAGATCCGCCATCGGGCGCTGCGTCAGGACGAAGGCGAGGCGACGATCCTGGCCCTGGTGGTGCTGTCGGCGGTGGTGTGTCTGGTGTCCATCGTGGCTGAACTCTCGGTGGCCAAGGGGCTGGAAGGTGCCAGCCGGGCCGGGCACATCGGCCTGTCGGTGCTGACGATCCTGAGTTCATGGCTGTTCACCCAGACCATGTTCGCGCTGCATTACGCGCACCGCTATCACGTGGCCCAGGGGCGCGGCGAGCCGCCGGGCTTGATGTTTCCTGGCGAAGAGGCCCCAGCCTACGGTGATTTCTTCTATTTCGCAGCGGTCATCGGCACCTCGGGGCAGACGGCTGACGTCAGTTTCAGCTCGCGGGCCATGCGCCGGGTCGGCACCGTGCACTGCATTCTGTCGTTCCTGTTCAACACCACCGTGCTGGCAATGATGATCAACATCGCGGCGGGGCTGTTCTGAGCGGGCCCCGCCCGTGCCAGCCTTACTCGGTCTCGGCCGACACCACGCGGGTCTTGCGGTTGTAGCGCAGGGTGATCTTGTGCACTTCGCACAGGTCGATGTCTTCCCACACCACTTCAGAGCTGTCGTCCTCGAAGACCACCTTGATGTCCTGCACACAATTGGCCGAATCCGAGAAACGGAACAGCTTCGCCTTGCTGTTGTCCAGCGTGCCATCGCCCAGGCGATCCTTGCCCCAGGCGTCCTTGTTGGCGGGCGAGATGTAGACCTCGGAGATGGCGTAGCCCGTGCGGTTGACCAGGGTGAAGTCGGCCGCACCCGCACGGGCGGCCATCGAGGCGGTGGCACCGGCGAACACCAGAGCAGACAGGGCGAGGGATTTGAAAATGGAAGTCATGATCGGATTGGTAACAAAAATTTACAAAGCCGATCATCCCGGGCAAACCCGGGCCTGTCCATTGACCTGACTCAAGAGTGTCGGGAAAAACGCACAGGCCGGGCCGGTCTTACTTGCACCAGCTGTCTTTGAGACCCACGGCGCGGTTGAACACCGGCTGGCCGGCCTGGTGATCGACACGGTCGGCCACAAAGTAGCCATGGCGTTCGAACTGAAACTGCGTGCCCGCAGCACATTGGGCCAGCGCGGGTTCCACAAAGCCTTTGACCACGCTCAGGCTGTCGGGGTTGAGGCTGGCCAGGAAGTCCTTGCCGCCGGCATCGGGCTGGGCCTCGCTGAACAGGCGGTCATAGAGGCGGATTTCAGCCTGCACGCCATCGGCCGCGCCCACCCAGGTGATCACGCCCTTGACCTTGATCGCGTCGGCGCCCGGGGTGCCGCTCTTGGTGTCGGGCACCAGTTCGGCCTGCACCTCGGTGATGCGGCCGTCGGCATCGCGCAGCGCACCCTTGCACTCGATCACGTGGCCATACTTGAGGCGCACCTTGTTGCCCGGGTACAGGCGGTGGTAGCCCTTGGGGGGCGTGTCTTCGTAGTCGCCGCGCTCGATCCAGAGCTCGCGTCCGAACTTGAACTCACGGCGGCCGAGTTCGGGGTGGTGCGGATGCACCGGGGCACTGCAGGCATCGAGTGTGCCGGCACCCATCAGGGCATCCCAGTTGGTGATGACCAACTTCACCGGGTCGAGCACGGCCATGGCGCGGGCGGCCTTGTGGTCCAGGTCATCGCGCAAGGCACCTTCGAGCGTGCTGTAGTCGATCCAG
>RXJO01000164.1 GCA_003987795.1 Curvibacter sp.
GGACCATCATCGAGATCGAGAAGCGCTCCATGACGAACTTTCCATCCAGGTTCTCGTTGCGCTCCACCAGCTCCACCACCACCCCCGGCTGGATGTTGGCCAGCATTGCCTCCATCCATTCGGCAGATTGGAGTGAGGGGATTTCAGCGTTGCAATGGATCCGAATCTCTCCCTTGTAGTGCTTGGCCAGTAGCGATGCCATCTCCATGGCGTGTATGTCGGCCGCAAGCATGACGTTTGGATCACTGAAATCAAGCCGATGTCGCGCCAGCAATTCGAGCCCCCTCACCTGCTTCGTAGATGCACAGAGAATTGGCTGTGCACGGAAGTTGCGCATAGCGATGTCGATTGGGGATTTCATTGCTGTAACTCCATCAGATGCGCTTTTGAAGATTCGCCATCCATACCCACCACGAAAAAGAAAGCACCGCGATCGCTACAGGGGCCACGATGGTCGATACGAAAATCGGCGCAAACAGCCACACCACCAGACATATCGCCACGAGCTTGGCCAGGTCTACCCCGGCCTTGTGCAAGCGCGGGCTTTGGGAGGTAAAGGAGGCCTTGGCAATCTCACGTTGGTAGTAGCCGTCAATGAATGCAGCCAGCAAGCATGGCAGCGCGAAGACGAACCACATCCCTATCATTCCTACGCGGTAGAGAAAGATGTGTGTCCATATCGCTGCGGCATGGACCCGTTCAACGACCCAGGTGTCAATCTTCTTATTGCCGCTTTGTGCGGCCTGCTCCATCGCGTCTCCAGCCTCATGATTGACGACCGTCAGTGCATCCAGAATGCGCTCCATGATCCACTGATCAGTGTCCTCTCCAAGCCATGCAACGATTTGCCTCTGCTCCTTTGAGCGCAGTTCATCAAAGGTCTTGACGGGAACGAAAGCCATCACCGCCAGAGATCCGAAGAGGACGATGACGAGCAATAGCGAAGCGAACGAATGCTTATTGCCGTCTGATGAAGATTTGCTTGCCATGCTTGCTCACTGCAGGATTGGAATGCGCGCTTTGAAGGTTCGCCCCCCAGACATGCGCGCGTAGTAATGCAGTGGGGGCAGCTCGCTGAGCACCCCTGGAGGAATCAGGTCAGCCTCTTCCGCCGTTGACTGCTCCTGGTAGGCCGCTCCGTACTCTTCGCTGATGGTGGTGGTCAGACTGTGGCCGTATCGAACGGACATCGACTGCGCCTTGATCTTCGGTATCCCCTCGGCCAGGTACTGTTGGGTCTCAGCATCGAGAACCCGCAAAATGAACTTGTTGTTCGTGTTAGCAAGCACCTGGCGTGCCTTGTTTTCGTCGCCTAAACGAGCGGCGAAGTCAGCGAATGTCTGGGTCGCCACATACAACTTGAAGCCAGCTCCACGGCCTTTGTTGAGCAGCTGGATCGTCGGCCCGTTGATGACCTCTGCAGCCTCGTCAACGAAGACGTTGATCACTTTCTTCTCGTCAAGGCCGTAGTTGTACCGGTCGCCAGCGACCGCGGTCATGTCAGCAAGCATCACTGAGCCAATGGCACTACCCACTGTCGCGTCAGCCAGCGAGTCCAGGCCCATGTAGCAAACCATGTCGTTGCGAACAATTCGAGCCGTATCCATCACCACCTTCCCTTCCGATGCCTCGAAGTCTGGAGACAGGAGCTGGTCCAACGGCTCTGTCGTGAGCATCGACAAGATCGGAATGAGTGAGGCCACCATCTTCGAAAAGTGGTCACGGTTGTGCTCGAACGTTGAAATCAGGCCTGAGAGGTCTACGTTGGGGGTTTCGTGAATCACGACCTGCTTGTAGAACTGGATGTAGCCCTTGACCACGGCCTGTGGGTCTTTGGTGCCTTGGGCCTTGATGTGTGGCGCTACCTTGGACTCCCAGTTGTCCACGTGGTTGCGGAAGTGAACACGCAAGGCTTTCACAAGCAGATCATCAGGTCCGCCCTCGATGTACCTTCTCAGCGCAACCAAGTTGGGCCGTTCGCCAGTGGCGAGCAAGCCGCCGCAGATGTCTTGCAGAACCTTCCAGCCGAACGCCACGAAGGCATCGGTCCCCGTCTCAGACGGGATCAAGGCAGAGACACGGGATGCGAGTTCGGTCTTGCGGTTGAAGTTGCGCAGGGGGTCAATGCAGGCCGACTTCGTTGGGTGGGCTGGATTGAAGTAGACGAATCGCTCTGGTTGGCCCATGGCTTCGCATACCCTACGGGCGTTGTTGGCCAGGCCATGATCCCCTTTGGGATCGATGATGAACACGGCTTCTCCCCGCAGGATGCATTGAGCGATCAACAAGTCAAAGAGTCGTGTCTTGCCCACGCCGGTAGACCCAACGATCAGGGTGTGACCTTCGAGCAGTTCCAACGCGGCGCCTATGTGTTCCTCTTCGGCCAAGCCATGAAGCCAAAAGCTCCCATTGGCATGCAGCCCATCTTTTCCGAGGACTTTCGCCACGCCGGCCCCCATCAGGTTGTGCATCTTGTTGGCTTCGATGTCGGTCCAATGAAAGCCCTTGCCAAGCCACATCTCTCCCTTCTTCTTGAAGGTCTCTGTGATCTTCTGCATCTCGGGGATGGTCGTGAACTCCTTTTCAGCCAAGCCTGTGCGCCACTTGTCTGATGCCCTTTCCCAGGCTGTGTATGTCCGCCACATACCGACCAGGCCGCAGGCAGAGGCCGTGATCATGCCGAAACTCGTCGGCAGTGGGAGCAACGTTGCGGTAGCCACGCATCCCACAGTACCCATGAGCCAAGAGGCCGCTTGGCGCCCTTCGTAGATGGGCCGCCAAGGGTTGTCGAAGTCGAACAGATCCTTGGCCATAGCTATTTGCTGATCTGGGTTGATGCAGCGGCCAAATTGGAATTGCTAGCTGGCGCGATGGAGAACAAATGCGCAGCCTTGCTCATGATGGACTCAACAGTCACTTCGCAAGCTTGCTCGTTCTCAGATGCCGGCACCATGCTGTTGGCCAGCAAGCGCTTGATCTTTTCGTAGCGAGGGTGAGGCTTGGAGATCAGAACCCTCGTCAGACCCGATCCATCGTGCCGTTGCGTGCTTGTCCTCCAACTGCCGATGTACTTGACCGGGTATCTGGTGCCAAGGATTCGAATCGCGCCACTTGCCAGTTGGAGCAGCACAACGTAGCCCCCTTCGTCTGAATTGGCGTCCCTGACAACCAATTCCATTTCCTCCGGCTTTCCGTCGTACAGCCACACTTTTTGCTCTCCTCACAACACGTTTGATGCAGTGAGAATAGCAACTGACTTTCAGCAAATTTGCCGTAAAAGTTCGTGTTTACGTCGCATTTCGCAGAAATTTCCAAACAATGGGGTTCACAAACAAGAAAGGCCCCCTCGGGGCCTTGATGCTTGAAAGTGACTTATGGCGCTTGCTTGATCCGGTAGGTGTCCATGCTCTCACCCCTGGCCTCGATCTCCAACACCCATTTGGGCTTGCGTCCTGGCCCGCCAGACCACTCCTCACCTGTTGCAGGGTTTCGATACTTCATGACGCGATCTTTGCGCGGAGGCCGCCGAGGTGATGTCTCGCCTGTGCCCTTGCGACCCAGCTTCAGACTAGGAAACAGGTCTTCGGGCGAAATATCGAATTCCTCAATTTTGCTTTGCATTTCAGCAATTACGGTGGCGAGCTGAGCACGTCGAGCAGCCGCAACTTTTTCGCCCAAGGCATCGTATTGTTCTTTGAGGGTTCGATAGTCTTCCATTGCAATTCCTGACTGATGCTTTCTGCATTATAGGCAAATCAGTTTCGTGGCCTCAATCGAATTGTCGTCTTCCTCAAATGCCGCAATTGTGCATGATTTGCAAACTTCAATTACTGAATTGATTGCAATTTTGCTGCCTTCTGCGTTGATCTTCATGCCGAGATGTCTTTCACTTCAGCATTGCCAGGATTGCAATTTCGCTCTGTGTATACCGATGCCGTCGCGGTCCAGCGTGTTCAGAGATGACCCGACGCACGTCAACGGAGAATCCGACTCCCAATAACTGTATTTATTTACAGTGTCAACCAGTAGGGAGCACTTTTCTGCGAATGCCTCACTAGAACGAGGTTTCTCGCCTAATTCTTGGGTTTCACAATTTTTACAATTTGCTAGCTGGTGCTGCCCGAACTCACTGCGAGGACAGAGCTTCGCAAGTCGAAATCGGGACACCCGGCCGCAATCTTCTGAAGTCTTCTTTGCTGCGGACACTTTTTATCTGCACTTTTCAAAAAAACTTGTCAAAGTTCTATTCGTGCTGTATCTTCGCTGCTATCCACAGTCTCGGCCCTCAGCATGACACGTCCTATCGAATTCAAAACCTCCGTCGCAACGCAACTTTGCGGTCTCAACCTGACCCCAAAGAAGTTGCTGGAACTGGTGGGACGTGACAAGCCAGCTGGACAGCATCACATGCGCTACACCCCCAATGACATGCGCGCAGTGTGGTTCCGCTCACAGGACTTGCCTGTTCCTGACCGTGATCAAATTTCGATCACAGACACGGCCAAATTGCCGCCGGTCATCGTGACCCGCATGACAAAGGGTGGCGTTGGCAAAACCAGCGTTGCAGTCAACGTCGCAGCTAGTCTGGCGATGATGGGCTATCGCATCCTGGTGATCGACGCCGATCCGCAGGCCTCGGCTAGTAATTTGCTCGGGATCGAGACATCCGCTTACGACAGCAATCTCACCCACATTGGTGACTTTCTGAAGCTGAGTACAAACACCCCTGACGAGAACCTTCCTTCTGCTATCAAGCATATCTATGAAGGCGGTTTCCTTGACCTGATTCCTGCCGACATCACGCTGGCTGAAGCTGACGCATCGCTGGTCACTGCGATGAGTTCGCATTCCCGTGCGGAACTATTCTTCTCTCGAAATTCCTCGTTTCTTGGTCAACGCTACGACGCCATCGTTGTTGATACAGCACCTGGCACAACACCCATTGGCCTGGCGTTCACATACGCAGCTCGCCAGGCCGGAAAAGTGCTGACCGTAGTCGAACCCGAAGGTAGCTGCTTGCGTGCGCTGGACTCGTTGGCGAGCAACCTTGAAGAGATCAAAGCTCTGACCCATGCCATTGTTGGCATGGAGGTTGTCATCAACAAATATCACCCGTCACTTAAACACGTCCGGGACTCAATGAGTTTCCTGTACGCCAAGTATGGGTCGATGCTCAACGACACGATCATCCCTCAATACTCTGGTTTTGCCAGGCAGATCAACCCAACCAACAAGCTCCCGGCTCCTCTTGTCGAGCTGGAACCCTCCTCTTCTGGATCGAGCGCAATGTTCGAAGTCTCGAAGAGCCTCATCACCAGCTTTGGCATTCGGATGGCCTAAGGATCACTATGGCTGCTCGTCAACCTATCAAACTTTCTGGACTTATCTCCAAGGGTGCTATTGCGCCACTTGCGACCCCTCCCACTTCGGAGTCGGCTGACGCGACTCAACCGATCAAGTCCGATTCGGCATTGCCCGCACAACGTGCACACGCTCCGTTTCTCAGTCCAGTCAATGCAACTGAGAATCATTCAAACAATGATGCAAATCTTCGCAGCGTCGGCACGCACAAGTTCTATGAACAGCTGATTGATGTGTCGCTCATTGATGCGAATCCATTCGCACCGCGAGAGATTTACACATCCCAGATGTTGCTCACAAGAGCCGAGGAACTTCGGACTCAGGGGCAACATGATCCCATCCATGTCATCCCGCACCCTGTTGACGCTGGTCGATTCATGATCGCTGACGGCTGGACGCGCGTGCAGTCCTGCCAACTTTACCAAGCGCTTCCGCGCCTTCGTGCACAGGTCTACCTGGACATGACCCCGCTTCAGGCTGGCTGGTTCGGATACGAGTCCAACGAGGGTCGTGAGGCGGCCAGTGACTATGACCGAGGGATGTTTTACGCCAAGCTCCTTGCCGAGGGTGAATCTCAGACAAGCGTGGCCGAGCGCGTGGGAATTTCGAAGTCAGCACTGACCATGTTCCTGGCCTTCCACAAGCTTCCCGATGAGGTTCACACAATCATCACGGAAAATCCGAGGAAGTTTTCATACAAGGCCACTTACGAGATCAGTCGCATCTACGAAAAGGCTGGCGTTCGAAAAGCACTGGCCATAGCGATCAAATTCGCAACAGAGGATCTGCCTCTGAAGTGGCTGCTCAACCAGACCCAGGCAGTGCTTCATCCTACAAAGAGCACGCAGCCAGCAACTCAAAAGTACCTCCGGTATGCCAACGGCGTTTACAAACAACGCGGCGACACATTTGAGGTTTCAATGCAAGTGCCCCCCGAGAAGCGCGACCTTTTCGCATCCGAACTTGAAAAGCTTTTGAGCACCGTCGCCATCGAAGCGCCGCCATCTGCAGAAGTCGCTGACGACAAGCAGGAAAAAGAACCCCAGTCCAACGAGGAGAACAACCCGTGACCTTCACGTCACGTCAGACTGCAACAGTGCCCCTGATTCGCGAAAGCGACAGGGGCACTGGCACATTTGGGCCCCACTTTCGCCAACTTTCTGGCCAGCCGCCCATTTTCATCACCTCCCTCCACAGTGTGCTTTTTGACGCCAATTCCTTCAATCCCGCCAAAACTTCCGCCGCCCCTCACATTTCCAACAATCAACCCAATCTCGGCGACTTCAATTTTTCTGCACCCAAAAGACAAAACAGCGCAGACAACGCATCCTCCGACTTCGATAGTGTTTACACGAGTAAACAGCATCCCACACACGTCATCGCATCCCCACTGTTTACACACGTAAACACCCAGCCAACCGTCCCGAGTCCATCCAGTGTTTACACGAGTAAACACATCCCCGGACTCCTCAACAGGCCCAACACCTCTGCATCTCCGCACACCAACGCCGCCCACTCCCAATTCAGCGACGGTGTTTACACGAGTAAACACACAGCCAAACCACCCGCGAGATCAACCGCGCCCTCATCGACGCAAGCCAACACCATTCACTCCAAATTGGACGATGGTGTTTACTCGTGTAAACATCGAGCCGCAGAACCAAACACTGGCGCCGTGTTTACACGAGTAAACAGCACCCCACACACACCAGGCATCGCCACTGTTTACACGCGTAAACACGCTGCCTCAGGATTCGTCAAAGCAGCGATGTCATGCGCACATCAATCGCCGGACACCAATCCGCCAATCACCGATCGAACGCCCAATTCAGGGCTAAACCGATTCGCCAAGGCCACGGCGTTTACACGCATAAACACATCACGCAAGCCAAGCACGACTCAGAAGGGTCGTATCAGCACCCGAATCACAGGCACATCATCGATTGGGGGCTTCGAATTCAACGTGAGGGATGCAGTGTTTACACGAGTAAACACGGGCACCCAGAGAGTCCTGCCCCAGCGTGTTTACGCGCGTAAACAAGAAGCATGCGGAAGCCAGGGCTTAGGTTTATTTACACCCGATCCTTCAGGGGTGTTTACGCGTGTAAACACGAGCACTCACGCAGCAGTGGCTGATCGTGTTTACACGCGTAAACAAGGGTGGCGGGAAAGTGTGGATGGCGCCGCCTCAAACGAATGCATGGCATTCGCAGCAGTCATCCTCTTTGTGCCAGTGATTCCCGCCTCCCAGGGATCTGCGCCCTGTTCGGCTGGAGAAATGCACTGTCCCAATGCGGGCGAGAGACCCAAGAGATCTGTACATCAGAACCGTATTAACCAAGCGGCCATGCCGCAAGAAAGGTTAGCCATGAGCTAGCAATAAGAAAACAAAAAAGCCCTCAGGTCGCCAAACCTGAGGGCTCTTCCGGATTCTTGAGGAATCCACTCAAAACGACCTAACCGGCGCCAACCGGAAAAATCGCAGATCAACGAGCGAATATTAGGTTTTCGAGTGGTTTTCGTCAAGGCTTTCGTGTCTTTTTCGGAGACTGCGATGAGTACGCTCACGCCTAAATATTTCCCTGCGCCCATCACGCGCGCCGTGTTTCGCCTGCATGACTCAGATTCGTTCAAAGACCTCCCGGACGGATTTATTCGGATCGTCATCAGCATCATCAAGAAGATTGACCTTTCTTCGCCACGCAAGTCGATTTTTGCGAATCGCACCACCATTGCGGAGGAATCAGGAAAATCCGTAGAAACGGTCCAAAGAGCCATCAAGTGGCTTGAGGACAAGGGTTTCTTTGAACGCCAGCAAATTGCCAACCCTGGCCAGCGTGGCAGTCGTTCG
>RXJO01000381.1 GCA_003987795.1 Curvibacter sp.
GTCGCATCGGCGTCCGAGGATGAGCCGGGCAGGCGCGCAGACGTGCTTGAATCGGCCATCCGGCCAGAAAGGAATCTCGATGACAGACACCCGCCCGCCCCAGTCCACGAACCCGCCCACCTCGCCCCCCGTCTGGCCCGATGCCTTGTCCAGCGACCCGCGCGTCCTGGGCTGGATGCAGGGCTCGCCGCCGCCGGCCGACAAGACCATCCGCTTCGAGGACAGCAGCTTTCTGCGCTTTCCGCAATTGCGCTGGAGCCTGAGCCACCTGCGCGAGTTCGTGCCCACCGCAGCCATCGAGCGGGCCCCCGGGACGCCCAGCGAGCTGCCGCGCGCGCACCGTGACGACCTGGACGCCTTGCGATTCACCTCGATGCACGGTGAATCCATGACCTGGCGCGAGGCCCTGCTGCGCACCTACTTCGACGGCATCCTGGTGCTGCACCGGGGTCGGGTGGTGCAAGAGGATTACTTCGGCGAAGGCGCGCCAGAGCGCGGCCATGCCCTGTTCTCGGTCACCAAATCCTTTGTCGGCACGCTGGCCGAGCTCGACGTTCACGAGGGCCGGCTGGACCCACAACAGGCCGTGACCGAACTGCTGCCCGAGCTGCGCGGCAGTGCCTATGGCAACGCCAGCGTGCGCCAGGTGATGGACATGCTGATCGGGCTGGACTACTCCGAGGACTACGCCGACCCGCAGGCCGGCATCTGGGATTTCTCACGGGCTGGCGGCCTGCTGCCAAGACCTGCGGGCTACGCGGGCCCCCGCAGCTACGCCGAGTTCCTGGCCGCACTGCGCCAGCAGGGGGAGCATGGCACCGCCTTCGCCTACAAGACCGTCAACACCCAGGTGCTGGGCTGGTTGCTGGAGCGCCTGCACGGCCGACGCCTGGCGGAGCAGATCTCGCAACGCCTCTGGCAACCTCTGGGAACAGCCCATGATGCGGCGATCTCGGTCGACGCCACCGGCGCCGCCTTCGGTGGCGGCGGCATGAGCGCCACCGTGCGCGACCTGGCCCGCTTCGGCGAGATGATGCGCCTGCGTGGCCGATTCAACGGCCACCAGGTGCTGCCCGAGGCGGTGGTGGACGCCATCGCCGCTGGCGGCCAGCGCAGCCACTTTGCCCAGGCCGAAGGCTACCGCGCCACCCTGCCGGGCTGGTCGTATCGCAGCATGTGGTGGGTGACCCACAACGAACACGGCGCCTACATGGCTCGCGGTGTGCACGGCCAGTGCATCTACATCGACCCGGCCGCCGAGATGGTGATCGTGCGCACCGGCTCACACCCGGTGGCCAGCGGCGTGGGCAATGATCCGATCACGCTGCCGGCCTTTGCGGCAGTGGCCGAGGCCCTGATGCAGGCTTGAACCCAGAACGCCTCAGCCCTGGGGCGGCAGCGCCTCCCCGGTCGGGGCTTCGCCGGCCAGGGCCAGCGACATGCGCCGCGCTGCGGCGCACAACTGGGCCACCAGCTGGGTCTGACCCGCCTGCAGGCGCTCGGCCGGTCCGGTGATGCTCAGGGCCGCCAACACCTGGCCACTCTTGCCGCGCACCGGGGCGGCAAATGCCCCGAACCCAGGCGTTATTTCACCCATCGAAACACTGTAACCCTCGGCATGGATGCGGCTGATCTCCTGGGTCAGGCGGCTGCGGTGGGTCAAGGTCTGCGGTGTGTAGCGCGGCAACTCACTGGAGAACAGCGCCTGTCGCACCTCTTCCGGCGCATAGGCCAGCAGCAGTTTGCAGGACGCCCCGGCATGCAGTCGACGGCGGCTGCCGGCCTGGCTGCGGATGGGCTGGTCACGTGCTCGCTGCCAACGGTCGATGCACACCGAATCCAGCCCGTCGCGCACCCGCAACTGAACACTCTCGCCACACTCGCCGCCCAGGGCGAGCAGGTGCGGCCGGGTCAGGCCCACCAGATCGATCTGCTCCTGGGCGGCAACGCCCAAGTAAAGCGCCTGCACATCGAGGTGGTAAGTGGGGCTCTTGCCCAGGCGGGTGACCAGGCGACGCTGCTCCAGTGTGAACAGCAGGCGGAAGGTCCGCGCCTTGGTGTTGCCGGAACGCTGCGCCAGCTCGCTCACGCCCAGCCCGGGATTCTGGGCCACCAGCAGCATCAAGGCCACGGCTTCATCGACGGCAGAGACGGTGTAGTCGGTGCTCATGGGAACAGGCTCAAATGGATAAACATTGTTTCATTGATTGAAAAACTAAAGCACAACCCGGCATCTTGGGCGTTGATTCTCTTTCTAATCAATCACCCAGATCATAGGATATCCATCGCCGGCAAGCCATTTCAACCATCGAAACGAAAGAAATCAATGAAGAACAGCCCCTCGAAGCTGCTGCCCCTGGCGGGTGCCGTGGCCTGGCTGGTGCTGGCCATGCCGGCCAGCGCCGCCGATGATGCGGAGGAACTCGGTAGCCCCCGCCCCCAGAGCAGCCTGAGCCTCTACGGCCGCATGGACCTGAGCGTGGAGAGCGTGCATGCCGGCACCAAGTCGAATGTGGGCTACGGCACGGCCGGTGCCGGGCGCACCCAGATGTCTGACAACACCTCTCGGCTGGGCTTTCGGGGGGTGGAAGACCTCGGCGGCGGGCAGCAAGCGGTGTTCGGGCTCGAATTCGGTATCAATGCACCCAATGGCAGCATGGTGTCGCCACCGATGCGCAACGCCTATGTCGGCCTGCGAGGCCCCTGGGGCACCCTGAACATGGGGCGACTGGATTCCGACACCCCGACCGGATCGCCGCTGTACTCCCAGGCGGCCCGCAACCTGCGCTGGATCGTGCACGACGCCGGCGTGGTGGCCATCGGTACCCGGGTGTTGAACGGCAACAACCGGGTATCCAATGCCCTCACCTATAAAACGCCGGACTTCAGCGGATTCAACGCGGTGGCCCGCGTCAATCTGGCCGGCCCCGATGCCACCAATCCCACGACCAATCCGGCCTTGAAATCACCCGATGATTTCAAGCAGTACCAGCTCGCGCTGAACTACAAGAGCGGCCCCTGGGGACTGGGCGCAGGCTCCGGCTGGGACGAGAAGAAAGGCGGCTTCCTGACCAACGATTTCAAGAACAAGACCCAGGCCGTGGCCAGCTATGAGGCGACCACCTTCAAGACCTACGCCCTGCTGAGCCAGGAACAGTTCAATGCCGGCCCTGGCGCCCGCTCCACCGTCAAGCTGTGGCTGATCGGTGCGACCGTGCCCTTCGGGGTTCACCGCGTGACGGCCAACCTCATGCAACGCGATGTTCAGACCGACCCGGCCGGCAAGCTCAGGAAGTTCCAGGCCGACTACAGCCACAGCCTGAGCGCGCGCAGCACCCTGTACGTGTTCGTGGACCGTGACGTGAGCAACAGCCATCTGCCCAGCAGCCAGGCCACGGGCATCGGCGTCGGCATGCTTCACCGCTTTTGATGCAGGAGCCGAGTTTGACCCCCATCCCCCTTGAATCGGTCCCGTCATCAGCTTACGACCTGCTGCCGGCACGCCCGGACAGCCCGCCCATGCCAGTGGTGATCGACTCGCCCCACAGTTGGCCTCAGTGGCCGGAAGGGGTGAGCACCCTGGCCCCACGCTCGGCCATCCAAAGCTCATGGGACGCCCATGTGGAAGTCTTGTGGGCCTTGGCGGTGGCTGGACGGGCACCTGTGCTGTCGGCGCGCTTCCACCGCTCGCTGATCGATGCCAACCGCGCCCGGGATGACATTGACCCCGAGATGCTGGATGGCCCCTGGCCGGGTCCGGTGACGCCCAGCGACAAATCAGCGCGAGGCTTCGGGCTGATCCGCAGATTGGCACTGCCCGACGTCCCGATGTACGGCTCGCGCCTGCCGGTGCGAGAGATCCAGCGACGCCTGCTCACTTATTACGACCCGTATCACGCAAGACTGGCCAGCCTGATCGACGCAACGCAACAGCGCTTCGGCCACTGCCTGCATCTGGATTGCCATTCGATGAAGTCGGTGGGCAACGCCATGAACCATGACGCCGGACGCGCCCGCCCCGATGTCGTGGTGAGCGACCTGCACGGCCAAAGCGCCGCGCCCGAGGTGACCCGGACGGTGGCGGCACTGTTGCGCGCCCAGGGGCTGTGCGTCTCGATCAACGATCCCTACGAAGGGGCTGAGCTGATCCATCGCCATGGCCGCCCCCAGGAGCGCTGCCACAGTCTGCAGATCGAACTCAACCGATCTCTGTACATGGACGAGACCTTGTTCACCCTCACACCAGGCCATGGCCCGCTGGTGCAGGCCTTGCGCAAGATGCTGGACGAGCTGTCCGGACTGTTGCCCGACCTGCTGAGAATCCCGCTGAAGTCCACGAGCACACCTGCCAAAACCCCATGAAAACCAACCCTCAAGTGATTCTGAACCGCCTGCAAAGCCTGGCCTGTGGCCTGGCAATGGCCCTCGCGGGTAGCGTCGCACTGGCCGCCTACCCGGACAAGCCAGTGCACCTCGTGCTGCCATTTCCGGCCGGTGCTGCCGCCGACACCGCCATGCGCGTGATCGCCACCCGGCTGGCCGAGCAATGGAAGCAGCCCGTCATCATCGACAACAAGCCCGGCGCACCGGGCTTCCAGTCGGTGGCCATGGCCCCGGCCGATGGCTACACCCTGATCCTGGGGGCGGGCTCGCACATCGTGACCGAGCCTCTGATCAAGACCCGACTGGCCTATCAGCCCGAGCGCGACCTGACCCCGGTGGGCATGGTGCTGACCAACACACCGGTCTTCACGGCCACGCCTTCGCTGGGTGTGAAATCACTGGGCGATCTTCTGGGCCTGCTCAAGCGCAAGCCGGACGAGCTCAACTACAGCTCGGGGGGGGTTGGCAGCCCCAATCACCTGGCCATGGAGGCCTTTCAGCAGGCCACGGGGACACGGCTGGTCAACATTCCCTACAAGGGCGGCGCACCTTCGGTGAACGATCTGGTGGCCGGCCATGTGCAGGTGGGCATCAACGCCATTCCAAGCGTGATCCAGTACATCCAGGTCGGCAAGCTGCAGCCCCTGGCCGTGGCAGCTCCCCGGCGCCATGTCAGCCTGCCGCAGGTGCCCACCTTCAGCGAGCTCGGGGTCAGCGGGCTCGACTACGAGATCTGGTACGGGCTGTTCGCCCCGGCCAAGACGCCCAAGGCACTGATCCAGCAGATCAACCAAGCCTTGCAGGCCACCCTGGCCGACCCCGGGGTGGTACGCCAGCTGAAAGCCCAGGGAGCCGAGCCCAGCCCGGGCAGCGCCGAGGCGCTGGCTGCCTACATCCGGCGCGACACCGAGAAATGGCGCCAGGTGATCCGCCTCAGCGGCATCCGCCCGGAGTGAGCCCTGCCTCAGGCAGCTCAGCGAGACAGACTGATCTGCCGCGCCCAGGCAAACAGCTGGTCAAGGTCGTAGTCGCCGCTGTGCGGACGATCCCAGGGCAGGGCCAGGTCCACCGAAGCGCCCTGCTGCCGCAGCGCGCTGGCCAGGATGACGGGCACGGCGAGGGAGGTGTCTCGGTCTTTGGTGCCCTGACGGATGCGCCAGTGCGCCGAGGTGCGGACACCGGCGCGACCGATGTAGTGCATCGGGTTCATCAGGGCCACCTGCTGAGGGTCGGCCCGGGTGGCCCCCGGGGAGGTGTTGTGCGCCATGCCGAAATCAGTGAAGTGCTGCTGGTCGACCCGGGCATTGCCAAACAACTGGTTCTCACCCGACCCGAGGTCAAGGGCGTCGAATGCCGGCGGCGTCTTCATGCGACCTGCATAGGCGAGGTAGCCTTCGAGGTTCAGATCGACCACCCGGCCATCACGCAGCGTGAGCCAGCTCATGCCTGACAGCTTCTGACCCTGGTCCAGCGCCTGCTGCGCCGAGGCGACGAGCAGCGAACTCAGGTACTGCCGGAAAGCGCCCTGCCCCTGGCTGTCCAGACTCAGCACCTGGCCCTCGGGCCCGCGCAGCTGAAGACTGTTGAGGTAAGCCGGAAAGGCGGCCTTGAGCTCGCGCGAAAGCCGGATCTGCTCGGGCGTGAGCGTGCCCGCCACGGGCTTGCGCTGCACTTTGTAGTCGAGCATCGAGATCTCGATCTTCTGGTAATCGTTGAGGCCGGCGAACAGCCACTCGTAAGCGCTGTCGGCGTGCTCGAGGTTGGTGATGGGGCAATAGGCCGACACGGCAAACACATCGTCGCGACCCGGAGCGGCCCCCAACTCGTCCAGCCAGGGCTGGTAGTCGACACTGTTGCCGCTGGCGCCCAGCAAGGCCGACAGCGCCCCCCCTGCACTCGTGCCATTCGAGATGATGCGCTCGGCATCGCCCGGCATGCGCTCGTCGTTGTAGCGCAGGTAGCGGACAGCGGCCTTCAGGTCAACGATGGCGGCAGGCGCCTTGCCCTGGGCCTGGGTGCGTCCACGGGCACCGGGCGCGGCGACCACAAAGCCCTGGCTCAGGGCCACAGCCAAGGTGTTGGGGCGCTCCATCCCGGGCGGCGGAGCGCCCGGCCCGGCCATCGGTGCACCGGGTGGCGGGGCACCTGGCGGTTCACCGGGCCCCTGCCGGCCACCCAGGCGGGCAGGTTCGGCCGGCATGTAGCCGCCCACCTCATTGGGCAGGAAGATCGGCGCCGTCCGGGCGGTGAAGCCGCCCACGCTGCCGCCTTTGAAATACGCCTCGGGCACATAGAGGTTCATGCGCTCGTAACGCGCGTCGGCGGGTCGGGCCACGTAGACGATGTTCTCGTAGGCCCGCACGGCCAGGGTCTGGCCATTGACCTCGATCTGACGCAGCTCGTAGTGGCGGGCATCGAATTCCAGGCTCGGGCGGGTGTTGGCCGGGTTCCCCTGAGACCAGGGCGCACAGCCGGCCAGCAGGAGCGAGGCCAGGCCCAGAGGAAGGGCCCGCCATACGGAGGAACAATATCGTGCAAGAGGTCGACAGGCTGTCATGGCGAATGCAGAGTGGCCGGGCGGTGTCCCGCCGGATTCAGGTGTTCAGGGTCGGCAGCAGTATGCGCCTCGTGTGTAGCGACGGTGTGGCGGCATCGCTGCAAGCCGGTAAAGCAGCCGGTTCAAACAGCCCGAGCCGGCAGACCGGCCAGGGCAGACCGGGGCCTCAGCCCGCGGCGGCGGCGTCGCTGCGGGGGCGCAACAGGGTCTGCCGGTACACCCCCGGTGCGAGGCCGGTCCAGCCCTTGAAGGCACGGTGGAAAGTGCTGGCCTCCGAGAAGCCCAGCCGGTTGGCGATGTCCAGCAGGGTGAGCTCCGGCTGGCCCAGGTATTCGATGGCCGCATCGCGGCGCAGATCGTCCTTGATGGCCTGAAAGCCCAGCCCTTCGTCGCGCAGGCGTCGGCGCAGGGTCTGCGGCGTCATGGCCAGGTAGTCTGAGACGAACTCGAGTGACGGCATCTCGCCGGCCAGGTGGCGCCGCAGCAGTCGGCGGATGCGCTCGCTCAGGCTGGTCTGGTCGCGGTAGCGGATCAACAGGCTGGCGGGCGCCTGGCGCAGGAACTCCTGCAGGCTCTGAGGGGTCTGCACCACCGGCAAATCCAGCCAGCGGGCCTCGAAACTGAAGCCCACCCAGGGGTGGTCATACACCACCGGCGCCTGGAACAAGCGCCCCGCGTCACTGCTGCAACCCTGATCCATCGGCCGGTACATGACCTCTTGCACCGGGATGCGCCGGGCCACCAGCCACGAGGCCAGGCCATAAGTGAAAAAGCAGAAGGTGCGATCGGCATAACCCCGCTCCGCAGCGCGTTCGCCGCGCGCGACCAGACGCACCGCGGCCTGCCCTTCGTGCACCACCAGGCGGGGCACGAAGTCGGGCAGCACGCGGTGGTAATAGGCCAGGCCTGTGCGCAAAGCCTCGCCCAGGGTGCGGCATTGCACCAGCAGCCGGCACATCTGGGCAAAGTGGCCCAGCGGCACGGGCTGGCTGCACAGGCCCCACAACTCGTCGCGGGTGCTGCGGCTCAGCAGCTTGATCAGCGCCGCGTACTGGGCCTGCGTGACGCGCGACAGCGGCGAATCCAGCAGCGCCGGCACGATGCCGGCTCGGCGCAGCAAGGCCTGCACATCAACGCCACGGCCACGCACGCCCTGCAGGATCTGGCTGACCTGCAGGATG
>RXJO01000156.1 GCA_003987795.1 Curvibacter sp.
GGGGTAGGTGCCCAGGGAGATCCGCTTTTCTTTGCCTGCGATGCGGTACTTCAACCGCCACCAGCGCCCACCCGCTGGCGAGATCTCAAGGTACATGCCTTTGCCGTCGGCGAGCTTTTGAGGTTTGGGGCCGGGCTGAGCCTTGCGTATGGCTGTGTCTGTCAGAGGCATTGGGGGCAACTTTTACGGGGGTTGCCCCCAACTCTAGCAGTTGCCCCCAAACTTGCCCCCAAAAATCACCGGCTTGGTGCGGATGAGTACGGACGAGTCTGGAATGAAAAAAGCCCTAAGTAGTTGATTTACTTAGGGCTTTTTGGCGTTTGCGGACGTCTATGGACGACTACAAACAGTGTACTGGTGGCCTGGGACGGAATCGAACCATCGACACGCGGATTTTCAATCCGCTGCTCTACCAACTGAGCTACCGGGCCTGCTGAGAAATAAATTATAGCAAGCTTTTTGGGGTCAAAAACAAAAAACCATCAAATTGCATTTTTTTTGCTGCGCGACAGGTCTACCCCCAGCTGCCGCAACTTGCGGTACAGGTGGGTGCGTTCAAGCCCGGTCTTTTCGGCCACACGGGTCATGGACCCATTCTCCTGCAGCAGATGGAATTCAAAGTAGGCTTTCTCGAAGCCGTCGCGCGCCTCGCGCAGAGGTTTGTCCAGGTCAAACAGCTGCTGAGCCTGAGTCTGCACTTCGGTCTGTATGGCAACCGGGCTGGCCAGAGGTTCGACCCTGGGCTCTGGCGCACTGACCACCGGGGCTGCGGTCTTGCGCAACTGATGGCGCGCAAGCCCCTGCTCCACGGCCTTGAGCAACTTTTGCAGGGTGATGGGCTTTTCAAGGAAGGAGAAAGCGCCAATGCGTGTCGCTTCGACAGCGGTATCGATGGTGGCGTGACCGCTCATCATGATCACGGGCATGGACAGCAGACCACCAGCAGCCCATTCCTTGAGCAGGCTGACGCCATCGGTGTCGGGCATCCAGATGTCGAGAAGGACCAGATCGAACTCGTCGCGTTGCCGGGCATTGCGAGCTTGCGAAGCATTTTCGGCAAGTTCGACGTTGTGGCCCTCGTCATTGAGGATTTCGGACAGCAGATCCCGGATGCCCAGTTCGTCGTCGACCACCAGTATGTTTGCCATGATTGAAAGAAAGCGGTTCCAGGGAAGGTGTTGCGTCAGGCAGGGGATGCCGGCGCAGTGGCGAATGATAGCGACACTTGAGCACCGGTGATGTTGTCGCCGCTCATGTGATTGGAGAGATCAATCCGTGCGCCATGCTCGTCTGCAATTTTCTTGACCACTGCAAGTCCCAGGCCAGTGCCTTTGGACTTGGTGGTGACGTAGGGCTCGAAGGCTCGCTTGAGAATGTAGTCTGGAAATCCGGTGCCATGATCGCGGACCACCAGGCGGACTCGGCGTGAGCTTTCGCTCCAACGGGTGCGGATTTCCACCGGCTGCCGTTCTGCGCTGGCAACCCCCTCGGTCGCGTCCTGGGCATTCTGCAGCAGGTTGTGGATGACCTGGCGCAACTGCTGAGCGTCGCCCAGCACAGGCAGGCAGCGGGGATCGAGTTCGGCGCGAACGGGCACGACGGCATTCTCTGGACCGTAAAGGTGCAGGATGTCTTGCACCAGGGCATTGAGATCCAGGGGTTTGAGTTCTGCCGCCGGCAGACGGGCGTAGTCGCGGAACTCGTTGACCAGACGTTTCATGCCATCGACCTGATCCACGATCGTCTTGACCGACTTGGTGAGCACGGCTTGCTCGGGAGCCCCCAGTTTGCCACTGAGCTTCATCTCGAGGCGTTCGGCCGAGAGTTGGATCGGTGTGAGCGGATTTTTGATCTCATGGGCCAGGCGTCGAGCCACCTCACCCCAAGCCTGGGCGCGCTGGGCCGAAACGATTTCAGAGATGTCGTCAAAAACCAGCAGACGGGCCGAACCAGGCATCTCGGCGCCGCGCGCCACCAGGGTGATCATGCCAGCGGCGGCCCCATTCTGCCCGTCGGGTAGTTCGAAGGATTGTTGCCAATGGTCCAGGCCATGTTGCTGGGCGTTTTCGCCCAAAAAGGCGTCGAACTGACTCTGGACGCGCTGAGCAAAGTCTTCGAGGCTGGGGACCGCCGCCAACGGACGCCCTTCATAGGCGGCCAGCGGTACCTTGAGAATGCGGGTGGCCCCGGGGTTGGACGACTGTATCCGGCCCTGGGCGTCCAACACGATGACGCCGGCGGTGAGGTTGTCCAGAATGGTCTGCAGATTGGCCCGGGCGGTGCTGACCTGGCGCATGCTTTTTTCAACCGTGGCACGGGCATCGGCCAACTGCTGGGTCATGTCAGCGAAGGAGCGGGTGAGCCCACCCAATTCGTCGCGGCCTTGCAGCACGGCCTTGGGACTGAGGTTGCCTGCCGCGACTTCTCGCACGCCTTCGGCCAGCACCAGCAGCGGGCGGGCCAATTGGTTGCCCAAGAGCACGGCCAGCAGCACAGCTCCGAACACGGCCAGGAACAGACTCAGGGTCAGGGTGCCGATGTACATCCGCCTGAGGCCTGACCGGGCCAGAGCACGCTCTTGGTACTCCCGGTAGGCCTCCTGGACAGCCAAGGCATTCGCGACCAGAGTGGGCGGTAACGGTACAGAAACCTGCAGAAATCGCGACTCGGACAACAGCCCCAGGCTGGAGGAGTTGACGAGGGCCATGGCGCGGATGCGGGCATTGTTGATGGCCGCCAGGTTGGCGGGGTCGTCCAGACCCTCGATCTGGGCCACAGCACGTTGTTTGCGCACGTTGCGGATGTTCTGCACCGATGGACGCTCGGGATTGAGCTGGAAGCGCGACTGCCCGACGCTGGCGACCAATTGCCCTGAAGCGCTCCAGAGCACGACATCGCTGGCGCCCAACTGGTCGCGGATCTTCTCCAGGACCAGCCCAGCCGTGGCGTCGGGCACGTCGGTGAGCTGGGAACCGGCTGCCCGGGTCTTGTTGGCCAAGTCATTGGACAAGGTGTCGAGTGTGGCCCGCCCCAGGCTCACGCCGGCATCCAGGGCGCCTTCGACCTTGACGTCGAACCAACTCTCGATGGAGCGCGACACGAACTGATAAGACACCACATAGATCAGTACACCTGGCACAAAGCCGACCAAGGCAAAGATGGCCGCCAGCTTGACCAGCAGACGACTGCCAAACCGGCCGCGCCGCAAGCGCTGGTAAAGACGCAATGCAATCCACAGGATGGCCGACAGCAAGGCGCCCGCCACGATGAGGTTGATCACGAACAAGCGCAGGTAGTTGCGCTCGTACAGTGCACGGTTGTTGGTGGCCTGGGTGAGGAGAAACAGCAGCAGGACGCCGATGATGACCATCATGGCAATGCCGATGCCGACGGTCCATCTCGCAGTGCGCGTGCTGAACAGGGAGTGTCGGTCAGTGCCCGGCCTGGGCGCAGCAATCATTTGGCCGCCTCCGTCTGCAAGCGGAGGTTGCGGCTGACGCTCAGGTTCCAGTCCGTCCGACCCGTGACACCCAACTGGAAGGGGCGAGGCAATTGCGAGACGTCGAGGCGGAAACGGAAATCGACGCTGTGGCGTGCGTCGTTGTCGATGGCTGCCGCATCAGCGATGCGCCAGCGGGAAATGCGCTGGACAGCACCCAAGGCCTCATCGAGGTCTTCGAAGCTCTGACCCAGACTGACGCCCAGCCCAGAATTGGCGATCGGGGTCGGTGCAACCAGCAGGCGCCAGCGGCGCGTCAAGGGCTGGTAGGCCAAGCGCATGTAGCGGGTCACACCAGCGATGTGCTGGTCATACCAGTACCAGCGATCACGCAGGACCTCCGCCTCGGCCACAAAGTACAGAGGAATGCCTTTGGCCGCAGCGTCCGCCACCAATTGAGGCAGATCGAAGCGCACGTTGGCCGACAGGAAAAGCCCTTCCTCGGTGCGCTCCAGGCGCAATTGAGCTACTTCGATCTCGGGCGTGTCTGCCCACGCAGGCCGAATGCACCAAAGAAGTGCAGCCAGCAGCCATCCCGCGAGAAAGACGATCCGGTCAATCTGCGCGTTTTTCGAGCAAGGCGTAGAAAAATCCGTCGTGGTCACGGAGTCCATTGTCCCGGACGGGATCCCCCTTGCGTGCCGTGCGGGGAATTAAATGCCCAGGCGATGGGATTAAAACGGCATCGGTGTTGTGCGCAAGAAACGTTTGAATCTGCGTTTCACCCTCAGCGCGGAAGACGGAGCAAGTGCAGTAAAGCAGGCGACCACCAGGTCGCACCAAGGGCCACAGGAGGGACAGCAAGGCGGCCTGGATGATGGCCAACTGCTCGATGTCGCTCTCGCGGCGCAGCCATCGCACGTCGGGATGACGCCGCACGATGCCCGAAGCCGTGCACGGAGCGTCCAGCAAGATGCCATCGTAGGGCAGCTTCTGGCCGTTCTCGGGCCACCAGAGATCAGGATCGCGCGCGTCGGCCGCGACCACCCGGGCTTGCAGGCCCAGGCGCGACAGATTTTGATGGATGCGCTCGCAACGGCGTGCGTCAATGTCGAGGGCAGTGACCTCGCAATCGGCCATCTCAAGCAGATGGGCTGTCTTGCCGCCCGGTGCGGCGCAGGCATCCAGGAGTCGCAGGCGTTGCCCTGGATGGGCTGGGGCCAGCCCATCCAGCAGCAAGGGGGCGGCCAACTGTGCTCCAGCATCTTGCACCGACACATCGCCAGCGCCGAAACCCGGAACTTCGGTCACAGGGCGTGCTTGCTCCAACATGATGGCCTGTCCACCCAGCGCCTCAGCCACGATACCTGCCTCCGTCAGCCGTTGCAGGTAGGCTGGCACGCTTGTGTGACGTTGGTTGACACGCAGTGTCATGGGCGCCTGGGTGGCGTTGGTGCGCAGGATCTCCTGCCAATTGCGCGGGTGATCCTGGCGCAGGCGATCGATCCACCACCGTGGGTGATTCCATTGCGCCATGGGTTCTCGGGCTGTGGCCTCCACCAGGGCATCCCGTTCACGCAGGAAGCGACGCAGACAGGCATTGATGAAGGATGACTGCGGCCGGATGGCCGGCAGTCGTTTCGCTGCCTCAACGGCCTGGTCCACCAGGGTGAACATCTCATAGGGTGCGTCCTGCTCACGCCATCCCAGGGCCAATGCCGAACACAACAACGCGTCCGCCAGCACCGGTGGGTTGCGCGGGGCCAACTTGCGTCGCAAGGCCTCGGCCTGGCCCAGCCAGCGCAGTACATGGAACAGCAAAGACTGCACCCCTGGCCGCAACTCGGTCGGGACGGCCTCGATGGCCGTGGTGGCAGAGGCACCTGAGCGAACTTCGGCCAAGGCCACGGCAACCGCTTGCAGTTGCTGCCACAGTGGGATGGAGCCACTGTGATCGTTCGACTTCAGCCCTGCGTTCAAATCGATTTTCTTGTAATTGCTTGTCATATAGACCGTGCCGTCCTGTAGGCGAAAACCCAGGCCAGCAATATCGCCGGAAACTGGCGGATGGCTTGGTTGTACCGCTGAGCCGCCTCGTTGAAAACATCCACCGCACCCTGATCCTGAAGCAGCATCTGTTCCCAGTGGGCACTCAAGACCTGAGGCAGACGAGGTACGCCAGCTTCATCGTCCGCCAGCACCTGCCGGATCGCCATGCGAAAGACCGTCCAGGCTGACGACAAGGACCCGAGCAGCTCCGAGTCCAAGGGGTTGAGCTTGGCCGCCTGCATGCAGGCGCGAAACTGAGCCACCGCAGGCTGAAGAATGTGCAGATCGGGCCGTCCGTGGTCGCCGTGCTCGGGGTCTTCTGGCGTGCCCGTCGCAGCATGCGAGTCGTGCAGCCATTGCACCTCGATCCATGCCAGGTGTTTGAGCCACTGCGACTCAAGCAAGCTGAATGCCTGAACGGTGGCCACGCGAAGGCGCACCAGGCGGTTGTAGGCTCCGACGGCCCAGAACAAGAGCACCGCGACGGTGATCCAGACCCCGATCGGCAGGTCAAGCAATCCTTGCAAGGACATGGGCAACTCCACGCACGCCAAAAGCCATTGTCAGATGAAAAACGCCCCAGACCCATCGGCAGATGGGACTGGGGCGCTCATCGCTCACGCTTTAAAGGCCGCGATTACTCCGAGGCAGCGCCCTCGGCTTCGGCGCTGGCATCCTGGCTGGCAGCCAGTTCAGCGGCTTCGGCTTCGGCGATGGCGCGGCGCTCGGCTTCGTCCATGGCGTCCTTGGCCTTGCGGGCCTGGTGGTAGGCCAGACCGGTACCGGCCGGGATCAAACGACCCACGATGACGTTTTCCTTCAGGCCACGCAGCTCGTCGCGCTTGCCCATGATGGCAGCCTCGGTGAGCACGCGGGTCGTTTCCTGGAACGACGCGGCCGAGATGAAGGAGTCGGTCGACAAAGAAGCCTTGGTGATGCCCAGCAACAGGTTGCTGTAAGTGGCGGGCACCTTGTTGTCGCGCTGCAGGGCCTCATTGGTATTGAGGATCTCCGAGCGCTCAACCTGCTCACCGGCGATGTAGTTCGACTCGCCGGTGTTCTCGACGACCACACGACGCAGCATCTGGCGGACGATCACTTCAATGTGCTTGTCGTTGATCTTCACACCTTGCAAGCGGTACACGTCCTGGACTTCGTCGACGATGTAGCGGGCCAGCTCTTCCATGCCCAGCAGGCGCAGGATGTCTTGCGGGTCGGCCGGGCCGTCCACAATCGATTCGCCCTTGTTGACCACCTGACCTTCGTGCACCAGGATGTTCTTTTCCTTGGGCACGAGTTCTTCCCAGACCTTGCCTTCCGGATCGGTGATCTGCAGACGGACCTTGCCCTTGGTTTCCTTGCCGAACGAAACGGTACCGGTCATTTCGGCCAGGGTACCCTTGTCCTTCGGCGTACGGGCTTCGAACAGCTCGGCCACGCGGGGCAGACCCCCGGTAATGTCGCGGGTCTTCTGACCTTCGATTGGGATGCGGGCCAGCACCTCGCCGGGACCCACGTCCTGACCGTCGCGCACCTGGATCAGCGCACCGACCTGGAAGCCGATGGTCACCGAGTGATCGGTGCCCGGGATCTTGACTTCCTGGCCTTGGGCGTCAACCAGCTTCACCTGCGGACGCACCACCTTGGCCGAACCACGACGCTTGGGATCGATCACCACCAGGGTGGACAGACCGGTCACTTCGTCGACCTGCTTGGCAACGGTCAAGCCCTCTTCGATGTTCTCGAACTTCACCTGACCGGCGAACTCGGTGATGATCGGACGGGTCAGCGGATCCCAGTTGGCCAGGATGGTGCCAGCCTTGATGGTCTGGTCGGCCTTCACCGTCAGGGTGGCACCGTAAGGCACCTTGTGGCGTTCACGTTCGCGGCCATGCTCGTCCTGGATGATGATTTCACCCGAACGTGCAATCACCACCAGTTCACCCTTGGTGTTGCTGACGTAGCGCATCGTGGCATTGAAGCCGATGATGCCGTTGGACTTGGCTTCCACGCTGGAGGCGATGGCAGCACGCGAAGCGGCACCGCCGATGTGGAAGGTACGCATGGTCAGCTGGGTACCCGGCTCACCGATGGACTGGGCAGCGATCACACCCACGGCTTCGCCGAGGTTGATCAGACCACCGCGGCCCAAATCGCGGCCGTAGCACTTGGCGCACAGGCCATAGCGGGTTTCGCAGATCAGCGCGGTGCGGACCTTCACTTCGTCGACGCCAGCGGCTTCGAGCTCTTCGATCAGGTCTTCGTCCAGCATGCTGCCAGCAGGAGCCAGCACGGCACGGGTTTCCGGGTGCAGCACGTCTTCGGCAGCGGTGCGGCCCAAGATACGGTCGCGCAGCGATTCGATCACTTCACCGCCTTCGACGATGGCGCGCATCAGCGAGCCATTGGTGGTGCCGCAATCGTCCTCGGTGACCACCAAGTCTTGCGTCACATCGACCAGACGGCGGGTCAGGTAACCCGAGTTGGCCGTCTTCAACGCCGTATCCGCCAGACCCTTACGGGCACCGTGGGTGGAGATGAAGTACTGCAACACGTTCAGACCTTCACGGAAGTTCGCCGTGATGGGGGTCTC
>RXJO01000534.1 GCA_003987795.1 Curvibacter sp.
CAAACGGTAGTGGCATATACGGGCACAAACGGCATACCCTAGCGACCACAAGGACAAAATCATCAGATGTGAGCGACCGTGACCAAATGCATTGACAAGCGGCGACACTCGGATGAAAAATGTTCTATATAAGAACAATCGTTCGCATATTGAATTTTAGAAGATAGGGAACACCATGGCAATGACCGCTGAGAACGAGAAAGCCGCCCCACGCCCAGGCGACAGTTATGTGCAATCCTTTGCACGGGGCCTGGAGGTCATCCGCACCTTCAGCGCGGCCGCACCGCAACAGACCCTGACCGAGGTGGCTGGGCGCAGCGGGCTCACCCGCGCCGGCGCCCGGCGCATCCTGCTGACCCTGCAGACCTTGGGCTATGTCGAAACCGATGGTCGCCAGTTCCGCCTCACACCTCGCATCCTGGACCTGGGCTTTGCCTATCTGTCGTCCATGCCGATCTGGAACCTGGCCGAGCCCGTGATGGAAGGGCTGGTCGAGCGGGTGAAAGAATCGTGCTCGGCAGCCGTGCTGGAAGGCGCCGACATCATCTACGTGCTGCGGGTGCCCACCCACAAGATCATGCGCATCAACCTGGGCGTGGGCAGTCGCCTGCCGGCCTACTGCACCTCGATGGGCCGCATCCTGCTGGGCAGCCTGCCCGACGAAGAGATCGAGCGTCGCCTGGCGGCCACCGAACTCCAGGCCCGGACACAACACACCTTGACCCGCGCTGAAGACGTGCTGGCCAGGGTACGCCAGGCTCGAGACCAGGGCTGGTGCCTGGTCGACCAGGAGCTTGAAGAAGGACTGATCTCGATGGCGGCCCCGGTGGTGAACCGCAACGGGCGCGTGATCGCTGCCCTCAACATCAGCGGCCAGGCCAACCGCAGCAATGCCTTCGACATGCAGAACCGCATGCTGCCCCACCTGCTGCAGGCGGCGCAGTCGATCTCGCGCATGGTGAGCTCGCCCCGCGCCTGAGCCACTGCCGATCAGCTGACCCAGACAGCAGGCCCCACGGCGGACGTGGGGGCATCGCCAGGGGTGATACGCTTGGCGCATGTTCAACCCCTCTCAAGACGACGTCCGTCGCTTCTTCTGCTCGGTCTACGCCAAGTCACGCCAAGGGCTGGCCATGGAGGCCATCGAAACCCTGGCCGGTCAGTGGATTGACGAGCACCCCGAATACCACGCCGACCTGGCCGACGCTGACGCGGCCGTGGCCCGTGTGTACGACCCACAGAAAGGCGAGACCAATCCCTTTCTGCACCTCTCGATGCACCTATCGATCAGCGAGCAATGCAGCATAGACCAACCGCGCGGCATCCGCCAGGCGGTCGAATTGCTGACCGCCCGCCGCGACTCTCTGCACGGAGCCCACCACGAGACCATGGAGTTCCTGGGCCGCATGCTGTGGGAAAGCCAGCGCAGCGGGCGCCCACCGGATGGCCACGCCTACATCGACAGCGTGCAACGCGCCGCCACCCGTGATTGAAGCCTGAACCGCGCTGAAAACCGGAAGCCGAAAAACAAAAAGCCGCTGATTTGTTCAGCGGCTTTTTTGCAAGTGCAGTGCGCTGGGCGCCCGATCAACGGAAGCGCGACTCGGGCACCGTCTTCAGATCACCCTCGAGCGTGCTGACATACGAAGCCAGGGCCTTGAGTTCGGCATGCGAGAACTGCTTGGCCACACCACCCATCACGGCGTTGTTGCGCCCGACCACCGCGTTGTTGCTCACCTGATAGGACTTGAGCGCCACATACAGGTAGTCGCTGTACTGGCCAGCAATCTTGGGATAGGAAGGATCGATGGGCTTGGCCAGATTGGCGCCGTGGCAAGACGCGCAGGCACCCTTGTTCAACAGGGCGGCCACCTGGGTGTTGGGCTCGCGGCTGAGCTTGTCGGGCAAGGTGGCGCCTTCGACACGGCCCAGTTGGGCGTAGTAGGCCGAGATCTCGGCGATGTCTTGCTCGCTCAAGGAATCGGCGATGCCGCGCATGGTGGGGTGCTTGCGGTCGCCCTTCTTGTAGGCAGTCAATGCGGCAGCGATGTACTTCTCGCCCTGGCCGGCAATGCGCGGCACCTTGTAGACCTCGGGGAAGGTCGCCTGGTAGCGGTCGATCCCATGGCAGCCGATGCACATCGCCACCTTGGCGTTGACATCTGCTTTGACCTCCTGGGCTTGGACGGTCGACGAAAAAGCGGTCACGGAAGCGACAGCAAGGGCAAACACCGTTGTCAACATCTTGTTCATTTTGCGATCACAATCAAATGGTGATTGGGTCCCGAGGGGATTGAGAAAAATCAACGATTGATTATATCGAGCCCCGCTTCTGCAATACATCTGTTAAGCGAACACTTGTCCATGAAATTCCAAGGCTCACAAAACTACGTCGCCACCCAAGACCTGATGCTTGCCGTGAATGCAGCCATCACCCTCAAGCGGCCCTTGCTGGTCAAGGGCGAGCCCGGTACCGGCAAGACCATGTTGGCCGAGGAAGTGTCCGAGGCGCTGGGCATGCCGCTGTTGCAATGGCACATCAAATCGACCACCAAGGCCCAGCAAGGCCTGTATGAATACGACGCGGTCAGTCGCCTGCGGGACTCGCAACTGGGCGACGAGCGCGTCAAGGACATCGACAACTACATCGTCAAGGGTGTGTTGTGGCAGGCCTTCACGGCCGAACAGCCGGTGGCCCTGCTGATCGACGAGATCGACAAGGCCGACATCGAGTTCCCCAACGACCTGCTGCGCGAACTCGACCGCATGGAGTTCTACTGCTACGAGACCCGCGAGCTCATCAAGGCCAAGAACCGCCCGCTGGTGTTCATCACCTCGAACAACGAGAAAGAACTGCCCGACGCCTTCCTGCGTCGCTGCTTCTTCCACTACATCAAGTTCCCCGATGCCGACACGATGAAGAAGATCGTCGACGTGCATTTCCCCACGCTCAAGGCCGAGCTGCTGGCGGCCGCCATGAAGACCTTCTACGACGTGCGCAACCTGCCCGGCCTGAAGAAGAAGCCCAGCACCTCCGAGCTGCTCGACTGGCTCAAGCTGCTGGTGGCCGAAGACATCCCGCTCGAGGCCCTGCAGAGCGCCGACGCCAAGGTCAGCGTGCCACCGCTGGTGGGCGCGCTGCTGAAGAACGAACAGGACGTGACCCTGTTCGAAAAGCTGGTCTTCATGAACCAGCGCAATCGCTGAACCCCGCCGGATCAAACGCCCGCCCTGCTGGGCAGCGCTTGCCCGGCACCGGAGAAACCATGTCATTTGTCGAACCCGTCACCTTGCGCCTGAACGGCCTGCGCCTCGAGCCCCTGAGCCTGGCCCATGAAGCCGGCCTCGCTGCGGCCGCCGCCGATGGTGAGCTCTGGAACATCCGCGTCACCTCGGTGCCCGAGCCCGGCCAGACCCGGGCCTACATCGAAACCGCCCTGCAGATGCGCGAAGCCGGCAACCGCTTTGCCTTTGCCGTGATCGAGGAAGCCAGCGGCCAATTGATCGGCACCAGCAGCTACCACGACATCGTGCCGGCCATCCACCGTGTCGAGATCGGCTACACCTGGTACGCCAAGCGCGTGCAGCGCACCCATGTCAACACCACGGCCAAGTACCTGTTGATGAGCCATGCCTTCGACACCCTGGGCTGCGCCCTGGTGGGCTGGCGCACCGACAACTTCAACCACGCCTCGCAAAAGGCGATCGAGCGCCTGGGCGCACGCAAAGACGGCGTGCTGCGCCACCACGCGGTGCGACGCGACGGCACGGTGCGCGACACCGTGATGTACAGCATGAGCGCCGGCGAATGGCCCGAAGCCAAGGCCCAGTTGCTGTACCTGCTGAACCAGCGCTACCCGCAAACACCGCCGCCGCCTGCGGCGATCCACAGCGGCAAGTGAGCTGCCACGCCCTGACCCGGAGCCGTCCATGCTGATCGACTTCTTCTACACCCTGCGCAGCGCCAAACTCCCTGTTTCGGTGAAAGAGTTCCTCACCCTGCTGGAGGCCCTGCAGGCCCGCGTGGTGGGCCCCGAATCAGACCAGGCCTGGAAAATCGACGACTTCTACTACTTGTCGCGCCTCACCCTGGTCAAGGACGAAAAGCACTACGACAAGTTCGACCGCGCCTTTGCCGCCTACTTCAAGGGCGTCGAGATGCTGACCGACTTCACCAAAGACGTGCCCCTTGAGTGGCTGCGCAAGAACCTCGAGCTTGAGCTCAGCCCCGAAGAAAAAGCCAAGATCGAGAAGATGGGCTGGGACGAGCTCATGGAGACCCTGAAAAAGCGCTTCGAGGAACAGAAGGAACGCCACGAAGGCGGCAGCAAATGGATCGGTACCGGCGGCACCAGCCCCTTCGGCGCCAATGGCTACAACCCCCAGGGCATCCGCATCGGCCAGGAAAAAGGCCGCAACAAGAGCGCCGTCAAGGTGTGGGACCAACGCGCCTACAAAGACTACGACGACACCCAGGAGCTGGGCACCCGCAACATCAAGGTGGCGCTGCGCCGGCTGCGCAAATTCGCCCGCGAAGGCTCAGCCGAAGAGCTCGACCTGCCCGACACCATCCGCTCCACCGCCGCGAATGCAGGATGGCTCGACATCAAAATGGTGCCAGAACGTCACAACAACGTGAAAGTGTTGCTGCTGATGGACGTGGGCGGCACCATGGACGAGCACATCGCCCGGGTGGAAGAGATGTTCTCGGCGGCCAAGGCCGAGTTCAAGCACCTCGAGTTCTACTACTTCCACAACTGCGTGTACGACTACATGTGGAAGAACAACAAGCGTCGCTTCTCTGAGAAGTTCGCCACCTGGGACATCCTGCGCAAGTACAACAAGGATTACAAGCTGATCTTCATCGGGGACGCCACCATGAGCCCCTACGAGATCCTGCAGCCGGGCGGCAGTGTCGAATACAACAACGAAGAGCCCGGTGCCGAATGGCTGCAGCGGCTGACCAACACCTTCCCGCGTTTTGCCTGGATCAACCCTGAGCCCCAGGGCGTGTGGCAATACCGCCAGAGCATCGCGGTGATCCAGCAGTTGATGAACCAACGCATGTACCCCCTGACACTGAAGGGCCTCGAGGACGCGATGCGCATGCTGTCAAAATAGGCGCATGTTCTGGTTCAGGCGAGGCAGGCCGGCTTTCAAGCCGGCCTTTTTGATGGTGTTGGCGTGCACGGTGCTGGTCTTGCTGCTGGCCACCCTGGGCCGGGCCGCGCATGCCGAAGGCGACGCGCCCCCCCCGCACACTGCCCAGGCCGCATCGCCTGACCGCTCCCCCTCGGTTGCGCCCGAGACCCCAGCGCCCCCGGCCTTCCAGCTCGAAGTCCACGCCCCCGAACCCCTGCGTGACACCCTGCTGCGCCACCTGGAGCTGCAGCAGTACCGAGGCCTGCAAGACCTGGACCGCGACGAACTGGACCGCCTGCTCGTAAGCGCCCAGGACAACGCACGACAGTTGCTGGCCACCCAGGGCTACTTCGGTGCCCAGGTCAGCATCTCGGTCACCGAGCCTGCACCCGGCGCCTCCCCCGCGCCCCAGCAGCCAGCCGCGAAGCCAGCCGCCACCGAGACCACCGCGGCCCCGCACGCCCCCTGGCAGGTGCTGATCGAAGTCACCCCAGGTGAACCGGTGCGTGTGAGCGGGTTCAAGCTGCAGCTCAGCGGCGATGTCACCCGCAACCCCGAGCTGAACGCCGTGCAGCGCAGCCTAACCGAGACCTGGGGCCTGCGCCCTGGCAGCATCTTCACCCAGGCCGGCTGGGACAGCGCCAAGACCGAAGCCCTGCGCCGCCTCACGGCCACCCGCTACCCCACGGGCCACCTGGTCGACAGCCAGGCCCGCATCGACCCCGACACGCTGCAGGCCGAACTCAGCCTGACCCTCGACTCGGGGCCGGATTTCCGCTTCGGCCAGGTAGAGGTCGAGGGCACCCAGAACTACAGCGCCGAACTGGTGCGCCGCCTGGCCCAGATCCCCAGCGGCAGCACCTACACGCAGGCCGATCTGCTCAAGGCCCAGCAGCGCGTGGCCGACAGCGGCTATTTCGACTCGGTGTTCATGACGCTCGACACCACCGGCAACCCGCAGGCCGCACCGGTGCGGGTGCAGGTGCGTGAAGCCAAGCTGCACAAGCTGGTGCTGGGCGTGGGCGCCAGCACCGACAGCGGAGCCCGCCTGTCAGCCGAATTCACCCAACGCCAGCTGCCCTGGCTCGACCTGAAAGCCCTGTCCAAGCTCTCGCTCGATCGCGACACCAAGACCCTCAGCAGCGAACTCACCAGCCAGCCCGACGCCGACAACTGGCGCTGGGTCACTTCAGGCCAGTTGCAACGCCAGACCGGCAGCACCGCCCCCGTCAACAGCCTGACCCTGCGCAGCGGGCGCGCCAAGACCGACGAGCACTACGACCGCAACTTCTACCTGCAGTACGACCACACCCTGACCCAGAGCAGCCCGGCCGAGAGCGCCTCCAGCGTCTCGGCCAACTATGCGTGGACGCAACGCAACTTCAACAACATCCCCTTCCCCACCCGGGGCTACGGCCTGGCCGTCGAACTGGGCCCGGGCCTCACCCTGGGCAGCCAGCGTGCCCCCTACCTGCGCACCCGGGCCCGGGTGCTGGGCTTCATCCCGATCAACGAAAGCGCCTACCCCAGCGCTGCCCAGACGCCCCGCATCGCCTGGCGCGCCGAAGGGGGGGCTGTGGGTGCCCGCAGCAGCGTCACGCTGCCCAGCACCCAACTGTTTCTGACCGGTGGCGACACCACCGTGCGAGGCTACGGCTACCGCGAGATCGGCGTGCAGCAGGCCGACGGCAGCCTGGAGCCCGGCCGCTACCTGGCCGTGGGCAGCCTCGAGTGGCAAAAGCCCATCGTGCGCAACGGCCGCGCCACCGAATTCGACGGCACGGTGTTCATCGATGCCGGCGCCGTGGCCGACCATGCCAGCGCCCTGCGTGCCAAGGTTGGCGTGGGCGTGGGTGCACGCTGGCGCAGCCCGGTGGGCCCGCTGGAGGTCGACCTGGCCTGGGGCGCCGCCACCCGCCGACTGCGCCTGCACCTGGCCGTGGGTTTCAGCTTCTGAAGATCCGCATGAGCGCACTGCCCCCCAAGGGACCCCTCCCCCCACCACAGCCCCCCGCTGTTGCCGACCCGGGCCGCCCGCGCCGGTCCCGGCGCCTGCGCCTGGCCGCCCTGTGCGCGGCCGGCCTGCTGGCCCTGCCGCTGGGCCTGGGCACGGCCGCCTGGATCTGGAGCGGCAGCGAGGGCTCACTGGACACCGCCTTGCGCCTGGTGCCACGCTGGCTGCCAGCCGACCGGCAACTGCAGGTCAGCGGCGTGAGCGGTACCCTGCGCGAGGGCGGGCAGATCGCCGAACTCAGCTGGACCCAACCCGGCACCCGCGCCACGCTTACCGGCCTGCACATCCGCTGGGATTGGCACGCCCTGTTGAACCGCCACCTGGCCCTGAGCGAACTCAGCGCCGAGCGCCTCGAACTGCGCGACCATGGCAAGGCCCCTCCGAGCCCGCCCCTGACCGAGCTGACCCTGCCCCTCACCATCGACACCCCGCTGCAGCTCGGGCAGATCCGACTGCCCGATCAGGGCGCTCTGGTGCTGAACCACCTCGACGGCCACTACCACTACGACGGTGAACAACACCACCTGCAATGGAACGAACTGGCCGTGGCGGCCGGCCATTACAGCGGCCGCATCAGCCTCCAGGGCGCGGCCCCCATGGCCCTGCAGGCCCAGCTCGACGGCGAGATCCCCACCGGCCTGGGTGCTCCCGCCCCGGCCCAGTTGCTGGCCCGGGCCGGCCTGCAGGGCACGCTGTCGGGCCCTGCCGCCGAGATCGCCCTCGAAGCCGTGCTGGAGCCCGATGAAGCGGCCCCAACCGAACACCACGCCGGGCGGCTGTTCGGCCTCGACATGGATGTGGAAGTCCGGGTAGAGGCGGTAGAGGTCGCGCAGCTCGACGCGGTCCGCCGCGGGGCTCGTGCGCAGCGT
>RXJO01000489.1:0-5899 GCA_003987795.1 Curvibacter sp.
TGATCATCTCGGGCGGCTTCAACATCTACCCGAGCGACCTCGAAGCCTTGCTGCGCAGCCACCCGGCCGTTGCCGAAGCCGCTGTGGTCGGCATGCCCTCGGTCGAATGGGGCGAGACCCCGGTCGCCTTTGTGGTGCTGCAACCCGGTGTCGATCTGGCGGCTGAGGCGCTGCGCCAGTGGCTCAACGAGCGGGTGGGCAAGACCCAGCGCCTGGCCGCCCTGCACCTGATCGACGAGCTGCCGCGCAGCGCCATCGGCAAGGTGCTCAAGCGCGAACTGCGCGACGCCTACGCCACCCGCTGAGCCCCTGGAGCCGGTCCTTGTCGGTTCAGGTTCAGCCCCTCAGGGCTTGATCTTCGAGATCTTGGTGCCTTCCAGGCTCAGGCTGGCCATCAGGCCCTCCTGGTCGAACACATAGGCATAGGCGTCGTTCTTCAGGGTCGTGGTGCTGAGGTTGCGGGCCACGCCCTCATCGACCAACACCACGGTGGGGCCGACACCGAACTCCCAGCCTTGCGACTGATGCAGGTACTTGACCGCCTTGTCGGTCATCAGGAACACCACATAGCCATACGACTGGGCGCCGGCCTGCCAGCCGAATGAGGCCGTGACCGAGTTGTAGAAACCTTTGGGCAGGCCGTTCTCGTACAGCACGCCCTCACCATAGGCCCCGCCAAAGATCAGCCCGGCCTTGATGATCTTGGGAAACACCAGGATCGCCTTGGCGCTCTTGGCCAGGGCTTCCGAGCCCGGACGGCTTTTGTACAGCTGTTGCAGGCTGAGTTGCGCCTGCTGCGTCAGTGCGCTGGCATCTGCGGCCAGCGCGGCGGGGGCACTCAGGCCGGTGGCGAGCAGGGTGGCACCGGTGAGGGCCAGGGTCTGGAACATGCGGCGGGTGGTGTTCATGGGTGTCTTCCTTGATGCGTGTTGAAGGTGGGGCCGCCTCTGCGGCGCCCTGGATTCACCTTAGTCCTTCGGAAAATCCAAAAGTGAACAAATGCCGCGCACAGCTGGTTTGGTTACATATTTGGGCTGGTCTCTTGCTTTTTGGAACATTTGGCGCGGCGGCCTTGGCGGTTTCAAGCCACGCATCGCGCCAGCGCCTCCTGATTCAGACGTCGGCGGGAGGTGGCATCCGATAGGTGGCCGGGGTCCGACTCAGTTTGATGGGTGAGCCCAGCCCCCGGTAGCCGCCGGGCAGGCTCACCGTCATGCCACGGTGGGCCGTGTGGGGGTGGTTCAGGGCCTGAGGCACGTCCAGGATCGGGGCGCTGGGCACCCCCTCGGCCATCAAGCGTTCCACCAAAGGCTCTGCGGCGTGTTGTGCCAACAGCGGCAGCAGATCGGCGCGCAAATGGTCTCGGTTCACGGAGCGCTGGCCTGCGGTGGCATAGCGCGGGTCATGCCCTAGACCAGGCTGGCCCAGCACCTGGCACAGTTGCTGGAACTGCCGGTCATTGCCCACGGCCAGGAACACCGGCGTGCTCGCGGTGGGGAAGGCGTCGTAGGGGTAGATGTTGGGATGGGCATTGCCAGTGCGTGTGGGCACGCGGCCATCGCCGAACCAGTTGGCCGCGTGCGGGTGCAGCAGCGAAAGGCCGCAGTCGTAGAGGGCTGCCTCGACAAACTGGCCGCGGCCACTGCGATGGCGCTCCTGCAGGGCCAGCAAGATACCGATCACCGCATTGAGCCCGGTCACCATGTCCACCACCGGCAGGCCCACGCGCAGGGGCTCGGCACCCACTTCGCCATTCACACTCATCAGGCCGCTCATGGCCTGGATGGCGGCGTCGTATCCGGGCAGGCCGCCCAGCGGACCATCGGCCCCGAATCCACTGACCCGGGCATGGATCAGGCGTGGAAAGCGCTCCGCCAACGACTCATGACCCAGCCCCCATTTCTCGAGCGTGCCGGTCTTGAAGTTCTCCAGCAGCACATCGGCCTCGGCCAGCAGGCCCAGCAGCTGTTCCCGCCCTTCGGCCAGGCTCAGGTCCAGACGCATGCCGCGCTTGTTGCGGTTGAGCCCCATGTAGTAAGACGCCACGCCGTTTTCGAACGGCGGGCCCCAGGCGCGGGTTTCGTCACCTTGCGGCGGTTCGATCTTGAGCACGTCGGCGCCGTGGTCGGCCAGGATCTGGCCGCAGTAGGGGCCGCCGAGCACGCGTGAGACATCGATCACGCGCACGCCGGCCAGTGCACCGGGGGGCAGGGAGGAGGGGGAATGGTTCATGGTGTCTTGTGATGAGAGGGGGCGGTGCGGCGGGGCGTCAAGCTTCAGTCGAGCTGGGCGCCCGAAGCCTTCACCACCTCGCGCCACAAGGCCACTTCGCTGCGGATGAACTGACCGAGCTGCTCTGGGCTGGTCTGGGTGCTGATCTCCAGGCCCTGGGCTTCAAGGGTCTGACGCACCTCGGTCTGGTTCAGGGCTTGCACCAGGGCGGTGTTCAGGCGTTTGACGGTGTCGGGCGGGGTGCCGGCCGGCACCACGATGCCGAAGAACACGCTGACGTCGAAGGGGTTCAGGCCCTGTTCCTGCAGTGTGGGCACCTCGGGCAGGCTCTTGGAGCGGGTGGCCGAGGTGACGCCGAGGATGCGCAGCTTGCCGGCCTTGATGTGGGGCAGGGCGGTCAGCACATCGGTGAAGGCCATCGACACCTGGCCCCCGAGCAGATCGTTCAGTGCCGGGCCGGTGCCCTTGTAGGGTACATGCTGGATGTCGGTGCCGGCGCGCATGTTGAACAGCACGCCCGCCAGGTGCGAGCTGGCACCATTGCCCGACGAGGCATAGCTCAGCTTACCCGGGTTGGCCTTGGCATGGGCGATCAGCTCGCTCACGTTCCTGGCCGGCAGGCCGGGGTGCACCACCAGCACATTGGGCAGGTGGCCGATGCGGATCACGGGCGCGAAGCTCTTGATGGGGTCGTAGCCCATCTTGCTGTACAGGCTCACGTTGATCGCCAGGGGCCCCGAGGTGCCGAACAGCAGCGTCGTTCCATTGGGCGCGGCGCGCGCCACCGCCTCGGCACCGATGTTGCCGCCCGCACCGGGCCGGTTGTCCACCAGCACGCTCTGGCCCAGCAGGGGTTTGAGCGCGTTGGCCAGGGTGCGGGCCATGGCGTCGGTGGGGCCGCCCGGCGAAAAAGGGACCACCAGGGTCACCGCTTGGCTGCTTCCCTGGGCCAGGGCGGGCAGTCCGGACAGCAGCAGCGTGGGGCTCGCCAGCAGGCTCAGTTGGCGCAGGCATTGGCGACGGTTGGGGGTGAGGGTCATGTTTTGTCTCCGGTTGTTCTGATGAAACGGGCTCAGTGCTCAGGCCACAGGTTGACGCGGGCCACGCCGCCAGTCGGCGCCGAGGTGTCGAACAAGAGGCCCAGGTCGACCGGCGTGGCCTGGCCTTGCAGCGGATCCTGCGGCAGCACGCGGTGCAGCAGCACCAGTTGCGCCATCAGCATGCGGCGCGCCGAGCCGGTCCGGCTGGCCTCCCAGCCCATCGCCACGGCGGCCGTCAGGTGATAGAGCGCCGACGCGGCCTGCCGTGTCAGTCCCTCGTGCTCGCGCTCGGTGGCGCTCAGGGCCAGGGCACTGGCCTGGTCGATCAGGCCCTGCAGACGGGCTTGGGCGGCCGGGTGCCATTGGCTGTCAGCCATCAGGCGCTGGACATGCGCCTGCCACACCGGCAGCGAGCCCTCGCGACGGATGGCGCGCATCACATCGAGTGCCACGATGTTGCTGGTGCCCTCCCAGATCGAGCCCAGGTGGGCATCGCGCACGATGCGGGGATCACCCCATTCCTCGATGTAGCCGCAGCCGCCGCGCACTTCCATCGCGTCACCTGCCACGCGCCGAGCATCGCGGCAGGCTCGGAACTTGATCAGCGGCGTGAGCAGCCGGGTCAGTGCATAGGCGCCGGGCTCGCCCGCATCGGCGCGGCGCAGCGCGTCGGCAGTCTGGAACACCATGCTGCGAGCCTCTTCGGCGGGCAGCAGGATCTTGGCCAACTGGCGCTGCATCAGCGGCATGTCGATCAGATGTCGGCCGAAGGCCTGGCGGTGCCGGGCGATGTGCAGGGCCTCGGCCACGGCGCGGCGCATCAGACCGGCGGCCCGCATGCCGTTGGACAGGCGCGAGTTGTTCACCATGTCGGCCATCTGGGCAAAGCCGCGGCCCAGCTCGCCCACCAGCCAGGCTTTGGCCCCCTCCAGCCGGATCTCGCCGCTGGCCATCGAGCGGGTGCCCAGCTTGTCCTTGAGGCGAATGATGCGGTAGGCATTGGCGCTGCCGTCCGGCAGCTCGCGCGGCAGCAGGAACAGCGAGACGCCCTTCATCCCGGCCGGGCCACCTTCGTGACGCGCCAGCACCATGGCCAGGCCGGCGTCCGGGTTGGAGCAAAACCACTTGTCGCCGTGCAGCCGCCAGGCTTGCGGGTCTTCGGGGTCGGGGCGCGCTTCGGTGCTGGTGGCGGCCACGTCGGAGCCCGCGCCTTGCTCGGTCATGAACATGGCGCCTTGGGTCAGGGCATCGAGGTCTTGCGTCACCAGACGGTCCAGGTAGCGCTGCACCAGGGCCGGGTCGCCGTACTTGCGCAGGGTGCGGGTCAGCGAGTCGGTCATCGACAGCGGGCAGCACAGACCGAATTCGGCCTGCACGAACAGGTAGCTCAGGGCGTACTTGGCCGCCGCCGGCATGGGCTGGGGCCAGTCCAGCACGCCGCCGCGGTGCGACATGGCGGCCAGACCGAATTCGCTGAAGGCCAGCCGCTCCATCTCGATGTAGTCGGGGTGCTTGAGGATGCGCTCCTGATCCAGCCCCGTGCGGGTGCGCAGTTGGAGGGTGGGCGGATGCTGGTCGGCGCTGTGGGCCAGTTCGTCCAGCCGGCCGCCGGCCAGGGCGCCCAGACGCTCCAGGTGCGGCTGCAGGTGGGCCGCCAGATCAGGGGGCAGGTACAGCGGCAGCAACTGCTGCAGTTCGGTGTCTTCGAGGTAGGCATTGGTGCCGGCGCGGTCAGGCACCGGGTGGTCGGCAGGGGCGTTGGCCGCAGTCGTCGCGGCTTGGGGCAGGCGGGCATTCATGGCGATCGGGGCTCCAGGGCAGGGGAATGCGGCATTGTTCAAACCCTGGACTGTTGTGTCTAATATTGAATTTCACTGATCCGATCTGAAATTTGTATGGCCGTTGAAATGCGCCACCTGCGCTACTTCCTGGTGCTGGCCGATGAACTGCACTTCGGCCGCGCAGCGCGGCGCCTGCACATCGCCCAGCCGCCTTTGAGCTTCAACATCAAGCAGTTGGAGCAGAGCCTGGGGGTCCAACTCCTCGAGCGCAACAGCCACGGCGTGAAGCTGACCCCGGCCGGAGAGGTGTTTCGGCAGTCAGCCGCCCGGGTGCTGGCCGAGACCGAGACCGCCGCCCAGCGGGCGCGCGATGTGGCCCAGGGTGTCACGGCCCGTGTGCGCATCGGCTTTGTCGGCTCCATGCTGTTCCGAGGCCTGCCCGAGCGACTGCATGCTTTTCAGGCCGAGCACCCGCAGGTGCAGACCGAATTGATCGAGTTGAACTCGGCTCAACAACTGGAGGCCATGGCCCGAGGCAGCATCGACTTGGGGTTCGTTCACACGGCCCGCGTGCCGCCCGACCTGAGCCGTTCGCTGTACATGTCCGAGCCCTTCGTGGCCTGCCTGCCCGAGGCCCATCGGGCCGGAGGCCCTCAGGGCCTGGACTTGGCCGCCCTGGCCAGCGAGCCGCTGGTGCTGTTCTCACGGGGGGCCTCGCCCGATTACTACGAGCGCGTGCTCACCCTGTCGACGCAACTGGGCCTGCAGCCGCGCGTTCGCCATGAGGTTCGTCACTGGCTCAGCGTGGTGGCCTTGGTGGGCAAGGGCATGGGTTGGGCCCTGGTG
>RXJO01000489.1:5949-8027 GCA_003987795.1 Curvibacter sp.
CGGGGTGTCCGGTGTGGCCTATCACCTGTTGCCACCTTCTGACATCCGGTCAGAGGTGCATCTTCTTTGGAACGAGCGCAGCATGCCGGCGGTGCTGCCGCTGCTTTTGGATGCGCTGCGCACCTCGGCGAACCCGCAGGTCGCATAATCGCGCCCTTGGCCAGCCCCGCCCACAGGGGGCAGTCGCTGGCATCTGAAGGGCTCTTGTGAGAAAAACATACAGTTTCCAGGCTGAAGGCCGCCACCCCGACCGGGTGCTCGAGGCGGTCAAGCACGACATCCGCAAATACCTCAAGCGCGAGCGTCGCCGTGATTTGCCCGAGGGCGCCGATTTCTGGGATTTCGATTGCCGCATCGGTGCTGACAAGGACAGCGCCGAGGGGGTGTTGCTGTCGGCCCTGATCGCCCGGGTGGACGCCATCGCCAAGGGCGGTGCCACCGAGGCCTATGTCGAGGTGCTGGCCCGTGCGGCGCAGCGTCCGCCCCGGCCTGAGGGCTGGGTGTCGAAGCACGAAGCCGCGTTGGCGGCGCTGGACGAGTCGGGCAGTGACGGCGAAGATGCGTCCGACGACAACGCCCAGGAGGCCCGACCATGATCCTCACCGACATCGCGATCGAACACGTCTACAAAGGCCGCAAGGTCAGCGAACCGGTCACCTTCACGGTGCACCCTTTTGCCGAGCCGGACGGCGAACATGCCGGCCTGTTCGAGGTGATGCTGAGCCTGCGTGGGGCGGGTGAGGACAAGGTTCGCTCGGGCTGGGTCACGCTCGACCAGTTGGCCGAACTTTACGCCCGCGAGCTGATGGTCAAGCGTGGGCTGCGCCTGCGGGTGCGTCCGCTGGCGGACGGCGTGTATCCCGACAGCTTCCCGGGCAAGAAGGTGCCGCGCAGCTGTGTCGTTCCGGGTTCGGATTTCGAGCGTCGTATCAAGGCCGTGGATCGGGCGCGGCCCGTGTCGGCGGGCCTGCGTGCCCAGATCGCGCTCTGGGACGCACCGCCTGAGGAAGAGTCCGAAGCCTGAGCGATCAGCGCGTCGACTCAGACGATGGCTTGAGCCAGTCGTCGCTGGGGCCAGCCGAAGAAGCGGGCCACCTCCTCGCGACGCGCGAGCGTGTCGGCCTCGCCCAGGGCCATCAGCGCGTGCGTGTAAGGGGCCTCGAACAGCAGGTAGCTGGCCAGGGCCGAGCCCTGGGCCTGGGGGCCAGCCTTGCTGACGCCCGCCCCATGCAGCAGGGTGCGCACCGGCCCGGGCAGGGCGTCCAGGTGGCGTGCGGCGATGTCGTCCAGACGTTGGCTGGGCGCGATCACCAGGCATTCCACCGGACGCAGCGGCGTGTTCTCGAGGGCTTGCGCCGGCAGCAGTGACAGGGTGCGGTTGATGCGGGCCAGGCGCTCGATGTCCACCGCCATCGCGTCGAGAAAGATGCTGGACATGGCGTGCCCGGCAATCTGGGCCAGGCTGGGATAGCGACGGTCGGGCTGGCGCTGGGCTGCGGGCTCATGCATGCGGCCGGCACCGATCACCAGCATGCGCTGCGCTCCCAGGTGGATGGCCGGTGACAGCGGTGCGGTCTGGCGCATGGTGCCATCGCCATACCAGGCCGAACGGCCTTCGCTGAATAGGCGTTGGGCCGGAAACACGAAGGGGATCGCCGCCGAGGCCAGCAGGTGTTCGTGCAACAGCGCGGTCGGCACGGCCAGGCGTTGCGAACGCACCCAGGGTTCGATCGGCTGGCTTGAATTGTAGAAAGTGACGTGCTCGCCCGTGCTGTAGCTGGAGGCGGTCACGGCCAGCGCATGCACATGGCGGCGGGCCAGCATCGCGGGCAGGCGTTCCATCGGGACCACCCGCTGCAGCAGGCCGATCAAAGGGCTGTTGTCGAGCAGCGAGCGCGGCCGGAAGCGTCGCCAGCGCGCCAGCGCCCAGCCGATCGACAGCATGGTCAGCCATTGGGCCCCGTTGCGCGCCACCCCCAGCATGTCGGCGCGATAGACGTCCTCGGCGCGAAAGCTCTGCCAGACCTCGGTGATGCGGGCCACGGCGTCGTTGAAGTCATCGGCATGGCAGGCGAGGG
>RXJO01000392.1 GCA_003987795.1 Curvibacter sp.
GCTTCACCCGCCAGGAGCCGCAGCTCACCGGTGCCGAGCTGTCGCGCCGGCTCGACGTGCCGCGCGCCTCGGTGTTCCGCCTGCTGCAGACCCTGGAGCAGATGGGTTTTGTCGAGCGCGTCAGCGACAGCCCCAACTACAAGCTGAGCATCGGCGTGCTGCGCCTGGGCTTCGAGTACCTGGCTTCGATGGAACTGACCGAGCACGGCATCCCGATCATCGAGGGCCTGCGCGACCAGAGCGGCTACTCCGCCCACCTGGTGGTGCGCGACGGCCGCGAGGTGGTGTTCGTGGCCAAGGCCATGGGGCGCCAGTCGGTGTTCCATTCGATCCAGGTCGGAGCCCGCCTGCCGGCGCACGCCACCGTGCTGGGCCGCCTGCTGCTGTCCAACCTCGACATGGCGGCCTTGTCCCTGCTCTACCCCGAGCCCGAACTGCACGCCTACACCCCCAAGACGCCCACCACCCTGGTGCAGCTCAAGGCCCTGATCGACCAGGACATGGCCAATGGCTACGGCGTCAGCCAGGGCGGCTTCGAGACCGGCATTTCCACCATTGCCGCCCCGGTCTTCAATGATCGCCACCAGGTGGTGGCGGCCGTCAGCCTGACCGTGCCGGCGCAGCAGATCGAGGCCGATCAGGCGCGCAGCCTGGTTCAACTGGTGCAGCAGGCCGCTGCCCAGGTCACCCAACGCATCAGCCACCTGCCCCAGCGCAGCGGTTGACCGTCAACCCTGTCCCATCCCCCCACACCATGACCACTGCAGCCCCCCATCGCATCACCGTTGGCGAACTTGCCGCCCGATTCCTAGAGCAATGTGGTGTCCGCGCCGCTTTCGGCGTGATCTCGATCCACAACATGCCCATCCTCGACGCCTTCCACCGGCGTCAGAAGATCCGATTCGTGTCGGCACGGGGCGAAGCCGGGGCCTGCAACATGGCCGATGCCTACGCCCGCGTCAGCGGTGCCCTGGGGGTGTGCGTGACCAGCACCGGCACCGGAGCCGGCAATGCCGCCGGTGCCATGATCGAGGCCCTGACGGCCGGCACCCCGATGCTGCACCTGACCGGTCAGATCGAGTCGCCCTACCTGGACCGCGATCTGGGCTACATCCATGAGGCCCCGGCCCAGCTGGCCATGCTGCAATCGGTGGGCAAGGCGGCCTTCCGCATCCGCAATGCCGAAACCGCCCTGGCCACCCTGCGCGAGGCGGCCCGACTGGCCTTCACCCCGCCCTGCGGTCCGGTGAGCATCGAGATCCCGATCGACATCCAGGCTACCCTGATGGATCTGCCGGCCGACCTGCGTCCGCTGCCGCTGCGTCCGGTTCAGCCCGAGGCCGAAAGCGTGCAGGCCCTGGCCGATGCGCTCGCCGGATCCAAGCGCCCCTTGCTGTGGCTGGGGGGCGGTGCACGCGGCGCCAGCGCAGCCGTGGCGCGTTTCGTCAAGATGGGCTGGGGCGTGGTGACCTCGGTGCAGGGCCGGGGCATCCTGGCCGAAGACCACCCGGCCAGCCTGGGCTCCTACAACCTGCAAAAGCCCGCCGAAGAGCTCTACCAGAGCTGCGATGCCCTGCTGGTGGTGGGTTCGCGCCTGCGCAGCAACGAGACCTTGCGCTACAAGCTCAAGCTGCCCAAGGCCTTGTACCGGATCGATGCCAACGCCCTGGCGCACAACCGGGGCTACGACAGCCAGTACTTCGTGCAGGGTGACGCCGAACTCACCCTGAACGCGCTGGCCGACCTGCTGGAAGGCCGCATGCAGGTCGACCCGCAACTGGTACCTGACGTGCAGAAGGCCCGTGCCGCCGCCGCGGCCCATGTGGACGAGACCTTGGGCGCCTACGTCGAACTCAAGAACCAGGTGGGTGCCGTGGTCGGCAAATCACTCTGGTGGGTGCGCGACATCACCTTGTCCAACAGCATGTGGGGCAACCGCGCCCCGGTGCTGGACCACCCGCGCGCCGGCGTGCACGCCCTGGGCGGCGGCATCGGCCAGGGCCTGGCCATGGCCATCGGGACCTCGGTGGCCAACACCGAGCACCAGTTGGGCCGCAAGACCATCGCCCTGGTGGGCGACGGCGGCTTCATGCTCAACGTGGGCGAACTGGCCTGTGCCGTGCAGGAGAACGCCGACCTGGTGGTGCTGCTGATGAACGACAGCCGCTATGGCGTGATCAAGAACATCCAGGACGACATCTATGGCAGTCGCCATTGCTATGTCGAACTGCACACACCGGATTTCGCGAACTTCTGCGCCAGCCTGAAGGCCCGCCACTTCCTGCTCGACAGCCCGGCCCGCACGGCCGAGGTGCTGGGCCAGGCATTGGCCGCCAAGGGCCCGGTGGTGGTCGAGGTCGACATGAAGGCCTGGGGTCCTTTTGCCGCCAAGTTCGCCGGCCCGATTCTGAAGAAGGAGCCCGCATGAGCACCGCCCGTCACGTCCCAGCCCGCCAACCCCAGGCCGTCACCTTGATCGGTTTTGGCGCCATTGGCCGGTCCATCTTCCAGCGCATCGCCGACAACCCTGGTGTGCGCATCACCCATGTCGTGGTGCCGGCCGCCACGCAGGACGAGGCCCGTGCCGTCGTCGCGGGGGCGGCCGAGGTGGTCAGCAGCGTGCCGGCCGACGCCAGCCTGGTGCTGGAGTGCGCAGGCCACGGCGCCTTGATCGAGCACGTGGTGCCTGCCCTGCAGCGCGGCGTCGAATGCGCCGTGCTCTCGATTGGTGCCTTGTCGGGCCCGGGCATGGCAGAACAGTTGGCCGATGCGGCAGCACAGGGCGGCACGCAGCTGCACCTGCTGTCGGGGGCCATCGGCGGGGTCGACGCCATTGCGGCGGCCCGCCTGGCAGGCCTGACCGAAGTGCGCTACACCGGCCGCAAGCCGCCCTCGGGCTGGCGCGACACCCCGGCTGAGAAGGTGTGCGACCTGGGCACCATCACCGAACCCACGGTGATCCTCGAGGCCACGGCCCGCGAGGCCGCCCAGTTGTACCCCAAGAACGCCAATGTGGCCGCGACCATCTCCCTGGCCGGCCTGGGCCTGGATGCGACGCGGGTGCGCCTGATCGCCGATCCCACGGTCACCGAGAACATTCACCAGATCCATGTGCAGGGCGAGTTCGGCGAGATGGAGCTGACCATGCGCGGCAAGCCTCTGGTCGACAACCCCAAGACCTCGGCACTGACCGTGCTGTCCGGCCTTCGTTTCCTGCACAACCGCGGCGCCGCCGTCACCGTCTGAGCACACCCATGAGCGAAAAACTGCAAACCCTGCTGGCCGGGCGTTGGCGCGACGCCTCCGGCCCTGAATACGCCACTGAGTACCCCCACGATGGCAGCACGGTGGCCACGCTGCATGCGGCCACCGCCGCGGACGTGGACGAAGCTGTCCAGTACGCCGAGCGCGCCCGCCAGCAACCCGCCTGGGCCGGCCTCAAGCGCCACGAGCGGGCCGCCATCCTGCACCGCATCGCCGCCGGCATCCGGGAGCGCGGCGAGGAACTGGCCCAGCTGCAACGGCTGGACAACGGCAAGCCCATCAAGGAAACCCGGGCTCTGGTGGCCAGCGCCGCCGGCACCTTCCAGTTCTTCGCGGCCGCCTGCGAAACCTGGGAGGACCAACTGACCCCGGCGCGAGGCGACTACTTCACCATGAGCGTGCACGAACCCCTTGGCGTGGTGGGCGCCATCACGCCCTGGAACTCGCCGATTGCCAGCGAGGCGCAGAAGCTGGCGCCCGCCCTGGCCGCAGGCTGTGCCGTGGTCTTCAAGCCCGCCGAGATCACGCCGCGCATGGCCATCGAGTTGGCCCGCATCGCCGAGCAGGCCGGCGTGCCCGAGGGCATCATCAGCGTGCTGCCGGGCAAGGGCTCGATCGTCGGTGATGCCCTGGTCAAGCACCCGCTGATCAAACGCATCGCTTTCACTGGTGGCACCACCGTGGGCCTGGGCATTGCGCGCCTCGCGGCCGAAAAGCTCATGCCCACCTCGCTGGAGCTGGGCGGCAAGTCGCCCACCATCGTGTGCGCCGACGCCGATCTGGACCACGCCGTGGCGGGTGTGCTGTACGGCATCTTCAGCTCCTCGGGTGAGTCCTGCATCGCCGGCTCGCGGGCCTTCGTGCACGAAAGCGTCTATGCCGAGTTCAAGGCCCGGCTGCTGGCCGGCGTCAAGGCCTTGCGTGTCGGCGATCCGTCCAGCGAAAACACCCAGATGGGCCCGCTGGTCAACCAGGGCCACCGCGCCTCGGTCGAGCGCTATGTGCAACTGGGCCTGGACGAAGGCGGTCAGTTGCTGGCTGGCGGTGCGCGTCCCGAAGGTGCCGTGTTCGAACGTGGCAGTTACTACACCCCGACCGTGATCGAAGGCCTGCCCAACAGCGCCCGCATGTGCCAGGAAGAGATCTTCGGTCCGGTGCTGGCCCTGCTGCCCTGGCGTGACGAGGCCGATCTGGTGGCCCAGTGCAACGACAACGTGTTCGGCCTGGCCTCGGGCATCTGGACGCGCGACTACAAGACGGCCTGGCGTCTGGGTCAGGCCCTGCAGACCGGCACCGTCTGGGTCAACACCTACAAGCTGTTCTCGGTCAGCACGCCTTTCGGCGGCGTCAAGATGAGCGGCACCGGCCGCGAAAAGGGTCGTCTGGGCATCCTCGAGTACACCGCCCAGAAGAGCTGGTACTGGGGGCTCAACGAGTCGCCCATGCCCTGGGCCACGGCCTGAAGTCGCTGCGCCGAGCAAGGAGAACTGAGTCATGGATCTGGGAATTTCAGGCCGCAAGGCCCTGGTGTGCGGTGCCAGCTCGGGGCTGGGCCTGGCCTGTGCCACCGCCCTGGTGCGCGAAGGCGTGCAGGTGGTCATCGTGGCCCGTACCGAAGGCCCGCTGCGCGAGGCGGCTGAAGCGCTGAATGCCCTCGGGCCGGGCCGGGCCGATTGGGTGGCAGCGGATGTGGCCAGTGCCGAAGGGCGGGCCCGCATCTTCGCGGCCCATCCCGATTTCGACATCGTGGTCACCAATGCGGGCGGCCCGCCGCCGGGTGATTTCCGCCAGTGGCAGCGCGAGGATTGGATCAAGGCCCTGGACGCCAACATGCTCGCGCCCATCGAGCTGATCAAGGCCAGCGTCGACGGCATGATGGCGCGCGGCTTTGGCCGCATCGTCAACATCACCTCCAGCGCGGTCAAGGCCCCGGTCGATGGCCTGGGTCTGTCCAACGGTGCCCGCAGTGGCTTGACCGGCTTTGTGGCCGGTTTGGCGCGCAGCACGGTAGCGCGGGGTGTCACCATCAACAACCTGCTGCCCGGCACCTTCGACACCGCTCGCCTGGCCGGCAACTTCGAGGCCCAGGCGCGGCGCGAAGGCAGCACCGCCGAGGCCGTGCGCGCCGCCCGCATCGCGCGCCATCCAGCGCGCCGCCTCGGGCGACCCGAGGAACTGGGCAACACCTGCGCCTACCTGTGCAGCGTGCATGCGGGCTACATCAACGGGCAGAACGTGTTGCTCGACGGGGGCTCTTACCCGGGGACGTTCTGAGATCAGAATGAAGACGGCGGTGGCTGGTCGTGCCCTGTCCATGGCCGCCGCGCTTCAGCCTGCTTTAGGCACCCGGGTCACCTGATAGCGCACGGTGCGTGCGCCATCCTGCCATTCAACGGTGTTGATCTGGGTTCGGGGCTGGGCTGCGAGGGATTCCGTACCGCTGCGGGCGACCAAGTGCCGCAGTTGGGCACTGGCGACGCGATTGGCCAGCAATTGTTTGGCCAAAGGGCTTTTGAGGGCTTTCACGAGCGACAGCCTGCCCGCCCGGCGGGGCATTGAACAGACGGCAGCCGCCGTCACTGCTGCCGTCTGTCGGCACGCTGCCGGTGGTGGTACTCAGAGATCCAGCACCAGCCGCTCGCTCTTGCAACCCGAGACGCAGATCATCATGACCTTGTTGGCGGCCCGTTCGGCGGTGCTCAGCACCGAGTCGCGGTGGTCGGGTTGGCCTTCGATCACGCGGGTTTCGCAGGCCCCGCAGATGCCTTCTTCGCAGCTGGTCACGCAGTTGATCTTGGCGGCGTTCAGGGCCTGCAGCAGGCTTTGGCCGGCCTCGACGGTGATCGACTTGCCCGAGCGCTTGAGCTCGACCGTGAAGCTCTGGCGCGCGTCCGAGGCGGCGGCCACCTCGACCGCGGCGAAGCGTTCGATGTGGGCGTTGGCGTAGCCCAGCCCAGCGCAGAAGGTTTCGAAGGCGTCGAGCATCACGGCCGGGCCGCAGGCGTAGTAATGGGTGTCGGCCTGGGCCGGGCGGGCTGCCAGCAGGGCCTTGAGATCGGGGGGGCCGTTCTGTTCGTCGTCGAAATGCAGGTGCAGCGGGGCGCCGAGGGCCTGCAGCTCGGCGATGAAGGCGGCGCTCTTGCGCGAGCGGGCGAAGTAAAGCACCTCGAACGAGCGGCCCAATTGCTTCAGGCGGGTGGCCATGCACAGGATGGGCGTCACGCCGATGCCGCCGGCCACCAGCACCGAGTGGCCTGCGTCTTCGTGCAGCGCGAAGTTGTTGCGCGGCTCGCTGATGTCGATGGCCTGGCCCACGCGCAGGGTCTCGTGCACGCAGCGCGAGCCGCCACGGCTGCGCCGGTCTTTCAGGACGCCCAGCACATAGCGGTGGCGTTCCCCGGCGGCATTGAGCAGGGAGTAGCTGCGCACCAGCCCGTTGGGCAGGTGCAGGTCGATGTGGGAGCCGGCCGAGAACTCGGGCAAGTCACCGCCGCCCGCGCGGCGAAGCTCGATGCTGTGGATGTCTTCGGCCTCGTAGCGAAGCGCGTGGATGTAGGCTTTCAGAAGATTCGACATGACCGTGACAGTGCTAGGGGTGGGGTCTGGGGGGTGTTTGTTCGAGTTTAAGGTCGCTCGGAGACTGCAGCGCCCCCGAGACCGCCTGTGACGGTGTTTCGGGGGCGCATTCTGGCCTGGCAGGCGCTTGGCGATCAGGCCTTGGCGGTGGTGCGCTCGATCTGGGCCTGGGCCAGGCCCTTCAGGTGGCGGCGCAGGCGCACGATGCCCATGTCGTGGGCGTACAGGAACTCGCGCTGGTTGGCGTCGGGTTCCATGGTCTCGACGGCCACGCGGTCCTGCTCCAGCACATTCCAGTGGCGTTGCTCGAGGCGGTTCTTGTACAGGAAGCGCCAGGTGTCGCGCTGCCAGCCGTCCACCTTGCGGCAGCGCCAGTGGAACACGCCCGAGGCCTGGCGACTGATGGGGGTGTAGCTGCCGATGATGGCGAAGTTGCCGCCAGGGCCGCCGGTCTTCGGGTAGGGGATTTCGAGGCGCATCAGGTGGATGCCGGTGTCGATCCACTCGGTCCAGTCGAAGTTGACGTTGCGCTGGCCCTTCTTTTCGAACACGAAACCGGTGTCGGTGTCGCGGATGTGGAATTCGGCCGTCACATCGCCTTCGTACATGGTGTGCGACTGCTTGTGCAGGTAGGTGCCGTGCATGGGATCGATCACGTTGTCGATCACATAGCGGTAGTCGCAGCCCCATTCGGTGTAGCACAGGAAGGACGACCACTCGGGCGAGGTCAGCTCTTCGGGCAGGCGCAGCGGCGGCGGGGTGTCGATCTGCGGCTCGGTCGAGTTGAACAGGAAGATCGCGCCATTGCTCTCGACGGCGTGGAAGATGCGCGTGGTGCGCGAACCCTCGAGTTTGCAGCCGGGCAGCGCGGGCACGCTGGTCACCACGCCGTCGTGCCGCACTTCCACACCGTGGTAGGGGCAGGCCAGTCGGTCACCCAGGACCACGCCCAGCGACAGGGGGGCACCGCGGTGCGGGCAGTGGTCTTCCAGGGCATGGACTTTGCCGTCATGGTCGCGCCACAGCGCGATCTTGTAGCCCATGCGGCGCAGCGAGATCGGGTCCTGCTTGAGGAAGGACGAGGGGCAGACCGGGAACCACAGGTCTTTCAGGCCCACGGCCAGGGCGGCGTCGACCGGGTCTTGCTGGAAATAGACGTTG
>RXJO01000560.1 GCA_003987795.1 Curvibacter sp.
AAACCATGACGCAACCCCTTTAGCAGGAGACAAGCATGTCAGCCCAACCCGAGCACGTGCCCGGCATTGCTGCCAACCCGGCACAAGACCTGGACAACCAAGAAACCCGTGAGTGGATGGACGCCCTGTCCGCCGTGATCGAAGCCGAGGGCCCAGAGCGCGCCCACTTCCTGCTTGAGCAACTGCTCGAACACGCCCGCGAGCACAGCATCGACATGCCGTTCTCTGCTACCACCGGTTATGTCAACACCATCGAGCCCGACCAGGAAGAACGCTGCCCTGGCAACATCGAGATCGAAGAACGCCTGCGCGCCTACATGCGCTGGAACGCCATGGCCATGGTGGTCAAGGCCAACCGCCATCACCCCGTGGACGGCGGCGACCTGGGCGGCCACATCGGCTCGTTCGCCTCGCTGGCCCACATGTTCGGCGCCGGCTTCAACCATTTCTGGCACGCCGAGAGCGAAAACCATGGTGGCGACTGCCTGTACATCCAGGGCCACGTGTCGCCCGGCGTGTACGCCCGCGCCTACCTGGAAGGCCGCCTGACTGAAGAGCAGCTTCTGCATTTCCGCCAGGAAGTCGAAGGCAAGGGCCTGTCGAGCTACCCCCACCCCAAGCTCATGCCCGAGTTCTGGCAGTTCCCGACCGTCTCGATGGGCCTGGGCCCGCTGATGGCGATCTACCAGGCCCGTTTCCTCAAGTACCTGCACGCCCGTGGCATTGCCAACACCGAAAACCGCAAGGTCTGGGTGTTCTGCGGCGACGGCGAAATGGACGAGGTCGAATCGCTGGGCGCAATCGGCCTGGCAGCCCGTGAAAAGCTCGACAACCTGATCTTCGTGGTCAACTGCAACCTGCAGCGCCTCGATGGCCCGGTGCGTGGCAACGGCAAGATCGTGCAAGAGCTCGAAGGCGAGTTCCGCGGTGCTGGCTGGAACGTGATCAAGCTGCTGTGGGGCAGCAACTGGGATCCGCTGCTGGCGCGCGACAAGGACGGCGCCCTGCGCAAGATCATGATGGAGACCCTGGACGGCGATTACCAGGCCTTCAAGGCCAACGACGGCGCCTACGTCCGCAAGCACTTCTTCGGCCGCGATCCGCGCACGCTGGAGATGGTGTCCAAGATGTCGGACGAAGACATCTGGGCTCTGCGCCGCGGCGGTCACGATCCGCAGAAGGTTTACGCCGCCTACGCTGCCGCCACCAAGCACAAGGGCCAGCCCACTGTGCTGCTGATCAAGACCGTCAAGGGCTTCGGCATGGGCAAGGCCGGCGAAGGCAAGAACAACGTCCACCAGACCAAGAAGCTGACCGACGAAGACATCAAGATCTTCCGCGACCGCTTCAACATCCCGATCCCGGACAGCGAACTGCCCAAGATCCCGTTCTACAAGCCGGCTGACGACACCCCCGAGATGCAGTACCTGCACGAGCGCCGCAAGGCCCTCGGCGGCTACCTGCCGCACCGCCGCACCAAGGCCGACGAGCAGTTCACCGTGCCGTCGCTCGACGTGTTCAAGTCGGTGATGGAGCCCACGGCCGAAGGCCGCGAGATCTCGACCACCCAGGCCTATGTGCGTTTCCTGACCCAACTGCTGCGTGACCAGGCCCTGGGCCCGCGCGTGGTGCCGATTCTGGTCGACGAAGCCCGTACCTTCGGCATGGAAGGCCTGTTCCGTCAGGTGGGCATCTACAACCCGGCAGGCCAGCAGTACACCCCGGTCGACAAAGACCAGGTCATGTACTACAAGGAAGACAAGGCCGGCCAGATCCTGCAGGAAGGCATCAACGAAGCCGGCGGCATGAGCAGCTGGATCGCTGCGGCCACCAGCTACAGCACCAGCAACCGCATCATGGTGCCGTTCTACGTGTACTACTCGATGTTCGGCTTCCAGCGCATCGGCGACCTGGCCTGGGCGGCAGGCGACATGCAAGCCCGTGGCTTCCTGCTGGGCGGCACCTCGGGCCGCACCACGCTGAACGGCGAAGGCCTGCAGCACGAAGACGGTCACAGCCACATCCTAGCCGGCACCATCCCGAACTGCGTCAGCTACGACCCGACCTTTGCCCATGAAGTGGGCGTGATCCTGCACCATGGCTTGAAGCGCATGGTCGAAAAGCAGGACAACGTCTTCTATTACCTGACCCTGCTGAACGAGAACTACGCGATGCCCGGCCTGACGCCCGGCACCGAAGAGCAGATCATCAAGGGCATGTACCTGTGCAAGGAAGGCGCCAAGCTGACCCCGCGCGTGCAACTGCTGGGTTCGGGCACCATCCTGCGCGAAAGCATCGCCGCACAAGAGCTGCTCGAGAAGGACTGGGGCGTGGCCGCCAACGTCTGGAGCTGCCCGAGCTTCAACGAACTGACCCGTGATGGTCAGGAAGCCGAACGCTTCAACCTGCTGCACCCGCTGGAAACCCCGCGTGTCCCGTTCGTGGCCCAGCAACTGGCTGCGCACAACGGTCCGGTGGTGGCTTCGACCGACTACATGAAGGCCTATGCGGAGCAGATCCGCCCCTTCATCCCCAAGGGTCGCACCTACAAGGTGCTGGGCACCGACGGTTTCGGCCGCAGCGATTTCCGCAGCAAGCTGCGCGAACACTTCGAGGTGAACCGCCATTACATCGTGGTGGCAGCCCTCAAGGCGCTGAGCGAAGAAGGCACGGTGCCGGTGGCCAAGGTGGCCGAGGCGATCGCCAAGTACGGCATCCAGGCCGACAAGATCAACCCGCTGTACGCCTGATACGGCCAGGAGACACAACATGGCATTGGTAGATATCAAGGTCCCCGACATCGGTGATTTCGACGAAGTGGGCGTCATCGAGCTGTTGGTGAAGGTGGGCGACACGGTCAAGGCCGAGCAGTCGCTGATCACGGTCGAATCCGACAAGGCCTCGATGGAGATCCCCTCGTCGCATGCCGGCGTGGTGAAGGAAATCAAGGTCAAGCTCGGCGACAAGGTCTCCGAAGGCTCGGTGGTGGTGGCGCTGGAGGTGGCGGGTGCCGCCGAGGCCCCCGCTGCGGCGCCTGCCGCGCCGGCTGCTGCAGCGCCGGCCCCGGCCGCACCGGCTCCGGTGGCGGCACCTGTGGCCGCCCCGGCGGCTGCCGGCCCGGTCAATGTGCTGGTCCCCGACATCGGCGACTTCAAGGACGTGGCCGTGATCGAACTGCTGGTCAAGCCCGGCGACACCGTGAAGGCCGAGCAATCGCTGATCACGGTCGAGTCCGACAAGGCCTCGATGGAGATCCCGTCTTCGGCCGCCGGCGTTCTCAAAGAGCTCAAGGTCAAGATCGGCGACAAGGTCAACATCGGTGACCTGATTGCCGTACTCGAAGGCGCTGCTGGCGCGGCAGCTCCGGCTGCTGCACCGGCCCCGGTGGCTGCCCCCGCCGCCGCTGCTGCTCCGGTCGCTGCGGCTGCCGTGGCTGCCGTGGCTGTCGCACCGGCCGCTCTGGCCGTGCCGGCGCACCAGCCGGGCACGCCCTCGGCCGCCTTGCCGCATGCTTCGCCCTCGGTGCGCAAGTTCGCCCGTGAGCTGGGGGTGCCGCTCGAAGAGGTCAAGGGCACCGGCCTGAAGGGCCGCATCACCCCGGCCGACGTGCAAGCCTTCACCAAGGCCGTGATGGCTGGTGCGGTTCAGACCAAGGCGCAGGCCGCCAAGGCCCCGGCTTCGACCGGTGGTGGTGGCTCTGAGCTGGGCCTGATCCCCTGGCCCAAGGTCGACTTCGCCAAGTTCGGTCCGATCGAACGCAAGGAACTGGGTCGCATCAAGAAGATCAGCGGCGCCAACCTGCTGCGCAACGCCATCATGATCCCGGCCGTCACCAACCACGACGATGCCGACATCACCGACCTCGAAGCCTTCCGCGTCTCCACCAACAAGGAGAACGAAAAGAGCGGCGTCAAGGTGACCATGCTGGCCTTCCTGATCAAGGCCTCGGTGGCCGCGCTCAAGAAGTTCCCTGAGTTCAACAGCAGCCTTGACGGCGACTCGCTGGTCTACAAGCAGTACTACCACATCGGTTTTGCCGCCGACACCCCGAACGGCCTGGTCGTTCCGGTGATCAAGGACGCCGACAAGAAGGGCGTGCTGCAGATCAGCCAGGAAATGGGCGAACTGGCCAAGAAGGCACGCGATGGCAAGCTGGGACCGGCCGACATGAGCGGTGCCACCTTCACCATCTCCAGCCTGGGCGGCATCGGTGGGCGTTACTTCACGCCCATCATCAATGCGCCCGAGGTGGCGATCCTGGGCGTGTGCAAGAGCCAGATCGAACCCAAGTGGGATGGCAAGGCCTTCCAGCCGCGCCTGATGCTGCCGCTGTCGCTGACCTGGGATCACCGCGTGATCGACGGGGCGGCTGCCGCGCGCTTCAACGCCTTCCTGGGTCAGATCCTGGCCGACTTCTGTCGCGTCCTGCTGTGATGGCACGGCACCCCACGCTCTCGATGGTGTGGGCTGGCGGCGCCCGGCAGGCCGGCATGTGCCCGATGGGGCAGGGGACCTGCGCATGACGACCGTGGTCGTCGTGCGCAAGGGTGGGCAGGTGGCCATCGCGGCCGATACCCTGGTCACCTTTGGCGATACCCGGCTGTCGCAGCGCTTTGAAGAGAACGAAAAGCTCTTCAAGGTCGATGCGATGGGCGGCCCCAGCTACATCGGCATGGCCGGCACCGTGGCGCATTTCCCGGTGCTGCGCAAGGCGCTGAATGCCTTGCCCAAGGATCAGTTGCGTCTGGGCAGCCGCGACGAGGTGTTCGACACCTTCACGCGCCTGCACCCTCTGCTCAAAGAGACCTTCTTTTTGCAGACCAAGGAAGACGACAACGACCCCTACGAGTCCAGCCAGTTCAGCGTGCTGATTGCCAACGCAAGCGGCATCTATGGCTTGTACAGCTACCGCGAGGTGTTCGAGTTCAAAGAGTTCTGGGGCATCGGCTCCGGACGCAGCTTTGCCCTCGGCGCCATGCACGCCACCTATGCCCGGGCCAAGACGGCCCGCGAGGTGGCCGAGGCCGGCCTGGCCGCCAGTTGCGAATTCGATCGCAACTCGGCCGCGCCCATCAACATCTTCACGATCAAATTGAAAGGTTCCGTATGAGCCTGATAGACATCAAGGTCCCCGACATCGGTGACTTCTCCGAAGTGGCCATCATCGAACTGCTGGTCAAGCCCGGCGACACGGTGAAGGCCGAACAATCGCTGATCACGGTCGAGTCCGACAAGGCCTCGATGGAGATCCCCTCGTCGCATGCCGGCGTGGTCAAAGAGCTCAAGGTCAAGCTCGGCGACAAGGTGGCCGAGGGTTCGGTGATCCTGTCGCTCGAAGTGGCGGGTGCTGCCGCTGCAGCCCCGGCTGCCGCCGCTCCGGCCCCTGCGGCCGCAGCGCCTGCGCCGGTGGCCGCCGCCCCGGCCCCGGTGGCAGCAGCGCCCACAGGCAGCAACGACATCGATTGCGACGTGGTCGTGATCGGTGGCGGGCCTGGTGGCTACTCGGCCGCCTTCCGCGCGGCCGACCTGGGCCTCAAGGTGGTGTTGGTCGAGCGCTATGCCACCCTGGGTGGCGTGTGCCTGAATGTGGGTTGCATCCCCTCCAAGGCGCTGCTGCACGTGGCAGCGGTGATGGACGAGGTCAGCCACATGGCCGATCTGGGCGTCGATTTCGGGGCCCCCACCGTCAACATCGACAAGCTGCGCGGCCACAAGGAAAAGGTCATCGGCAAACTGACCGGCGGTCTGGCCGCCATGGCCAAGATGCGCAAGGTGACGGTGGTGCGTGGCTATGGCAACTTCATCAGCAGCCACCAGCTGCAGGTCGAGGAAACCAGCGGCGAAGCCCAGGTGCGTACCGGCAAGAGCCAGACCATCGGCTTCCAGCGCGCCATCATCGCGGCCGGCTCGCAGGCCGTGCGCCTGCCCTTCATGCCTGATGACCCACGCGTGGTCGACAGCACCGGCGCGCTGGCGCTCAAGGAAGTGCCCAAGCGCATGCTGATCCTGGGTGGCGGCATCATCGGCCTTGAAATGGGCACGGTGTACAGCACCCTGGGCGCGCGCCTGGACGTGGTCGAGATGATGGATGGCCTGATGCAGGGCGCTGACCGCGATCTGGTCAAGGTCTGGCAGAAGATGAACGCCCATCGCTTCGACAACATCATGCTCAAGACCAAGACGGTGTCGGCCAAGGCCACGCCCGAAGGCATCGAGGTGACGTTTGCCGCGGCCGAAGAGGGCGGCACCGCACCGGCTCCGCAGACCTACGATCTGGTGCTGCAGGCCGTGGGCCGCACGCCCAACGGCAAGAAGATCAGCGCTGACAAGGCCGGCGTGGCCGTGACCGACCGCGGCTTCATCAACGTCGACATCCAGATGCGCACCAACGTGCCGCACATCTTCGCCATCGGCGACATCGTGGGCCAGCCCATGCTGGCGCACAAGGCGGTGCATGAGGCGCACGTGGCAGCCGAAGTGATTGCCGGCGAACTCAAGGGCGACAAGGAACTGGCGAGCGCCGCCTTCAATGCCCGCGTGATCCCGAGCGTGGCCTATACCGACCCCGAAGTGGCCTGGGTGGGCCTGACCGAAGACCAGGCCAAGGCCCAGGGCATCAAGGTCAAGAAGGGCTTGTTCCCCTGGAGCGCCTCGGGCCGCGCGATCGCCAACGGCCGCGACGAAGGCTTCACCAAGCTGCTGTTCGACGCCGAGACCCACCGCATCCTGGGTGGCGGCATCGTGGGCACGCACGCTGGCGACATGATCGGTGAGGTGGCCCTGGCCATCGAGATGGGCGCCGATGAAATCGACATCGGCAAGACCATCCACCCGCACCCCACGCTGGGCGAAAGCATCGGCCTGTGCGCGGAAGCCGCCCACGGCAGCTGCACCGACCTGCCGCCGGCACGCAAGTAAGGGACAGGGGCTTTCTTATGGCCCCGCCCCGTTTCGCCCTCCCACCCTGACCGTCAGGGCGGGATGTGGCCTGGGCTCTGGCTGCCGTGCAGCCCTGCGTCTGAAAATGCCTCCTAAGCCTCATGCGACGTTTCGTCCCATGAGGCTTTTTCATTGGGGTTCTGACGGGGGTCTTCTGGCACAGGTGTTGACCGCGACCTCAAAAAATACCCAAAAGGATATAATTTGAGCAATTGGACCGTTGTGATTCACCCGTTGGCAGAGCCCGAATTGGGCGCGTTACCTACGGACATGAAGGCCCGCTTCCTGCGGATTGCCGAGTTGCTGGAGGACCTGGGGCCTCAGCAAGTCGGCTTGCCGCATGTGCGGCCGATTGAAAACAAATTGTGGGAAATGCGGATGCGTGGGCGCGATGGCATCTCTCGGGCCGTCTATGCCTCGATCAGTGGGCAAAGATTGATCGTGCTGCACGTGTTCGTGAAGAAGACCCAGGCCACACCGCGCAAAGCGATTGAGATGGCTCTTGCTCGTTTGGAGGCGGTGTTATGAAAAGTTTGAAGGAATTCAAATCCAGCTTGCTCGCTGAGGCAGACGCTCAAGCCGAGTATGAAAAGCTGGCGGATGAGTTCGACATGGCACGAGAGCTCATCGCTGCCCGCCACCGTGCGGGCCTGACCCAGGCCGAAGTGGCCAAGCGCATGGGCACAAGCCAAAGCACGGTTGCGAGGTTGGAGAGTGGCGGGCGCCAGCCTTCGATGCAAACAGTGCAACGCTACGCCAAGGCTTTGGGCTGTCGCGCTGTGATCAAGTTGGAGCGGCCCCTGGGGCGCGGGGCTTGAGCGCGACCCCGTTGGGCCGCTGCTGACTCAACGCATTGACGCAGCATGGCCGGATGCTGCTCCGGCCTCGTGTCAGTGCGCTTGCTGGGCTTCTGGTGGGGCCTCATAAGCCTTGCCACCCGCCCTCAGCGCGCTGTGCGCCCGCTGGCTTTGCAGCACCGGGTAGAACATCTGGTGCTGCCATTTCTCTTCGCCAAACAGGCGGTCATCGATCAAGCCC
>RXJO01000501.1 GCA_003987795.1 Curvibacter sp.
AGCCTGACCGATCTCGACAAGATGTTCACCCTGATGGAGCGTGAGCGCGAAGTGGCCGACGCGCCCGGTGCGCAGCCGTTGCTGCCTGGCGCGGCCCCCGAGCTGCGTTTCGAGGATGTGCACTTCGCCTATGACGTGAAGGGCGGGCGGCCCATCCTGCAGGGCGTGAGCTTTGTCGTGCCGGCGGGCAAGACCGTGGCGGTGGTCGGGCCATCGGGCTCGGGCAAGTCGACCCTGGCCCGGTTGTTGTACCGCTTCTATGACGTGCAGCAAGGCCGCATCACCATCGGCGGGGAGGACATCCGCGCCGTCACCCAGGCCAGTGTGCGTCAGTCCATCGGCATCGTGCCGCAGGACACCGTGCTGTTCAACGACACCGTGGCCTACAACATCGCCTACGGCCGCCCCGGCAGCACCCAGGCCGAAATCGAGGAGGCGGCCCGGGCCGCCCGCATCCACGACTTCATCGCCGCCTCGCCGGCCGGCTACCAGACCGTGGTGGGCGAGCGCGGCCTGAAGCTCTCCGGGGGTGAAAAGCAGCGGGTGGCCATTGCTCGGACGCTGCTCAAGAATCCGCCCATCCTGATCTTCGACGAAGCCACCTCGGCACTGGACTCGGCCAATGAGCGGGCCATCCAGGCCGAGCTGAGCTCGGTGGCGCGCAACAAGACCTCGCTGGTGATCGCGCACCGACTCTCCACCGTGGTCGACGCGCATGAGATCCTGGTCATGGAGGGCGGGCGCATCATCGAGCGTGGTGCCCATGCCGACCTGCTGGCCCAGCAAGGGCGCTACGCGCGCATGTGGGCGCTGCAGCAGAGTGGCGAATGAGCCGAGCTGGCGCCGATTTGAGTTTCCGTTTCTTTTTTTCGATGTCCTGCCATGAATCCGAGCAAGCCTTTGTTGTTGGCCCTTCATTTCCTGTCTGAAGAGCACCGTGCCCAGATGGGCGAAATCCTGCAGGTGGTCTATGCCCCCAGCCCGGCTGAGCGCGCCGCCGCCGTGGCCGAGCATGGGTCGCAGGTGCAGGTCGTGCTGACCGTGGGGGCGGTCGGTCTGACCGCCGCCGAGATGGACCGCATGCCCCAGTTGCAACTGATCTGTGCCCTGGGCGCCGGCTACGAGATGGTCGACGTGGCCCATGCCCGTCAGCGCGGGATCGTGGTGGCCAATGGTGCCGGCACCAATGACGATTGCGTGGCCGATCACGCCCTGGGCCTGCTGCTGGCGGCCGTGCGTGGCATTCCGCGCCTCGACACCCTGACCCGCCAGGGCGTCTGGCGTGAGGCCATCCCGCTGCCGCCCAATGTGTCGGGCCGACGCCTGGGCCTGCTGGGCCTGGGCACCATCGGGCGCAAGATCGCGCGCCGGGCCGAGGGCTTCGACATCGAGGTCGGCTACCACAACCGCAGCCCGCGTGAGGGCGTGGGCTACCGCTACTTCGACCAGTTGCTGGCCCTGGCCGAGTGGGCCGATTTCCTGGTGGTGGCCACCCCGGGCGGGCCGGCCACGCGGCACCTGGTGAATGCGTCGGTGCTCAATGCCCTGGGCCCCCGTGGCGTGCTGGTCAACATCGCGCGCGGCAGCGTGGTCGACACCGCCGCACTGGCTCAGGCCCTGCGCGAGGGGCGGCTCGGTGCGGCCGGCCTCGATGTGTACGAGAGCGAACCCCAACCCCCGGCCGATCTGATCGACCTCCCCAATGTGGTGCTCACGCCCCATGTGGCCGGCTGGTCGCCCGAGGCGGTGCAGCGCTCGGTGAACCAGTTCCTGGCCAACGTCAAGGGGCATTACTCCGGGCAAGGTGTCGTGGCGCCTGTGTGACAAGCCGGCCCCGGGGCGGCTCATAATCGCCCCCCATGGAAACCAAATGGCTTGAAGACTTCGTCAGCCTGGCTGAAACCCGCAGTTTCAGCCGGTCGGCCCAACTGAGGCACGTGACCCAGCCAGCGTTCTCGCGCCGCATCCAGGCCCTGGAGGCCTGGGCCGGGGCGGACCTGGTGGATCGCAGCTCCTACCCCACCCGGCTGACGCCGGCCGGCGAGACGCTGTATGCGCAGTCGCTGGAGATGCTGCAGTCGCTGCAGACCACCCGTGCCATGCTGCGCGGCCACACCAGCGTGGGCAAGGATGTGGTCGAGTTCGCGGTGCCGCACACGCTGGCCTTCACCTTCTTTCCGACCTGGGTCACCAGCCTGCGAGAGAAGTTCGGCCCCCTCAAGAGCCGCTTGATCGCGCTCAATGTGCACGATGCCGTGCTGCGTCTGGTGGAGGGCAGTTGCGATCTGCTGATCGCCTACTACCACCCCTCGCAGCCCTTCCAGATCGACCCCGACCGCTACGACATGGTGAGCCTGGGCGAGGAGGTGCTGGCCCCCTATGTGAAACCCGATGCCGAGGGCCGGCCGATGTACCTGCTGCCGGGCCGCCCCGGCCAGTTGCTGCCTTATCTCGGTTACGCCCCTGATGCCTACCTGGGGCGCATGGTTGAGTTGATGCTCAAGCAGTCGGGCACCGCCATCCACCTCGACCGCGTGTACGAGACCGACATGGCTGAAGGCCTCAAGGCCATGGCACTCGAAGGTCACGGTGTGGCGTTCCTGCCCTTCAGCGCGGTGCGCAAGGACCTGCGGGCCCGGCGTCTGGTGAGTGCGTTGCCGCCCGACGCCCCGCCACTGCAGATCACCATGGAATTGCGTGCCTATCGCGAGCGGCCTTCGGCCCAGGCGGCCGGGCGCGAGGCACCCAAGGACCGCGCCGAAGCCTTGTGGCGCTATCTGGTGGCCAATACGGTGCGTCCGGATGAATCGGCCTGAGGGCGTTCATTGGGCGTCATGCTTTTTTTGCATGAGGGCCATTTAATCCGGCATTGGCCTTGGGTCGGGCGCTTCTCTACAGTCTGGGCCCACCAACCTGCCGCCTGTCCAAGACACGGGCGTGACAGGTCGCTATAACAACAGGACCATCACCATGCGTCACGGTGCCGAGACAAGCCATTCCTCCCTGATTCCAGGCCTTCATCCGGCTGTTGCCGCGGCGTGCGCCGCCCGGCCCGATGCCGTCCAGGTTTTCCCTGATTCTGTCTGATCCATTGCATTTGAGGCTTACCCTGGCACAAAGGCTGCTTGTCTGGATCATCCTCATGCCTGCGCTGGCCGTTGTGGCGGCAGCCTGGCGTGTCGGGTTGGGCAAAGCTGCCCGGATGGACCAGGACATGAAGCCCTCAGTGCATTTTTTGTCGCTTGCGACGCCGGGTATTCCCTGGGTGCCGGTTCCCTAAAATTTGCCCTTCCCTTAATCTCATCGTTCCCATTCCTAGGAGATTCCATGAAGAAACATCTGCTCGCTTTTGCAGTCGCCGCCCTGGCGACGGGCAGCGTCCTGGCCCAAGCCAATGACACGTTGGCCAAGGTCAAGGCGTCGGGCGCCATCACCCTGGGTGTGCGCGATTCGTCGGGTGCACTGTCCTACACGCTGGGCGACGGCAAGTACGCCGGCTACCACGTCGAACTCTGCCAGCGCATCGTCGGCAACGTCGAAAAGGCCGTGGGCAAGAAGCTCGAAGTGAAGTACGTCTCGGTCACTTCGCAAAACCGCATCCCGCTGGTCCAGAACGGCACCGTGGACATCGAGTGCGGCTCGACCACCAACAACGTGGCCCGCCAGAAGGACGTGTCCTTCCTGGACACCGCCTACGTCGAAGAAGTGCGCATCGCGGTCAAGGCGGCCTCCGGCATCACCGGCATCGCCCAGCTCAATGGCAAGAACGTGGCGACCACCACCGGCACCACTTCCGTGCAATTGCTGCGCAAGCATGAGCGCGCCACCGGCGTCGACTTCAAGGAAGTCTTCGGCAAGGACCACGCCGACAGCTTCCTGCTGCTCGAATCGGGCCGTGCCGATGCCTTCGTGATGGATGCTCAGATCCTGGCGGGCAACATCGCCACCTCCAAGAGCCCCGCCGACTACAAGATCGTCGGTGAAGTCCTGAACGTCGAGCCCATCGGCATCATGGTGCGCAAGGATGACCCGGCCTTCAAGAAGATCGGCGATGACACCATCAAGGACATGGCCAAGTCGGGTGAACTGGCCAAGCTGTACGACAAGTGGTTCGTGCAGCCCATCCCGCCGAAGAACACCCGTGTGGGCCTGCCCGCCAGCGACGCCACCAAGGCTGCCTGGGCCAACCCCAACGACAAGCCCGCTGAAGACTACGCCAAGAAGTGATGGTGTCTTGCGGCGTCCGCCGGCCTCTGGCTTGAGCTGACGCCCGCCCTGGCCGGGCCCCGGTCCGGCAGCCTTCGGGCTGCCGGACAGATCAGATGCTGGGTTCGGCCTGTTCCCTGTTTTCAATTTTCAGACTGGAGAAGCCTGTATGGCCATGAACTGGCAATGGGAAGTCTTCCTGCAAGACCCCGGCGGGGCTTACCCGACCTACTGGCAATGGATGCTGTCGGCCTGGGGCTGGACCGTGTCCGTGGCCTTGCTGGCGCTGGCGGTGGCCCTGATCCTGGGCGCCGTGATCGGCACCATCCGCACGCTGCCCGACAGCCCTGCACTGACCCGCCTTGGCAATGCCTGGGTCGAGCTGTTCAGAAACATCCCCCTGCTGGTCCAGATCTTCATCTGGTACCACGTGATCCCCGCCTTCATCCCGGTGCTCAAAGACGTGCCCAGCTTCCTGCTGGTGGTGCTGGCCCTGGGCTTCTTCACCTCGGCGCGGATTGCCGAGCAGGTGCGCGCCGGGATTCAGGCCCTGCCGCGTGGCCAGCGCTACGCGGGCATGGCGCTGGGCTTCACCACGGCTCAGTACTACCGCTACGTGATCCTGCCGATGGCGTTTCGCATCATCATCCCGCCGCTCACCAGCGAGACCATGAACATCTTCAAGAACTCGTCGGTGGCCTTTGCCGTCTCGGTGTCCGAGCTGACCATGTTCGCGATGCAGGCCCAGGAGGAGACCTCGCGCGGCATCGAGATCTACATCGCCGTGACCGGCCTGTACATCGTGTCGGCCTTTGTGATCAACCGGCTCATGGCCTTCATTGAAAAACGCGCGCGTGTCCCGGGCTTCATCGTCCAGGGCGGCACCGGAGGGGGGCACTGATGAATTTCGATCTCTCGTTCTACAGCTGGGACCTCATCAGCAAGTTCGTCGCCAAGGGCTTCTACTTCAGCATCATGCTGACCGTGGTGTCCACGATTGGCGGCGTGATCTTCGGCACGGTGCTGGCGCTGATGCGCCTGTCGGGCAAGAAGGTGCTGGATGTGCCGGCCACCATTTATGTCAACGGCATGCGCAGCATTCCGCTGGTCATGGTGATCCTGTGGGTGTTCCTGCTGGCGCCCTTTGCCATCGGTCGTCCGATCGGGGCCGAGGTGTCGGCCACCATCACCTTCATCGCCTTCGAGGCGGCCTACTTCAGTGAGATCATGCGCGCCGGCATCCAGTCGATCCCGCGCGGCCAGGTCTTTGCAGGCCAGGCCCTGGGCATGACCTATGGCCAGAACATGAAGCTGGTGATCCTGCCTCAGGCCTTCCGCAACATGTTGCCGGTGCTGCTGACCCAGACCATCATCCTGTTCCAGGACACCTCGCTGGTGTATGCCATCGGCGCCTACGACATGCTCAAGGGCTTCGAGACCGCGGGCAAGAACTTCGGCCGCCCGATCGAGGCCTATGTGCTGGCCGCCGTGGTCTATTTCGTGATGTGCTTCGCCCTGTCCTCGCTGGTCAAGCACCTGCACAAGAAGATTGCCATCATCCGCTGAGGCGGCATTGAGAGTGAGAATTTGACATGATTGAACTCAAGAACGTTTCCAAGTGGTATGGCAGCTTTCAGGTGCTGAACGACTGCTCGACCAAGATCAACAAGGGTGAGGTGGTGGTGGTGTGCGGCCCTTCGGGCTCGGGCAAGTCCACGCTGATCAAGACCATCAACGCGCTCGAGCCCTTCCAGAAGGGCGAGATCTACGTCAATGGCACGGCGGTGCACGACCCCAAGACCGATCTGCCCAAACTGCGCAGCCATGTGGGCATGGTGTTCCAGCACTTCGAGCTGTTCCCGCACCTGTCGGTGACCGAGAACCTGACCATCGCCCAGGTCAAGGTACTGGGCCGCAGCCCCGACGAGGCCAAGAAGCAGGGCCTGAAGTACCTCGAGCGTGTGGGCCTGATCGCCCACAAGGACAAGTTCCCGGGTCAGCTCTCGGGCGGCCAGCAGCAGCGCGTGGCGATTGCACGGGCGCTGTCGATGGATCCGATCGTGATGCTGTTCGACGAGCCCACCTCGGCACTCGACCCCGAGATGGTCGGTGAGGTGCTCGATGTGATGGTGAGCCTGGCCAAGGAAGGCATGACCATGATGGTGGTCACGCACGAAATGGGCTTTGCGCGCAAGGTCAGCAACCGCGTGATCTTCATGGACGTGGGCGGCAAGATCCTGGAGGACTGCTCCAAGGACGACTTCTTCAACAAGCCCGAAGAGCGACAGCCCCGCACCAAGGACTTCCTCAACAAGATCCTGCAGCACTGAGCGAGTCTGCGCTGAGCGCACACAGCAAAAAGGCCCCGACCGGTATCCCCGGCCGGGGCCTTTTTTCCAGGGTCGGCAGCCCCGCGGGCCGCCTGCCTGAGATCACTTGCGTGATGCGATGGCCTTTTCGGCCTGGTTCACCAGATCGGCACCGATGGTGCTCTTCCACTTGTCATAGACGGGGCGGGTCGCCTTCACGAAGGCTTCGCGTTCGGCCGGGCTGAGCTGGGTCACGGTCACGCCGTGGCCTGCGATCTCCTTGAGCAGCGGCTTGTCGGCCTCGACCAGGCCCTTGCGGGCCAGTGCGGTCTCTTCCTTGCCGGCATCGATGGCGGCCTGGCGCACGATCTCGCGGTCGGCCGGGGTCCAGGAGTTCCAGATGTCCTTGTTGACCACGAACACCAGCGGGTCACAGATGTAGCCCCACATCGTCACGTACTTCTGGCCCACGGTGTGCAGCTTGGCCGCCGTGAAGATCGAGATCGGGTTCTCCTGGCCGTCCACCGCGCCGCTGGCCAGCGCGGGCTGGGCATCGGCCCAGCTCATCTGGGTCGGGTTGGCACCCAGGGCACTGAAGGTGTCGAGGAACAAGGGCGAGCCCACCACGCGGATCTTCAGGCCCTTGAGGTCTTCGGGCTTCTTGATCGGCAGCTTGGAGGTCGAGATCTCGCGGTAGCCGTTCTCGCCCCAGGCCAGGGGCACCACGCCGGATTGGTCCAGCACCTTGAACAGGCTCTTGCCGACCTCGCCCTGGGTCAGGGCGTCGACGGCGGCGTAGTCGGGCATCAGGAAGGGCAGCGAGAACAGGTTCAAGGCCTTGACCTGGGGCGACCAGTTGATGGTCGAGCCCACGGCCATGTCGATCACACCCTGGCGCAGCGCGCTGAACTCGCGGGTCTGGTCACCCTGGATCAGCGACACGCCCGGGTACAGCTTGATGTTGATGCGGCCCTGGGTGCGCTCGCGCACCTTGTTGGCCCAGATCTCACCGCCCTTGCCCCAGGGAAAGGCCGGGCCCAGCACCAGGGACATGCGGTACTCGGACTTGTAGTTCTGCGCCGAGGCCGTGCCCGGCAGGGCCGCCAGGGCCAGGCTGCCCATGGCCAGGGCCAGCAGCGAGCGTTTGAAGGTCTGGATGGTGGATTTCGTCATGAAGGTCTCCTTGGGTCGAATCGTTGGCAGGACGGAAAGTCGGTGGGCGCTCAGTAGCCCATCTGCCGAGGCAGCCACAGGGCCAGCTCGGGGAAGGCGATCACCAGCACCATGATGAGGAACATCGAGAACAGCATCCAGCCCACCCATTGCACGGTCTCTTCCATGCGCACCTTGGCGATGCGGCAGGACACCATCAGGTTGACCGCCAGCGG